>CAYLRV010000001.1:0-185820 GCA_964386395.1 uncultured Chitinophaga sp.
TGTAGCAATGAGTTCAATAATTTGCCTGGCAGGATTCAGCAAGTCGGTCATTTTTCCTTCCACCACTTTTTTTCCCTTATTAATAATTATCATACTGTCGGCCACCATTTCCATTTCACTAAGCAGGTGCGATGATACCAGGATGGTTTTACCCTGCTCCTTACTCAGGCTGCGGATCATATTTCTCATATCTGCAATGCCCTGCGGATCCAAACCATTAGCCGGTTCATCTAATATGATAAGCGGGGGATTATGTACTAATGCACAGGCGAGACCAAGCCGTTGTTTCATTCCCTGCGAATAGGTTTTCACTTTATCATTTTCTCTGCCTGAAAGGCCAACCATGACGAGCTGGTCATGGAGTTGCTTATCAGAAACGCTGACACCACTTAACCTGGAAAAGATGCGAATATTTTCCTTAGCAGTGAGGTACTTATATAAATCAGGTTTTTCAATCACGGCTCCCATCTGCCGCAGAATTTCCTTTCGGTGGCTGGCGAGGTTCATCCCAAAAATTTCGATACTGCCGTTATCAGGCTTGATTAACGTTAGCAGCATACGGATGGTCGTAGATTTACCTGCGCCGTTTTGCCCTAGAAAACCATATACTTCGCCACTGGAGACTGAAAAAGACAGGTTATCAACTGCCTGTAAGTTGCCGAATGATTTCGAAAGATTTTTGACCTGTATGATATTGTCCATCAACAAAAAAATAACAAATAAAGCTATTAAAGGTTTACACTCTCTTTGCTCCAATTAACATTTTTATAAAATTTATTTGGAGAAACACTTGCAAATACTCCGCACAGTTAGTAGGTTTGTTTCCGATTCGGAAAACAACATATACCCTGGTAAAACTACGATAAACAGCCGTACCGACCCATCTCTTCAGTACTTCCTTTACCGTAATTATTTTCAGGCCTGTTTCCAAACCTAACATCCAATATTTCTGTGGGTAAACAATAATCAATCCGGCAAAGCTGATGCAATGCCCGGATAAAACCCTAAGAAATGACAAAGAATTTGCTTTTTGTAATCATAGTCGGCCTTCGCCTGGCTTACCACCCTGAAACAGAAGAAACCGGCATCACCCCTTTTGCAAGCCTGTCCACCATCAACCCACCTGCTCCCGCCAAAGTGCTTAGCTTTAATGCAAGCCTGGAAGAAAATAAAGTGGTGCTTGACTGGACGGTAAGTGAGAATGAAACAGCCTACCAGTTTGAAGTGGAAAAAAGCACCGATGGCAAAAACTTCAGCTTGGCGGCCCTGGTATTCAGTACAGACAAAGCCGCAACTGATAAATACCAGTTTTACGAAAAAGCCGGGAATAAAAAAACCGTATACCGTATTAAAGTTGTCAATAAAAATCAGCAAACAGAATATTCTTCACTGGTTGAAGTAAATCCCAAAGCATAAAATTACCATGGGCAAACCATTCAAAAAAGTATTGAAAGAAGGTTACGATCGCATCAAAAAAGTACTGGAAAAACTAAGTAACGGGAAAAAGGAAGTTCCCCGCTTAATTCCAGTGCCGGTAAAAAAATATTGAGGGGTGCTTCTTCTGTAAAATTTTCATACACTTAGAGTACCAACGGAGAAAAAATGAGGCCCTTTATCCAAAGGGCCTTCTCCATTTCAGGATTGACCAAGGTATGTCTTCAAATTCTCAACATATTTCTCAAAGGCTGACACCCCTTCCTTTGTCACTTTGCAGATAGTCTGGGGATAGTTATCCTTAAACTGCTTTATCACTTCAATATAGCCGGCGTCTTTTAATTTTTGTACCTGCACACTGAGATTTCCGGCCGTCGCACTTGTTTTCTCTTTTATAAATGTAAACTCTGCCTCTTTTACGCTTATCAAAAGTGACATAACGGCCAGCCTTAGCTGCGAATGTAATATAGGATCAAGATCTTTAAACATGTGTGGCTGCCAATTCTCTTTTAGCTTTCCTGTAGTCCTTTTCCATTATAATGCCCGGAATAAGCCAGGCAAAAACAGCCGATAAGGCCACCAGCAGCAAATCAATTTTAACAGGCGTGTAAATTGTTACAACAGCACAGGCCCAGCAAAACAGGCCACCCAATAACATGGGTTTAAATTTCATCGTAATACCTGTAGCAAAAGTGGGGGAACCATATAATATAAGAAAAAGGGAAGACGTATACTCATATAAGCGGAAAGGGTATATATTGCCGGTTGCTTTTTTATATGCCGCCGCTGCTGGTTGCCATTCGTTATACATGGCAGCATTGGTGAAGATGAGCAGAAATATGGTTATGCCAAATCCCATCCACAGGGCATCCATAAAAACATCATCATAGGTTTTCACTTTTCTTTTCCTTTTTTCACGTATAGTGAAATAAATCTGCGGAATAAGTGCCACCATGGTAAGCAGGTATATATCGAACGGCAGTTTATATCCAAAATGAATTTCCGAGAGCCTGACCAATGAACATATGGCAATAACACTCCCCCACATTATAGCAGCGATGCCCGTATCATGACAGGCATCTTTTGCTTTATTGATCATTTGTGTTATCAGATCAAGGCTTTCCCGTTCGGTGAGTTGTTTTTCTGTATCACTCATATGGCCGTATTAAGTATTAGCAATTTTATTTCTGTAGCGGAGCAGATAAGCTGGTATGATATAGCTAACCAAAATAGCGGCTGCCCCAAACAGCATCTGGTAGTCATAATTCACCCAGGCAGCCCCGATAGCCAGCAGCCAGGCTATGATACCACCAATAACCAGGGGGCGAAAGTGCAGCAGGCAGCCGGATATAAATGTGCCCAACCCATAGAGCATGATAAAAAATGGGAAAATAACCGTACCCCATCCAATCTTTGTCAGTATCATACTTAATACAAAAAAGCTGATACCCATACCCATCCATAAGTACTTCATACTTTCACCGGTATATGTACGGACTATTTGCTTTTTCCCATCTTTATTGCCCTGCCATATACTGAAGACGACACCGATAATGACCAGGAACCATACCTGGTAATGGTGCTCATATTCCACAATATGTTTAAGCATAAACTGACCGGTGCAGCCGATAAATGTTATCCAGCCCCATACAAGAAAATAGATACTGTTGTCAGACATATCTTTTTTTGTCTTACTGATCATGGATTGGATCAGGCGGAGGCTCTGTTCGGCTGAGAATTTTTCTTCAGGCATGGCGGGACATTAAAATATGAAAAGCCCTGTAGCAGGGCCTTTACGATTAGTTTACTTGAGAAAGGAAATAAATCACCTGTCCCCTGCCCCACTGTGGTTCGATACTGCTACCAGGTTTGCTGGTGTTGAAAATTTCCTGTGCTTTCTCAAATAGCTTCTTTGCTTCTTCTTTGCTTCCGCCATACTCAACCGGTGTATAGAATTTATCCTGCCCTTCCAGTATATAAACCCGGGGGTTATTGGCATTCAGCGATTTTGCTTTCTCCAATGCCTCAGCTGCGCTGGGCAGTTCTGTTTGATAACGGGCCATTACATTGCCCATCAACCGGAGTGAATGGATCATTTTCTTTACGCAATACAATTCAGAATTGTCTTTACTGATAGCCATGGCTTTATTGAGTAATTGCTCGGCTTTATCTGCCATTGGATCGCTGATGGCGCTATTGTCACCAAAGCTGCCCTGCGGCATAGACATAGTAGCGGCCATCACATTTGCAAATGCGGCATAGTAATATGGCTCCCACAATGTCTTTTCTGCCTCAGCAATACGTTCAAACGCATTGGCCAGTTCTTTCCAGCCATCAACTGAATTATTAGAATCCAGCATGGCCACTTTAGGCTCCATGGCCTTAATGTACTTTTCACTTTGTGAAAATGCGGAGAGTGTGCATACCACCGCTACAGCAACCAACATTATCTTTTTCATTGATTTTTGTTTTTAATATAAAAAAATTAAAGTCCGTTATTTATAATTTCGTCGCTCCGGTCCACACCAAAGCTGATGAACGCCCCGATAAATACAAACATTCTCGAAGTAGGAACAACAGCTTCTTTCCGGTAACCGTTGTAGGAATACCGGTATCCGTACACCTGTCTTATACTGAAAATATTGCTCACCTGCAGTACATATACTGCAAAAGATTTAGCTCCCTGCTTACCTATGGAAGGCAGATAATTGATAGAAAAACTCACATTGTGATAATCCGGTATGGTACCCCGATCGGTAAATTTATAATTGCTGCCATCAAAGCCAATATTATAGTATGGGCGGCCGCTTGTATAATTATACGCTGCATTCAAGTTTGTCTTCCATTTTTGTACGAACTTTTTAGTGACGAGCGAAGCCGTGTGTTTGGCTGCAAAGTTGGGTGTAACAGCAAAGGGAAAATTCAGGAAATCCCGTTTAGTATCAAGATAAGAATAAGAAATCCAGTAGTCGAAATCTTTAATCGTCTTTTTATCCCGCCAAAAAAACTCAACCCCTTTGGCATCGCCAAAACCATTATTGTTTACGGCAGTTTCTGAAAAATTTACAAATCCTGTTTTAACCAGGTTATGGTATTTTTTATAAAACGCTTCCACCCGGAGGGTTTGCTGGTTTATCGACTTCTGAAACTGGGCTATATAATGCGTGGCCTTCATAAATGTAAGTGAGGCGGTGGATGGAAGATACCTTCGTTCCGGATTTTGGTAGAAAACACCATAAGCCAGGGACGCCTGTGTTCCCTTACCCAGTTTATACGCAACAGACATGCGGGGGGCTACATTTACTTTATCCAGTATAGAGGAATGTTCAAAGCGAAGGCCGGCTTTGACAGCCAGGTCATTTGTAGCATATACATCCCCTTCAGCAAAAAGCGATTTAATATGTTCTTTTAAGGCAGATGGATATTGCTGGCCATTATAACTGGTGTAAACCAATTTATCATTGCTGTAATTATATTCTGAGCCAAAGCGGACAGCGCTTAATCCTTTCAGTTTTTTTTCCAGCACAAGTTTAGCATTGATATAATTTCCCCGTGTATCCACATCAAAACTCTTCCCTTCCAGGTTGGTGAGCAATACATCCTTTTCGTTTGTATCCTGCATACGGCTGTTTATATCATCCTTATTATTAGTGTACGAAAGGCCCGCTTGCAGCCTCCACCTGTTTTTAAGGCTTTCCCGCCAGGAAAGATTGTGGTACAGGTTGGAATTGCTGATGGCAAACTTGTCGAGGTAACCTAAGGAGTCAATACTTGGCGTGGTAAAAGCCAGTTTATTGGTACTGTAATAGCCATAGTATTTCAGCATCCCCGTTTTCGATGTCTTTACCCTGAAGTTTGCATCCAGGTTGTGAAAGGTGGGCACTGTAGAGTAGTCCTGTTTTTGCTTTATCACTGCAAAAGCAAGGCCCAGGTTGGTGTAACTGTAATTTGTTCCCCAGGAAAAGTTTTTCTTTTTTGATAATTTTTGAATACCTGCGCTGCCGCTCAATACAGAAAAGCCAAGGTTGGCTGATGATTGTTCCGGCAGATCGATAGACTCAAGTATCAATGCGGAAGAAAGGGCTTGTCCATACAAAGCAGAATAGCCGCCCGTGCTAAATACGGTTCCTTTAAAAATAAAAGGGGAAAAGCGGCTGAATTGGGCAATATTGGGCACACTGCTGAAGAAGAAATTATTGACGAGGGTTCCGTCTATAAACGTTTTTGTTTCTGCCGCCGTCCCGCCACGTACAAACAAACCTTCACTTTCACCCACCTGTTGCGCCCCTGGTAATGTTTTTAATGCACCTGTAATATCTCCATTCGCACTTGCTGTCGTTACGATATCGATTGGATCCAGTACTGCAGCAGACCGTTTGCGATCGCTGGCCTCAAATGAACCTGCCGACAAAACAACCGCTGTCAGTTCGGTTACTTCTTCTTTTATAGCAGCGTCTATGGTTACAGGTTTACCATCCAAGGAAACCTGCTGTTCGAAAGCTTTATAACCAATATTTGTTATAGTGAGCACCTGCGTTCCTTTCTCAAACGTTTTGAAGGAAAACCTGCCAAGCGAATCTGATGTGGCCCCGTCATAACTGTCTTTGATAGAAATGCTCGCACCTTGTACCGGCTTTCCCTTACCATCTTTAACCACGCCGGAAATAGTAGTTTGGGCAAATCCATGAATGGCCATTGCGAATAACCCGGTTAGCAGAAAGCCTGCATATTTCTTCATAAACGTCAATTTTCATCACAAACGTAAAGTAGTTTATTTTATAAACCAAATTATTTTTAAAAAACCGCCTGCAATTGCAAAGCGGTTTCTCCGTCCAGAACCAGAAAATATCTTTAATTTATTGTTTTACAATTTTTTGTGTGCCCGTTTGTCCCTCACAAGTTACACGGAGGTTATATACACCCGATTGGAGGCCTGCTATATTTTTCACTTCTGTTTGGCTGGCTGTAACAGATGCAGACTTATGTACCAACTGGCCATTCAGAGCAAACAATTCATACACGACTGTCTTATTTTGCCATGCCCCAGGAAGAGTGATACGCAAATCGTTGCTAACCGGGTTTGGATAAGTCATAACAGTTATCATATCGCTGCTTTGCTTACTAAGGCGGATGATACGCACTTCAGACAAGCTCACCTTTCCATCATTGTCAACAGAACGGATGCGGTAGTAGATTATTTTGCTTTGTACAGCACTGATGTTATCCGCAAACGAATAAGATGCCTGTGAACTATTATTACCCATACCAAACACTGTACCTGCATCTGTATAATTTGCTCCATCTGTACTTCTTTCGACTACGTAATGACTAAGATTGCTTTCTTCGGCCGAAACCCATTTCAGTTCTGTACGGGTATCTGTTTTCAGTAATGCAGTGAATGAAGTAAGTTTTACCGGTAAAACAGAAATGGGCGACATGCTGAATCTCCTGAACCAGGTAGAGTTTAAGCGTACACCTGCACCATTACTTGAATTGTTGTTCGTTTTTGCACCATAGCGGAAACGGATCCTGTCTTTGTTCAAAAACTGGTAGGTAGCCATTACCTGCGTAGCTGCTGTATCTATGTTTACGAAATTATTTACGGGGCCTAATACTGTATTGCCGCTGGCACCTTCGTAAGGGTGTCCGCAAAGCAGGTGCTTTTTACCACTACCCTCACAACTGCTGCATTCATCTCCGTTGTGCAGTTCGCCATCGCCGCCACAAACGAGGCAGGCAATCAGCGGGCTGGAAAGATGATCCCTTTCACATTCAAAAACCTGCCCGATGTTTCCTATAATATTAGAGGTGAGAAAAGTTAATGTTGAATATAAAACTGAATTTGGGTTCTCGTAGGTAACATATTCTGATATAGCCTGTCCATCACCATCTACATCCAGTGCCGTAAGGTTTACGGTATCCATTTTTCGCTTTACGTTTGTGCCTGCATTATAGAAAGTAAGTTCAAAATCAACGTACCAGTTTTGATTGGCGGGTACTAAACCTGCTAATCCAAACTCAGGCTGAAAAGCTTTATCCCAACCAAACGTTGAGTTATCAACGTTGGCCATTACAATATCATTTCTTGAAAACTTCCGCAGCTTCATTTCGCCATCCACGCCGGGAGTAATATTGCTAAAACGGTAAATAGCCCCTTGCTTATTCGCCGTACCGCTTACCAGTGTTGGGTTTGTAAAGGTTAGTTCTGGTCCTGTCTGGGCAAACATTGCAGTCTGTAAAAGCAGGATGCTAATGAGGAGTAAAAAAGTTTTCATTGTTTTCAACTTTGGGTATACGATTAGTTAGGTCTGATTGAACCACCCTGGGTTGAACATGAAATAAAACCTATAATTTCTTGAAACGACGGATAGTAAAAATCCGTTAGAGGAAGTTCGTTTCAAGGGGTTGGATTTCGTTGTTTTCTCAGGGATTATTCGAATCGGATGTAAACATAATACGCAGTTTTTTTACTTGCAAGTTTTCAGCGTATTTTCTCGTAAAAAATACCGTATTTTATGTAGCAAAAATACTATAACGATTGATTTTCAACAGTATAGAATATTGAAAATGGAGAAAATTTCTGCAGAGTAACGGGAAATCCGCTGCAGCAAGGCATAAAAAAGCAGGTCTGCATAGGGAAGGAGGTTTTAGACCAACAGTTAACCTAAAAAGATTAAGCCTTCCCTCGCAGCCTGTTTTACCTCAAAGCAGTACAAAGATGTAGTCCTTTACATCATCGCGGGTTTTCTTTCGGTGAAAGCTGTTAATAGATCGCCGGAAGCGGTATGTATCAAGACAACCTATCTTTCAGGCACTTAAGAGCGGTTTTAATCAGGCAGTACTGCCCAGTAGCAAAGCACTATACGGCGGCGGGGATCGTCGATGGTATAATCTTTTATCGAAGCAAATGGATAGGCCTCCCCTTTACCCTGGCTAATATATTCCACTCCGGGTTTAATACCCTGTGTAGAGGTTGCAGCTTTTTGGTCATACACTTTTGAAAGGTGTACTATAAGCTCATTTGCCCTCAGTTCAGACAATTTCTTATTCAATTCCTCCTTGGTTGCCGCTTTGTTTCCGATCAATGCAGTTAGTGTGTCTATCAGGGGCCCGTCATCTGAAAACCCTGCCCCATCAGCAAAACCGATTATCACCAGCGAAGCCGTGCTCGGTATATTGTATTTGCGGGCAAATGCAAACATGGAATCAATAATGGGGGCAAAAGATGCCTCTGCCAGTGCGATTTTGTTTTCGGGTATATTATACTTACCAGATGCAAAAAATGCTGCTAAATCGAAAAGCTGGTAGGTGGATGTGTTCAGTGCATCCTCGATCATCATATAGGTCTTCAGCCGGTCATTATACTTCCCGCTATACTGCTTCATCGAATCAAGCGAAGGCAGCACATATTTCTTGTACTGTTTACGAAATTGTTTTCGCCGGGTGAGCATACTATCTATATTACCTGACAGCATGGCAACCGGATCCATACCCTTCATATACTGAGATATCTTGCGAATTACCCTGTCTTCAATCACACTGTCGATATTTCCCGCTGCCCTTCGGCTGGCAGCTAAGGTGTTTACTCCGCCAAGCCGGTTTTTCTCCGTGTGCTGGCTTGCATTAATTTCACTTAAAGCTGTTTTTGTTGTTTGCATTTTTTCCTGGATACAGCAGGAGGAAAAAAATACGATCATTGTTGCAATAGCCACTACGTTTCGCATGTACATATATTTTGAATTTACCACATTTCATACCGCGTCAGGCGGCATGTAAATTTTAACTTGCTTTATAACACATACACATATGATCTCCATTCCCGGAGATACGGCAGGTTAAAAAAGGAGGGCTTTCGCCCGCTACTTAGGAACCGGTCTCACGGAAAAATCTTCCTGTGGCTTTGAGGTAGTCCGGTTTATTCTACGCTGCAAGATAGAACGATAAAGCTCATCCCGCTTATTTTTTGTTGATCCTTTATCGCCATTCGCAGAAATTTCAGGCGATTTAAGGTATATATTGATAAAAGCGTTCTTTTCGGTTACTGAAAGATCGTTGCCGGTAAGCAATAACTGATCAATGTTTTTTCCAGGTTGCAAATCACTCCGTGTTAGCCTGAACTGCAATTGTTCTTTTTCATACTCCTGTTGCCTGTAATCGATTATCAGCATAAGTATGGTGATCAGGATAGTTCCTGTCATCAGTATTATGTATATACGCCTTTCTTTCACTCCCTTAAAATTAAGCTAACTCCCGGTAGCTGAGCAGCATCCCGGTCAAATCCCGTTTTAAATCTCCAAGATGGTGTACCAGTTCATCCCTCTTTATTTCCTGCATTGCATAATTGCCGGATCCAATTTCTGCATTCAGGTCTATAATTTTTGTAAGCGTTTCCGTCCGATCACCAAGTGGCGAAAACGTGGATATCATATGATGACAGGCCTTACGCAACACATCGTCTTTGCCTTCACCATTATACTCCAGTTTTACAATTGCCGGAGGAATTTCCTTCACTATTTCCGCCATTATTTTCTTCGCAAGCGGCGCATCCCCACCGGTTAGTTTTAGTAATTCGCTTATGTCAACAGGTGTATAGCTTTCTGTATCGGTATGGAAGACTATCCTGTCTGCCAGGTACTCCCGTAATACCTTGTCAAGCTGATTATAATCCAACGGCTTGGCCAGGTAAACATCCATTCCGGCATCATAACATTTTTGCTTCTCACCTGGCAGTGCAAAGGCCGTCATAGCTATAATTGGCGTGGCGATATTATTACTCCTGATTTTACGGGCCGTAGTATAACCATCCATTACGGGCATTTGTATATCAAGAAAGATCAGATCAAACTTTTTTGTTTGTAACATATTTAAGGCTTCCTGGCCATTAAAGACAAGCGATGTCTTTATTTTTTTCCGCTCCAGTGTTTTCTGCATCAGCAGCTGGTTTACCTTATTGTCTTCCACCACTAATATTGAAACTCCTTCATAGAACATATTGTCACCTCCGGAATTCTCCTGTGATGGTTTGGTTTCGCTTGTAACAGCCGGCCTGGCGACCGTAAATGGAAGCACTACCTGGAAGGAAGAACCGCTGCCTTCTTTCGATTGTACCGTTACTGATCCGTTCATCAGTTCGGTCAGGCTCTTTACAATACTAAGGCCCAATCCTGTTCCCTGTATTACTTCACTATCGGCAGTATGCAATTGTTCAAAACGCCTGAAGATGATGTCCTGTTTTCCGGGAGGTATGCCCGTGCCTGAATCACTCACCGTAAACCTAAGCCTGCAGATATCCCTTTCCCTGGCGTCCAGGGAAACATTCACTTTTATAAACCCTTTTTCTGTAAACTTAATTGCATTGCTTACTAAGTTGATAAGTATTTGCGATAGCCTGTCCGGATCACCTTTCAAACAAACAGGTACATCCGCTTCAATTTGTTGTTCGTAACGCAGCCCTTTCTCCATAGCCAGTGTTCCGAACATGGCTTCAGTTGTTCCCAATAGCCTGGGCAAATCGAACTCTTTGTTTTCAATCCTGAGTTTGTGGGCCTCAATTTTTGAAATATCCAGTATATCATTAACAATATTCAGCAGGTTACTGCTCGATTCATTGATGATACCGGTATATTCTTTTTGCTGTGACGAAAGCGGCGTTAGCGACAGTAATCGTGAAAATCCTTTTATGGCATGCAATGGTGTGCGAATCTCATGACTCATGTTTGCCAGGAATTGCTCCTTTATCATGGCCGACTCCCTTGCCGCAGCGGTGGCCTGTTCCAGCTGTTTGATAAGCTGAACCTGTTTGATATGCCGGTTAATGATAATGGCACAAAGAATCAGAATGGCAGCAATAGCGATTAAGGCCAGGGTTTTGTTTAATGCTGATAACCGGGAAGAACTGGTAGTATTGCTGTTCAGTGCAGAGCGCATATCTTTTTCCAGGAACTTCTGAATAGAGAGAGCCACATTATAAATACTGTCTGCAATTTTTAGTTTACCGAGTGAATCGGCTGTTCTCCGGGCTATATCCCTGTTTGTCAGGTTGACAATATTGAACCCGGCTTCCACTTCATCATTGATTAATTTATTTAGCTTTTCGAAACCGGCTTTTGTTTCTGGTTTCATACCTAATGCCTGCAGTGCTGCCGCATTATAGCCAAGTATAGTAAGAGAATCAATCAATGTCTGACGCTTGAAGGGAAGCGCACCGGGAGTGGTTACTTTAGCATTTAACTCAAAGGAAAGATTAACCAGGTTTTCGAACTGGTTATTAATGGCAAAAAGGTCGACCGCATCCTGGTTACCTTTTTTAAGGCCGGTAATATTTTGCTTACTCAATATCTGGGCAGCAGCAATCAGGCCCATAAGGCCGAAAGCCAATGCCAATATCCAAAAGAAGTATCCTACCCGGGGTTTCATAAGCTTTGGTCCAGAAGTGAATTGTGCTAAATCAAGCGAAGATTTTTCAGTAACTCGTTCCGGTAGTTTTCAGATACCGGCAGCGGACTTCCCTGTACAAATGCGGCCCCGTCTTCTATGTAGTCTATTTTATTGATGGGTACGATATAGCCACGGTGTATCCGTACAAATTCATTGGCTGCGAGTTTCTCTTCCAGGTTGCGCAGCGTGGCATGGATAACGAAGTTTCCGTTTTGCGTTAAGATTTTCACGTAATCTCCTTTGGCTTCCAGCCAGAGTATGCTCTTCAGCATTATTTTACGGATTGTCTTTCCATCGCGGATGAAAATATAATCACCCTCCACGTTATTGATCCTTGAGTTTTTTACATCAAGCAGTTCAATTACTTTTTCGATAGCCAGCATGACCCTGGAAATAGAAAATGGTTTGACGAGATAGTCCACTACATTTAATTCGAAAGCTTCTGCAGCATAGCCTGCTTTCGCAGTGACCAGCACGGTGAGCGGTCTTTCGGGAAGAATTTTCAGTAATTCAAGTCCCGACATGCCCGGCATTTCGATATCAAGAAAGAGGATATCAATGTCCTTTTTCCGTAGCCGGTTGATGGCCGATGGCGCATCTTCAAATTCCCCGACTACTTCAATTTCATTGATTTTGGCAAGCATCTCAGAAAGCATTACCCTGGCGACCTTGTTGTCGTCGATGATAAGTGTCTTGTACATACAATCACTTTAAGGTTACAGAATGTGCTTTGAGGTTGGTATAAAATTAAAAAATCCTGCCTAAAGACAGGATTTATTATATAAGGGTTGTTTGCTTAGTTCTTATAAGCAGGAATCATACCGTTTGCCAGTTCCACCATGCGCTTGATTCCATCTTCCGGTAAGTTACCTTTTTTGAATTCTGCCAGTATTTCAGGCATTTTGTTCTCCATTTCCAGCAAGAAAGCTTCTTCAAATTCTTTCACCCTTTTTACCGCCACATCTTTCAGGAGGCCGTTTGTACCGAGGTAGATGATAGCTACCTGTTTCTCCACCGGGAATGGTGAATATTGCGGCTGTTTCAGTACTTCCACGTTACGGGCACCTTTATCAATTACATTCTTGGTAGCAGCATCGAGGTCGCCACCAAATTTAGAGAAGGCTTCCAGCTCACGGTAAAGAGCCTGGTCAAGCTTCAGTGTACCAGCCACTTTTTTCATGGATTTAATCTGCGCATTACCACCCACACGGCTTACGGAAATACCTACGTTAATCGCAGGGCGGATACCTGATAAGAACAGGTTTGATTCAAGGAATATCTGTCCGTCGGTAATCGAGATTACGTTTGTTGGGATATAGGCGGATACGTCACCTGCCTGTGTTTCGATAATTGGTAAGGCTGTTAATGAACCACCACCTTTTACCAGGTGCCTGATAGAATCCGGCAGGTCGTTCATGTTCTTAACGATTTCATCGTTGTTGATCACCTTCGCAGCCCTTTCCAATAAACGGCTGTGCAGATAGAATACGTCACCCGGATATGCCTCACGACCTGGCGGACGACGAAGCAACAGGGATACCTCACGGTAAGCCACCGCTTGCTTTGACAGATCATCATAGATAATCAGTGCAGGACGGCCAGTATCACGGAAGAACTCACCGATTGCAGCACCGGCGAATGGTGCGTAGAACTGCAGTGGTGCCGGGTCGCTGGCAGAAGCTGCAACGATGATAGTATAATCCATCGCACCATTGTCCTGTAATGTTTTCATTACACCGGCAATGGTAGAGGCCTTCTGACCAATGGCGACATATATACAATAAACAGGTTTGCCTGCTTTGTAAAATTCTTTCTGGTTGATGATGGTATCGATACAGATGGCTGTTTTACCAGTCTGACGGTCGCCGATTACCAGCTCCCTTTGACCACGGCCGATAGGAATCATCGCATCAATGGCTTTGATACCTGTTTGCAGCGGTTCTTTAACCGGCTCACGGAAGATTACACCCGGTGCTTTTCTTTCCAGTGGCATTTCATATAGTTCGCCGGTGATCGGGCCTTTACCATCTATTGGTTGACCGAGTGTGTTTACAACACGGCCTACCATGCCTTCACCCACTTTAATAGAGGCGATTTGACCGGTACGGCTCACTTTAGAACCCTCCTGGATACCGCCGGTCTCACCCATCAGTACCACACCTACGTTATCTTCTTCCAGGTTCAGGGCGATTGCACGCACACCATTCTCAAACTCCACGAGTTCACCATAACGAACATTACCCAATCCGTATACACGGGCAATACCATCACCCACCTGCAATACGGTACCTACTTCTTCCAGGTCGGCGCTGGCATTAAAGTTGCTGAGCTGCTGACGCAGTATCGCCGAAATTTCATCTGGTTTAATATCTGCCATCTTTATTGCTGTTTAAATATTTATTGATTATCTGACCTTGTAAACAAAGTCATTGTTTTCAAACTGACGGGCAATATGCTTTAAGTCATACGCAATACTGGCATCCACCAGTTTATCGCCTACCTGCAATACAAACCCACCAATTAAATTCTCATCTACTTTCTGATCCAGTTCCACTTTTTCAAATCCGCCTGTTTTCTTGATTTGGTCAATGATTTCATTTTTTACCATATCACTGATTGGCGAAGCGGTGGTCAGTTTTACTGTCTGAATATTTTTATGTGCCTTATACGCTTCAATAAAAGCAGCTGCAATCTCTGGCAGGTTGCCTTCACGTCCTTTATTAATCAGCAGGGCATTGAATGCGGCAGTCATTGCACTAATCTTGCCCCCTGTAACGGCCTCTACAATCTTTCTTTTGGCATCTGCTTTAATGATGGGGCTCCTGAGCAGGTTTACAAAATCACGGCTGCTTTTGCAAGCGGTCTGCAGCCATTGCATATCTGCAAATACCTGTTCCAGCTGGCCTTTTTCAATAGCCAGGTCCATCAATGATTTGGCGTAGCGGAATGCTAAACGTGGATTACGCATATTGTTGTGCTTCGAGCCCTGAGCTTTAAGCTTTGAGCCAGAGGAACACCCCTCGAAGCCCGTAGCTATTAGCTCATAGCTTTAATATATTAATTCAGTTTTACTTCATTCACCAGGCTTTTAATATGCGCCTCTTGCGCTTCTTTATTGCCTAATTCTTTACGCAGCACTTTTTCGCTCACTTCAATAACCAGTTTACCAACCTGGTTTTTCACATCGGTCAGGGCTGCCATTTTCTGGGCGCTGATGGCCGCTTGTGCTTCCAGGATGATTTTATTGGCTTCTACTTTAGCCTGCTCTTTCGCTTCGTTGATGATCTTATCTTTTGTTTCCCGGGCTTCTTTCAGCAATTGCGCCCTTTCTTCCCTTGCTTTTGCCAGCAGAGCTTCATTCTCACTTTTCATCTGCGCCATTTCTTCTTTTACTCTTTCAGCTGTGGCCAGTGATTCAGCGATGCTGTTTTCACGGTCTTTCAGTCCTTTAATGATAGCAGGCCATGCTAGTTTCTTCAGTATGAAGAAAACAATCAGGAAGGCCAGCAATGTCCACGCTAATAAACCAAGTTTAGGGAGAAGCAGTTCCATGTTATATCAGTTCAATTTTACTTTAGTTTTTAAAATACTGCATCCTCCGCCCTGTGCATTGGATGCAGTAATTTTTTGGGGCAATGATTATAATACCATTGCAAGGAAGCCAACGATGATAGCAAACAGGGCAGCACCTTCTACAAGCGCCGCAGTCAGGATCATGTTTGCACGGATATCGTTAGAAGCTTCCGGCTGGCGGGCGATTGCCTCTACAGCACCTTTACCAATCTGACCGATACCAATACCGGCACCGATTGCAGCAAGGCCTGCACCGATAGCGCCACCTGTGTTGGCGATACCTTCCAGCAGAAATACATTCAGTAAATCCATGTTGTTAATTATTGATAGTTAAAAAAAACGCTTTAGTGATGCGCCGCATGTGCGTCATCGTGATGTTCGCCTTCAAATGCCTGACCAATGAATACCGCAGTCAGCATCGTAAAGATGAATGCCTGCAGAAAGGCCACCAGCACCTCGATTAAGTAAATAAACACAGTAAAGCCAATGGAAAGCGGTGAAGCACCCCAGCCAGCGGCTGTATTTAAATTACCAAAGATGAATATCAATGAAATCAAACAAATAATGATAATGTGGCCGGCCACCATGTTCGCAAAAAGACGAATGATAAGGGCGAATGGCTTAATGAATACACTCAGGAACTCCACCGGTACCAGGATGAACTTAACACCCAGGGGTACACCCGGCGGATTGAAAATATGTCCCCAGTAATGCTTGTTACTGCTGAACATAATCACCACAAAAGAGATAAGACCAAGTACAGCTGTAAAGGCAATATTGCCCGTTACGTTTGCCGAACCAGGAATCAACCCGAATATGTTATTGATTAAGATAAAAAAGAATACCGTTAACAGGTAAGGCAGGTATTTCTCATACTTGTGCCCAAGATTTGGCTTAGCCACCTCATCACGTACAAATGTGATAACCGGCTCCAGCAGGCTTTGCGATCCTTTAGGCGCTGAGGTAACACCTGTACCGCTTTTATAGCGTTTCGCTATACGCAGCATGATGAATACAAACAGTGAAAGTGCCAGTATCATTTGTACCACGTTGCGGGTAAGGGAGAAATCGTACACTTTCACAGAGAAATCAGGCTGGCCATTGGCATCCACAGCAACGATTGTTTCTGGTTTATGTTTCTTCGGGTCAAGGCCCAGTTCTTTAATATTATGGGCAGTCAGGATCATGTACCCATTATGTGCATGATGTCCATGCTCGAATTTGGAAGACATGAAGGACGTAAATCCTTTTTCAGGTGAGTAGAGTATCACCGGGAGGGGCAGGGATTTTCCAAAGAAGTGGAATTCGTGGCCATCTAAGACGTGTTCGAAGATCACTTCGCCTATATTCAGCTCCTCTTTTGCATGTTTCTCTTCACCATCTCCGCCATCAGCCATAGCCGGAACAGAAAACGCAAACATTAAAAGGCTGAAAACCGCTACAGTAAAGGATTTGAATCGTTTTGTGAGCATATCTACCCCGAAATTTGCCGCAAAGATAAGGGTGCGGGGGTGAAAATAGCCGTGGATCGAAAGGAATTTGAGGGTAATCAGGGATTTTTATTTTCTCCTTTTTCTTCCAGGTATTTTTTTATTTTTTCAAGCTCAATAATATCAAGCAAATCTTTGGGCCTTGCGACAGCTTTCTTGTTGGCAAGCAGGTGGTTAAGGTGCGAAAATGGAACCTTAACGCCCTCCAAATCAGCCATATTTGCCTGCTCATAACACTCCTTAAAACTTAATCCCTCCAGGCCCTTCATTGATGTCATAATGTCGAGAATTAAGCCGTCTGCTATATAAAATTGTGTCCAGCCAGGAGCAAACTCCATAGTTTCAAATGAGGCAAAATCCCCATACCCTGCTTCTGCATATGCTTTTCGGAAATTCTTCCTGTTTAATATGATATCATTTAGCCACAGATCCGAGTCTTTCATCGCCCGGATATAGCCATTAAATTACTATTTGACAATTTTTGCAGAAGCCAGCATTTTTCCAATTCGAAGCATTTTGCAAAACAGGCGAAATTTCTCCATATCTGTACGCTCCAAATCCTGAATCTTATTGTAGCGTTCAGCCTCTTCCTGCGATGAGAACTGCTTCACATAAAGCGCAGCAAGTTCTTCTACCAAGGGTAATTCCTCCATTTTGGATTGCTGCTTCACACTTGCTATTTACTAAAAAAATTAGACCTTATCCAGTAAAATTATTGAATCTTTTCCGCCTGCTTATGCTGAAGCTGGCTATAATAACCGCCCTTTTGCAGGAGTTCTTCATGTGTGCCGCTTTCCACAACTTCTCCTTTGTCCAGTACAATTATCCGGCTGGCTTTCCGGATGGTGGAGAGCCGGTGGGCGATTACAATAGAAGTCCGTCCTTTTATAAGTGTGTCGATGGCATGCTGTATCAGTTGTTCACTTTCTGTATCAACCGAAGACGTTGCTTCATCTAATATTAATACCGAAGGATTGTATAATATAGCCCGGATAAATGACAGCATTTGCCGCTGACCAAGCGACAATGTGGTTCCCCGTTCCATTACATTATAATCGTAGCCGCCGGGCAGGCGCATGATGAAGTCGTGCATGCCCAGCATACGGGCTGCAGCCATTACTCGTTCCTTTTTTATATCAGGATTGCGCAGGGTGATATTGTCCATTACTGAACCGGAAAACAGGAATACATCCTGCAATACCACACCAATATGGCTGCGCAGGTTATCCATTTCATACTCCTCAATATTCCTGTCATCAATTTTTATTTCCCCCTGCTGAATATGGTAGAGCCGGTTCAGCAAACTAATTATAGTGGTCTTACCACTGCCTGTATGTCCAACAATAGCGATTGTTTCGCCGGGCTTTGCTTCAAAGGATACACCCTTCAATACATACCGATCATCCACATAGGCAAATGAAACATTTTCAAAGTTTAATTTGCCTTGTACCCTGGCCGGTGCATAATTACCGTTATTATCTGCTACATCCGGATTATCCAATACTTTAAACACCCTTTCGCTGGCGATGATACCCATCTGGAGCACATTGAATTTATCGGCAATCACCCGGAGGGGGCGAAACAGCTGGTTCAGAAAAAGGATAAAAGCCACCACAGTGCCCTGCTGGTTCTGGCGCAGGTGCAATGCCTCTTGCGATGTATACCACACCACCAGGCCAATGGCTAATGCCAATACAATTTCTACCACCGGGAAAAAAACTGAATAGGCGAATATGGCTTTGATATTTGCGTTTCGGTGTTCTTTATTGATCTTTTTAAATTTATCCATCTCACGGCCTTCTGCTGCAAATGCCTGTACTATAGCCATACCCGTTAAATGTTCCTGCACAAATGAATTAAGTGACGCCACGGCATTGCGCACTTTATGAAAAGACTTGTTGATACTCTCTTTGAAATAATAGGTGGCTATCAGCATGATGGGAAAAGGAATCAACGCAATCAGTGCCAGCTTTGCATCCATCCAGAACATAAAGCCAAGTACACAAACGATAGCGAGCAAGTCTGCTATAATAGGCACAAGCCCGTCGGAGAATATATCGTTGATGGATTCGATATCATTGATGGTACGGGTGGTAAGTGTGCCGATGGGTGTTTTGTCAAACTGGGACAGGTTCAGGTTCAGTACTTTTTTAAATACATCGGTACGCATATCCCGCACCACCGACTGACCGAGCAATGCTGTAGTAAACGAGAAGACAAAGCGCATGGCTGTTTCCAATAGTATAAGGCCGATTTGAATCAGCGTTATATTCACCACCATGTAAGCTACCTTGTTGGTAATATATTCATCAACTGTAAGCTTTATAAGGAATGGGCGCACCGGCGTCATAGCCGCCAGCAAAATGGCCAGCACCACCGATAAAATGAATTTATTTTTATAGGGAGCGGCATACCGGAATACCCGGCGTAAGAGCGCAAAGTCGAAAAATGATTTTTTGGTTTCGGGCAATCAAATAATAATTAGATCGCAAAACTAAGTGAAGAAGGTTTAATACGGGTTTAAAAAAGGCTGGATGGTTGCGTTACAAAGGTCGGCTTTATCAAATCCAACCCAAGCTCCTTGTTCATTTTATCCACTAAATAAACGGTCAGTTCCGGCGATGTGGCTTCATCATGCATATGCATAAAGAAATACAATTCTTCCATCCCTCCTTTTAACCATGTCTTCATCCGTTTTACCCATGCATCGCAACGGGTATAATCTGTTGCGTGCAGGCTGTTGCCCACATAGCGGATAAATGCCTTCGGTATGGTCAGGTGCATATGTGCACAATCGCGGCGGCCGGCAGTATCTGTGATGACCGCTCCCATATTGTTTTCTTTCAGAAAACTGAACATCTCTTCCCGTTCATTTTCTTTGGCAAACCAGTCGGGGTGCCGCACTTCCAGGAAATATTCTAAATCAGTGGGCAATGTTTTCAGGTAGGTAAACAACTCCGCTTTCCGCTTCGGGGAAAAAGAATCACTTACCTGTATAAAGATAGGGCCGAGATGTTCTTTAAATGCCACGATGCCGCGGAAGTATTCATTGGTTACAAAATCTTTCCCCAGCAAACTACCCCGGTGTGTAACGCCCTGGTACATTTTCGGACAGAATTTAAAGTCCTTGCCTTTTGCTTTCTCCGCCCATTTGGCAATACCGGCTTCACCCCAAATGCGGTAGTGGGTTGCGTTTAATTCAATTGAATTATAGTGATTGACATAATGCTGCAAAAAATCCTTCTCTTTTGTCTTAGGCGGATAGATTTTACCTACCCACTCGGGCCGCCCCCATTTGGCGCAGCCCAGATATACTTTTGCCTTTTTCGCAGGCCTGCCTTTTAAAATGGATTTGTTCCAGGCCGGTTCCTTAGGCAACGAAAAATCCACTTTATCCAATAAGGCTTCATCCACCCGTCCAAATTCCATACACTGTTTTTACTAAAATTAAGCACTAAAGGTAATGAACGATCAATTCGCCTTTAACTTACTTTAGTGGTCAAATTTATACGCATGGCGAAAGCACAGTTTGGCATGATTGGACTCGGTACGATGGGACGGAACCTGTTATTGAATATTGCAGACCACGGCATAGCCGCCAGCGGCTATGATCGTAACCCGGATCAGCAGAAAAGATTGCTCGAAGAAGGGGCAGGCAAACCTGTACAGGCTTGTGCCAGTATGCAGGAATTTACGGATAGCCTGGAATTACCCCGCCGCATTATGCTGCTGGTGCCGGCCGGAAAAATTACGGATGCAGTGATTGATGAGGTAATTCCTTTCCTGCAAGCAGGTGATATTTTAATAGACGGAGGTAATTCCCATTATAATGATACAAACAGGCGTATTGAAAAATTAAAAACAACCGGCGTACATTTTACCGGCATGGGTGTAAGCGGCGGTGAAGATGGCGCCCGCTTTGGCCCGAGTATGATGCCCGGTGGAAACAAAGAAAGTTATACTGAACTGCAACCCATCTTAGAAAAAATTGCCGCCGTAAGCGATGAAGGCCCTTGTGTGGCCTTTGTTGGTAATGGCAGTGCTGGTCATTATACAAAGATGGTGCACAATGGTATCGAATATGCCATCATGCAATTGCTAAGTGAAACATACGGCGTTCTAAAAAATAGTTGCGGCTACACCAATGAAGAGCTGCATCAATTATTTACTGAATGGAATAAAGGCCCGCTTCAATCTTTCCTCGTAGAAATTACAGCAAAGATTTTTGCGCAACCGGATGATAAAATACCCGGACAACAATTGGTAGATGCCGTCCTGGACAGGGCCGCACAAAAAGGTACCGGTATGTGGACGAGTGTAAGTGCTTTTGAACTGCATATACCAGCCCCCACCATTGATGAAGCAGTTGCAGCAAGAGAGGTTTCCGCATTCAAACCAGAAAGGGTGCAGATTAACAGTTACCGGACACCGGTTGCAGCTACCGCTGTTGATAAAGAAGCTATCACCAAAGCAGCGCATGATGCCTTATATTTTGGCATGGCAGTTAGTTATATTCAGGGATTGCATCTAATACAAGCAGCTTCCACTGCCTACAGCTACGGCATCAATATCGCCGAAGTTTTACGCATCTGGAAAGGCGGCTGCATTATCCGAAGCGCTATGCTGAATGATTTGCGCAAAGCTTATCTCGCCAATAATTCGCTTAGTAATTTATTGCTGGATAAAGATTTTTATCAGCAGCTGCATGTGCATCGCAGTGCAGTGGTTACGGTTTTAACAACAGCCATGCAACAACAGGCAGCCATGCCTTGTTTGAGCAGCAGCCTGCATTATGTTGATATGTTCAGCACAGGCAGAATGTCCTCCAACCTGATCCAGGCGCAGCGGGATTATTTTGGCGCACATACCTATGAGCGTACAGATGCGGAGGGATCATTTCATACAAACTGGGATTAATTATGCAGACTATACCATCATCCATTATCATATTCGGTGCAAAAGGAGATTTGACAAGGCGAAAACTGGTACCCGCATTGTTCAATTTATATCTTGCTGATTACCTGCCTGCTGCTTTTCAAATACTGTGTGTGGATTTTGCAACAGTTGAAGAAAAAGATTTTAAAAATGATTTGCTGGCCGGCATCGCTGAATTTTCCCGCACGGGCAAGGCCGACCCGGCTAAATGGGAAAGTTTTGCATCGAAGATAAAATACATCCAGGGCGATTTTTTAAAAGCTGATACCTTCATTAACCTGAAGGCTGCTTTAACATCATTTGAGAAGTCGTTCAAAAATAAATGTGTACGGCTTTTCTATTTTGCCGTTGCCCCCCGTTTTATAGAAATTATTGCCGAAGCCTTATACAAGCACACGCTTTGCAACCAGGATAACCTGCACCGCATGGTGGTGGAAAAACCTTTTGGCACCGATTTAGCCACAGCCCAAAAACTCAACCGTTTTCTGCGCAAACGGTTTACTGAAAAACAATTGTACCGGATCGATCACTACCTGGGTAAAGAAACGGTACAGAATATCATGGCTTTCCGTTTTGCCAATTCCATTTTTGAACCTTTATGGAATAACCAGTATATCGATCACATACAAATAAGTGTGGCCGAACAGGTAAGTGTGGGAAAGCGTGGCGGTTACTATGATGGCAGCGGTGCATTGCGGGATATGATACAAAACCATTTGCTGCAGTTGCTTTGTGTAACAGCCATGGAATGTCCCGGCAGTTATTCGGCTGAGTCTATACGCAGCAGCAAAGTGCAGGTGTTAAAAGATCTGCGCCCACTGACCGGTCAACTGGTCAGTAATACGATTATCAAAGGACAATATACCAGTGGAAAGAACGGTGATGCGCCGCAGGTTGCCTATCGCAAGGAAGAGCATGTTGCTTCAGGTTCTGCTACCGAAACATTTGTCGCTGCCAAGCTCTTTATTAATAATAAACGATGGAAGGGCGTTCCTTTCTTTTTGCGGACCGGCAAGTGCATGCCTAAACAGTCTTCGGTTATCGTCATCCAGTTTAAAGACACACCCCATAAAATATTTAAGCATGATGTGGAAGCCAACCGGCTTATCATCAGCCTGCAACCGGAACAGGAAATCAGTTTATTGTTTGAAAGCAAAATTCCGGGCCTTGAAATGAAATTCAGGAATACGGAAATGGATTTTACCTATAAAGATTCGTTTGCAGAAGCTATACCTGAAGCATACGAAGCATTATTGCTGGATGTATTGCAGGGTGATGCCACTTTGTTTATGCGGGCCGACCAGGTAGAACTGGCCTGGAAAGCAGTCATGCCTATTATAAATACCTGGAAAAAGAATCCGAAGAAACAGTTACATTTTTATAAAGCAGGCACCTGGGGACCCCGTGCGGCAACAGATTTATTAAAAGGCTATGCAAAAGACTGGTACCTGCTTCCTCATTAACGATAATTGGCATGAAAGACAATAGCATTATTACCCGCTGGCCCGACAGTATTGTATTAGCTGATGCCGTAGCGCATTTGATATTGGTGAAAAGTCATGAAGCCATTAACCGCTATGGTTATTTCACCCTTGCCCTCAGCGGTGGCAGCACGCCGGGGTTTTTATACCAGCTATTGGCCCGTTCACCCTTTAAAGAAAATATTCAATGGGATAAGGTAGTTATTTTCCTGAGCGACGAACGTTTTGTACCGGCCAGCAGCGAGGAAAGTAATTTTAGAATGATAGAAGAAAATATGCTGCGGCTTATTGCGATACCGGCTGCCAACGTTTTCCCCATTGAAACAACCGGTCTTACACCTGCTGAATCTGCGCTTAACTATGAAAAAAAGATCAGGCAGTATGTAAACAGCAAACACCCTTTTGATTTAGTACTGCTTGGTATGGGTGATGACGGCCATACGGCTTCTATATTTCCTAAAAGTCCCTTGCTTAAAGAGACGAAACGGCTGGTAAGGGAAGTATTTGTGCCAGAAAAAAATATGCACCGTATCAGTTTTACACTTCCGCTGATTAATAAGGCCGCTAATGCAGCCTTCCTCGTTGCAGGTAAGGGCAAGGCTGCCATGCTGCAAACTATTTTGGGGCAAAAGAAAACGCAATTACCCGCAGCGCTGGTTCACCCTGCCGGCAATCTATACTGGTTTCTTGACAAAGACGCTGCTTCACTCCTTTGATACCTCCCGGCTTGCGCCATTCTGCCTATCTTAGGCTTATAATTTTTCGTATGCGGTTATTGCTTTTATTCCTGCTTGCCCCGGCCTTTTGTTTTGCGCAACAACGCACCAATATTATTTATATCATGAGTGACGATCATGATGCAGATGCGATCAGCGCTTATAACAAAAAGTTTATTAGAACACCCAATCTTGATCGCTTAGCCAAAGAAGGGATGTTGTTCACCCGGAATTTTGTAGCCAACTCCATCTGCGGGCCAGTACGGGCTACATTGATTACAGGACAACACTCACACAAGAATGGTATGAAGGATAACCGTACCCGTTTTGATTCATCGAAACTGACGATGCCGAAGATATTTCAGCAACATGGCTACCAGACAGCTATTGTGGGCAAGTGGCATCTCCACTCCTATCCCACCGGCTACGATTACTGGAAAATACTGCCGGGACAAGGTTTATATTTTGAGCCCCGCATTATTTCTATGAAGGGCGATACCAGCACCTATCATGGTTATGCTACAGACGTAATAACGGATGAAGCCCTCAAATGGCTTGACAACCGTGCCCCTGATAAACCTTTTGTATTGCATATACACCATAAAGCGCCACACCGGTATTTTTTGGCACCGTTAAAATATATTGAACAGTACCATAGCAAAATATTTCCTGAGCCTCCGACATTGTATAATGATACGGTGGGGCATGGTACAGCCTGGCGTTTGCAAACCATGAGTATTCTGTACGACATGAAACTTTGCAGCGATTTGAAAGTTGACCCAAAATACCTGGCCGGTATTCCTGCTTTGAAACCAGATTCTGCTGAAGTGGCCTATTATAATGCCATCTTCAACCGGATTCCGGAGCCAGACAGAAGCGCTATCAAAAAATTATATGAAGAAAGAGGAAAGCTGTTGCAGCAATTAAAACCATCGGGCAAAGAATTACTGAAATATAAATACCAGTGGTATATGCAGGACTACATGGCCTGTGTGGCTTCCGTAGATGAAAATGTGGGCAGAGTACTTGACTACCTCGATAAAAACAAACTCACCAATAACACATTGGTCATGTACACCGGCGACCAGGGTATGTATTTAGGTGAAAACGGCTGGTTTGATAAGCGCTGGATGTATGATGTATCTATGAATGCCCCGCTGCTGGTACGCTGGCCCGGAAAAATCAAAGCCGGTTCTGTAAATGCCAACATGACGCAGACCATTGACTATGCCCCCACCCTTTTAGATGCTGCTAATATCAAAGTCCCGGATTTTATGCAAGGCATCAGCCTTGTTCCATCCATGACCGGGAAACAAAAAACGATTCCGCGGCATAGCCTCTATTACCATTTCTACGAAGACAAAGCTGATCATACTGTTTTAAAACACCTGGGTGTACGGAGCGAACGCTATAAGCTCATTTATTTCTATACCGTAGAAGAATGGGAATTATATGATTTGAAAAAAGATCCGCAGGAACAAAACAACCTGATCAAATCACCAAAACACCAGCAAATAATGGCTGATATGAAAAAGGAATTAAACCGGTTAAGGGATATCTATGATGATCATGAAAAGGCCGGATCACTTCAATAAGGGGATTTACAACTCCCTGTCACCATATTCACTAATCAGCTCTGCCACCAGGGCCGTCCATCCTGTTTGATGGCTTGCACCAATACCTTTACCGGTATCACCGTTGAAGTATTCATAAAATAATATAAGATGTTCATTGCCGGGTTGTCTATAAAACCAGTTGTACTCACCATTGAAACGGCGGTTGCCTTCCTCATCCCGCTCAAATAAACTAATCACCCGTCTCGTGAGCTCATATGCCACCTGCACCAGGTTCATTTTTACGCCTGAGCCAGTTGGATATTCCACCTGCAGATCATCACCATAGAATTCGCCGTAGTGCCGGAGCGACTGAATGATTAAAAAATTAATCGGCATCCACATCGGCCCACGCCAGTTAGAATTACCACCAAATAAATCGGAGGTAGAATCACCCGGATCGTATTGAATAGTGTATGTTTGTCCATCCATTCGTACGGAGTACGGATTTTGCTCATGGTATTTTGATAAGGCCCGGATACCGCTATCGGATAAGAACCCTTTTTCATCCAGCAGACGTTCGAGTATTGAGACCAGCCTGTCTTTTGGTACTAACGATAAAAGAATTTCACCGTCCTTGCTTCGTTCTTCATTCGGCCAGAATTTATTATTCTTCAACCGGTAGTTTTCAAACCAGGTGATACGCTTTTTAAAATCAGGTAAGCTGTCCTGCCTCGCCTTGGATATGGTAGATACTGCATAGAGCGGGGCCACACCCACGATAGACTGAATACGCAATGGTATGGGCGCAGCACCTGTCACACAAAGCACATCATAAAAGAACCGGTCTTCCTCATTCCACAAACCATGCTCATTGAGCGACTCGGCTATCAATACAAAGTGTTCAAAAAATTTAGTGGCTGTATCCTCAAAGGATTCATCGTGAATGGCAATTTCAATCGCCATATCCATCATATCAAGTGCGAAAGCACCCATCCAACTGGTGCCATCGGCCTGCTCCAGTTGTACTTCGCCAGTAAAGTGAAGGCTGCGGTTAAATACCCCGATATTATCCAGGCCAAGGAAACCTCCCTCAAAAATGTTGTTGCCGTTTTTATCTTTCCGGTTTATCCACCAGGTAAAGTTGATAAGCAGCTTATGAAATACTTTCTTCAAAAAATTTATATCACCGGAACCGCTTCTTCTTTTTTCAATCTGGTACACCTGCATTGCCGCCCATGCCTGTACCGGCGGGTTTACATCGCTGAAATTCCATTCATACGAGGGTAGTTGACCATCTGGCTTCATATACCATTCCCGCATAAGCAATAGTAACTGGTGTTTGGCAAAAGTGGGGTCTGCCACGGCCATTGAAATACACTGGAAAGCGAGATCCCAGGCCGCATACCAGGGATACTCCCATTTATCCGGCATCATAATGATGTCCTGGTTCTTCAGGTGCTGCCAGTCATTGTTGCGGCCTTTTTGTTTGCCCGGGTTTACCGGGGTGATTCCATCGCTTTTACCTATCCAGCGTTCCACATCAAAATGGTAAAACTGTTTGCTCCATAACATACCGGCCAATGCCTGGCGTTGTATACGTGCCACATCCTCATTCATTCCCTTTGGGAGAATAGCCGCATAATATTCATCCGCTTCTTGTTTGCGAAGTGTGAATACATCTTTCACAATTTTTCCAAACGGCGCATCAAACAGTTCTGTACTGAGGCGGCAATAAATTGTTTTGGTAGCGCCACCGGCAATTTTCATTTTATATACCGGCGAAAACTTAGTGCCCTTTTTTCGGGCGGCCAGCTCTTTTATATTCTTTCCTTCTATCACAGCATCATGAAAAGCGTCCTTTACAAAAATGTCTGCATTGGGTTGCCCGAGTATTTTTTCGTTGTTGGTTCGGTTATCGGTAAACAAGCAATTGTCTGCTGCCTGAAAATAGAAATAGTAATCACCAAGCCGTTCATGCTCCGCCCGTACCGTTGTTTTATCAATAAATTCAATACAAGGAAATTTTTTAAAGGCCTGGTAACTTTGCCTGTTATAAAACCAAAGGGTTGGCAGCACCGTTATTTCCGCTGCTTCTGTGTAGCGGTTGGTGATATCTATTTTGATAAAAATATCCTGCGCACTGTGTTTTGCATACGTAATCTGCACATCAAAATACTGGTTGTTATCAAACACACCGGTATCTAATATTTCATACTCCGGCTCCAGCCTGTTGCGCTTCTTATTTTCGTCTTTCAGTTTTTGATAGGGAAATTCCTGCTGCGGGTATTTATATAAATACTCCATGTAGTAATGCGTGGGCAGGTTATCCAGGTAGTAGTATAGTTCTTTTACATCTTCTCCATGATTGCCCTGTGGATTGCTTAAACCAAAAAGCCTTTCCTTCAGAATTGGATCTTTACCATTCCATAAGGCCACTGCAAAACAGAGATTGCCAAAATAGTCGGTAATACCACCCAGGCCATCTTCGCCCCAGAGATAGCTGCGGCTATGGGCATGATCAAAAGGAAAATAATTCCAGGCATCTCCCCATTCCCCATAGTCTTCCCGCACGGTGCCCCATTGCCGTTCACTCAGGTAAGGCCCCCATTGCGCCAATGGAATTTCTTTGGTGGCGTTTACTGCCAGCCGTTGGTGTTCTGCTGTCATTTACCGGTTTTATACTTTCCCATAACAGCAAGCAAAATCGTTGGAAAAGTGAAATTAGAAATTATAACGGAATTTAAGAAAGGATAAAGCTATTCGTATTTTTTACTAAGCTGGTACAATACTTTCAGCTGCTGGTCATTTAATCCCTTCGTTGTATCCTGCAACCAATGACGTTTGAAACCAATAATGGCTGCATTACTGTCCTTTGTATCATATCCAATGATCCGCAAGGCATGCAAACGATTGAAATTTGCAGGTAGCTGCACATTCGCTATATCATCATACCAGTACCCGAATCCTTTCTCCGATAATTGCTTCCAGGGAAAGCGCCAGTTGGGATCATTTTTACGGGTGGGCGCTATATCGCCGTGGCCGATAAAATTGGCTGCTGGTATGGAGTACGCATTTTTCAAACGGCCAAGCAGGGTGATCAAGCTATTTATTTGTGCTTCGGAAAAAGGCTCAAAGCCATTATTATCAAGTTCGATACCAACTGAAGAGGAATTTAAGTCAGTAGCATTGCCCCATTTGCTTACACCGGCATGGTGTGCCCTTAATAAATCATTGAGCATATGGTGCACGGTACCATCCTTACAAATTACATAGTGTGCACTTACTTCACGGTTGCCTTTCACGGTAAACGTTCTTAACGTTTCCTCACAACTTTTCTGGGCAGTATGGTGGATGATCACATAGTTAGGCCGGCGTATGGTGAAGTTGATAGTACCAGCCCAATCCGCAGCATAATTCAATCCCGCGGAATCCTGTAAAGGATATTCAGCCAACAACTTTGCATATGCTTTTACCTGTTGCTTATAAATTTTATTCGTACCCGCATATTTCGATTGCGAACAACCACAGGCAATAATAAGGAAGGCAAGGGACAGGGAAATGAACAAGCGGCTTTTTAAAAAGGATTTCATACCACTAAAGTAAAGACCTTACTGGTACTTGCGGTACAATGCATAGATTATTTTACGCACGGTGGCATTCATGGCACCACCAGAGCCATCCCGCATAAAGTGGCGCTTAAATGCCGAAACAGCCGATGAAGGGGAGGATATATCATAGCCGATTATACGCAGCGCCATCAGGTAGTCGAACTGATCCGGAACAACCATATTCGTCGTATCACTCCACCACAGACCATAGCCCTTGTCGCTGAAGTGTTTCCAGGGAAAGCGGAAATTGGGATCCATTTTTCGTGTAGGTGCTATATCACCATGGCCAATAAAATTGGCATCCGGAATTTTATACGCTCTCTTCAGGCGGCCCAGTAATATTTCAAGGCTTTGCATTTGTGCGTCGGCAAAAGCTTCGTACCCGGTATTTTCCAGCTCGATGCCAATGCTTGCAGAGTTGAGATCGGTGGTATTCCCCCATTTACCATCACCAGCATGATGCGAACGAAGTAAATCATTCAGCATGTGATACACGGTTCCGTCACGGCAAATAAGATAATGTGAACTGGCCTCCCGGCCACCTGGTTTTGTAAATTCTGCCAGCACTTCCCTGAATCCCTGGGTGGCTGTGTGATGAATGATAACAAAGTTGGGACGGCGTATGCCCATATTGGGCGTACCCACCCACTCTGCTGCATAAGGCAAGCCGGCTGAGTCTTCCAGCGGAAATTCAGCAATCACCCTTGCCAGTGAATCAATCATTTTATAATACAACCGGTTTGCGTAAGCGTACCTGCCTGTTGGCATGTATCTGGCGCTATCTTTTAAAGCTGAATCCAATGGATTTTTTACGATCGGATTGGGGTATTCTGTAATAGGTTGTTCACCCGGTGGTTGTGCAGCAACTGCGCCACAAAAGAGAAGGGTGGCGATTGCGGAGAGAACAGTCAAATGTTTACATATTGTTAAGGGCTTGTACATGGGGCTACACTATAACAGTTACCGCTTGTTTTTATTGTTTGGATGACGATAAAAACGGCGTTGGGGTTTGCCAGCTCCGGCACTTCTTGTACGGGGTGTATAAGCAGGTACCGGGCCGAGTGAGGCCGGCACTTCTCCCTTATCCACTTCTTTTTCAATCAGTCTTTCTATAGCAGCGAATTTATTTTGTTCTTTCTCGCCCACCAATGTGTAGGCAACACCATCTGCTTCAGCCCTGGCTGTACGGCCAATGCGATGTACATAATCCTCTCCATCGCCCGGTACATCGTAGTTGATAACGAGATCGATAGTATCAATATCTATACCGCGGCTTAATATATCCGTAGCTACCAGCAGTGGAATTCTGCCGCTGGTAAATGCGGATAGTACATTTTCCCGCTGTGACTGCTCCAGGTCGCTATGTATTTCTTCTATCGTAAAACCACCTTGCTTCAGTTCCCTGCGCAGCTGTTTTACTGTTTGCTTTTTACTGCAAAACACCAATGCATTTTTATATGGCGTTTCTTTCAGCAGCAGTTTTATCAGTGGCAGTTTTTGCGGATCATAAACTACAAAAGCTTTTTGTACCACTTTTGCCGGTGGTTTGGATATGGCAATATTGATTTCTGCCGGGTTTTGGAGAATACGGCGGGCCAGTTGCCTTATCTTATCCGGCATAGTGGCCGAGAACAAGAGGTTTTGTCTTTTTAACGGCAGCGCTTTGATAATTTTATTAATGTCATCCTGGAAGCCCATGTCGAGCATACGGTCTGCTTCATCCAGTACAAGAAACTGCAGGCCCTTCATATTTACATAGCCCATGTTCAGGTGGGCAATCATACGGCCAGGTGTGCAAACGATTATATCAGCCCCCATTTGCAGGGCTTTTTTCTCAGCGATAAAATTATCGCCGCTGTTGCCACCATAAATGGCGATAGAACTGAGATGGGTAAAATAAGAAAGCCCTTCAATATGTTGTGAAATCTGGATAGCCAGTTCACGGGTGGGAACCACGATCAATGCACCTGTTTGCCCGTCCACATGGTTCTTCAGCAGGCGGTTCATAACGGGAAGCAGGAAAGCTGCCGTTTTACCAGTGCCGGTTTGTGCGGAGGCAATCACATCCCTTCCTTCCAGAATAGGTGGTATAACCTGCTCCTGAACCGGGGTGGCGGTTTCGTAATTGGAGGCTTCAATGCCCTCTAAAACTTCTGGTAGAAAATCAAATTCGGTAAATCGCACTAGTTGCTCATTTTTAGGAAAGAGGCGAAGGTAGTTGAAAATAGTTTTAGCGGGGCAAGTAACCTTAATCACAGCATTTGGAGCATTCCTTCAAACCGCCTCTTCATTTTCGCTCTCGAAAGCATGAAAAAATACAGGAAGAAAGGAGCCATCTGTAACAATATTATAGAAACATTAGAAAACCCCGTGTTAACTATTTCGTACAGAGACAGCATACCAAGAATACCAGAGAGAAACAATAGCAAATAATTAGGACGGATGGTGATAGTAGTAATTGAACTTTCCGGTTCCTTACCAGCTTTTATACGACCTTCCAGTATAGCGAGGTGGCTCACGATTCCAAAAATTGCAAAATTGCCGAAGGTTATTTTTGGTTGCAGGATAAAGCTATTATCATTCCTGAACCGGCCATAAAGATTAACCGACAAATCGTGCCAGGGTAAACTGATTAACTGCTTAATACCGGATTCAATACGCTCAACTGATCCATCGAGCGTATACTTATATTTTTTAGCTAAAAACAAGTGTCGGTTAAGATTACATATTCCGCCTGTACTGCCCCCCCACTTCATACAATGCATGTGTTATCTGCCCAAGCGAACAATACTTTACTGTTTCCATTAATTGTGCAAAGAGGTTTCCATTGTTGATGGCCACCCGCTTTAACTCTTTTAACTCCTTTTCACTCTTAGCTTCATTACGCTTCCAGAAAGCTTTTAAGGCCTCTATCTGCTGCTCCTTTTCTTCGGTGGTGCTGCGGATTACTTCGGAAGGGATTATTGTTGGTGAACCTTTTTTGTTCAGGAATGTATTCACACCAATCAAAGGCAATTCGCCGGTGTGTTTCTGGTGCTCATAGTACAGGCTTTCTTCCTGTATTTTATTCCGCTGGTACATTCTTTCCATGGCACCCAATACACCGCCTCTCTCGGTAATGCGGTCGAACTCGGCCAGCACTGCTTCTTCCACCAGGTCCGTCATTTCTTCAATAGCAAATGAACCCTGTGTAAAATTTTCTGTTTTGGCCGAACCCAATTCCCGGTTAATGATCAACTGTATAGCCATGGCCCGGCGCACACTTTCCTCTGTTGGTGTGGTAATCGCTTCATCATAGGCATTTGTATGCAGGGAATTGCAATTATCATATATCGCATATAAAGCCTGCAGCGTGGTGCGGATATCATTAAAATCTATCTCCTGTGCATGTAAGCTTCTCCCCGATGTCTGAATATGGTATTTAAGCATCTGGCTGCGCTTGTTGGCTTTGTACTTATACTTCATTGCCTTCGCCCAAATGCGGCGGGCCACCCGGCCAATCACACTATACTCAGGGTCCATACCATTACTGAAGAAGAATGAGAGGTTTGGGGCGAAATCATCGATATTCATCCCCCGGCTGAGATAATACTCCACATAGGTAAATCCATTCGCCAGCGTAAACGCCAATTGTGTAATGGGATTAGCACCTGCCTCCGCAATATGATAACCACTGATAGATACAGAATAAAAATTGCGGACTTTATTTTCAATAAAATATTCCTGCACATCACCCATCAGCTTCAATGCAAACTCTGTAGAAAATATACAGGTATTCTGCGCCTGGTCTTCTTTTAATATATCTGCCTGCACCGTTCCCCTTACCTGTTGCAGGGCATCTGCTTTTATTTTGGCATATACATCAGCAGGTAACACATCGGCACCGGATAGGCCCAGCAACCGCAAGCCCAACCCGTTATTTCCGGCCGGTAGCTCACCATGCAGTTCACCTTTTTGCGGTATTACCGGTTTACCATCCACACCAATATAGGTGGGCAATTCTCCGGCTTTATATTTTGCTTCAATAATTTTATTGACGTCCTCCCGCAGGTTATTCGCAATAATATATTTCTCACATTGCTGATCAATGGCTGCATTCATAAAAAAAGCAAGCAGCATCGGTGCAGGGCCGTTGATAGTCATACTTACCGAAGTCTTCGGATCGCATAAGTCAAAACCACTGTATAATTTTTTGGCATCATCCACTGTGGCAATGCTCACGCCGCTGTTACCTACTTTACCATAGATATCAGGACGATGACCAGGATCTTCACCGTATAAAGTCACACTATCAAAAGCCGTGGATAAACGTTTGGCTGGCTGATCCACACTTACATAGTGAAAGCGCTTATTGGTACGTTCTGGTCCGCCTTCACCCGCAAACATCCTCGTTGGATCCTCTCCTTCCCGCTTCAATGGAAATACACCGGCCGTAAAAGGGAAATGACCCGGCACATTTTCCTGTGCCTGCCATTTTAATATGTCACCCCAGTCTTTATATTTGGGCAATACCACTTTCGGGATTCTTGTACCGCTTAAACTGGTGCTCGTCATGGATTGTTTTATCACTTTATCCCTGACGGTGTATTCGTAAAAGTCTTTCTGGTATTCGGCTACTTTCTCCGGCCAGTTTGTTACCAGCTTGCGGCTTACCGGCGTAAGCTGCTCGGTATAAAAATCTATTTGCTCCTGTATTTGTGAAAGTAAAGACTGATCAGCCTTTTCTTTTAATACAACCAGCGAGCCATTCAACTGGTAAATTTTCGTGGCAATTGCAGCCTGGTCTTTTACCAGCTGATCATAATTACGGCTGGCCTCACTTATCTCACTCAGGTACCTGGTGCGGTTGGATGGAATAACAGCCGATGAAACCTTGGCCGTTTCCGCAAAATGAAATTCACCGAAACGGGTATTGGTCTTTGCTTCTATTTTCTTCAGCAACAGTTCAAAGAGATGGTTCACCCCGTCATCATTAAACTTGCTGGCCATCGTTCCCACTATTGGCAATTCATCATCCTTCGCTGAAAACAACTGATGGTTGCGTTTATATTGCTTCTTTACATCAGCCAGTGCATCCAATGCGCCTGCTTTGTCAAATTTGTTGATGCAGACCAGGTCTGCATAGTCCAGCATATTGATTTTTTCTAATTGTGAAGCAGCCCCGTACTCCGGCGTCATCACGTACATACTTACATCACAATAATCAAGGATACTGGCATCGCTTTGTCCCACACCGGCACTTTCCAGTATAACAAAATCAAAGCCCGCTGCTTTACAAATATCAATGGCCTCCTGTACAGCACTGCTCAGTGCCGTATTATCTTCACGGGTGGCCAGGCTGCGCATATAAGCCCTGGGGTGGTTGATGGAATTCATCCGTATCCTGTCACCCAATAAAGCGCCGCCTGTTTTTTTCTTGGATGGATCAACAGAGATTACGGCAATGGTTTTATCCGAAAAATTGTGCAGGAAGCGGCGTACAATTTCATCGGTTACCGATGATTTACCAGCGCCGCCTGTACCGGTAATACCGAGAACAGGAATCTTCCTGCCCTCAGCCGGAAGACCCGAAATTTCTTTAAGCTGGTTTGTATAATCACCTCCTTCCTCTGCAATACTGATTGCCCTTGCAATCCGCCGCACATCCTTCACTTCATCCAGTGGCAATTTTCCATTCCATTCTGCCGACTGCCTCATACCCGCTGCTGACTGATTAATCACATCCTCAATCATTCCTTCCAGTCCCATATGTCTTCCATCATCGGGCGAATAGATACGGGTGATGCCGTAGTTATGTAATTCTTCTATTTCATCAGGTAAAATCGTACCGCCACCGCCGCCAAAGATTTTGATATGGCCGCAGCCGTTTTCTTCCAGCAAATCCTTCATGTATTTAAAAAATTCCACATGCCCGCCCTGGTAACTGGTAATAGCAATACCCTGCACATCTTCTTCAATAGCTGTTTCTACAATGTCTTTCACACTGCGGTTGTGCCCCAGATGGATGATTTCAGCCCCCTTACTCTGCATAATGCGCCGCATGATATTAATAGCGGCATCATGCCCGTCGAAGAGACTGGCTGCTGTAACAATTCTAACCTTACTGACCGGGGTATAACTCATAAAAGCAATCTTAAGAAATGCAAATTTAGCTGATAAAGCTAATAACTGTTAGCTACAGGTTTTAGCCACGAATCACCCGAATTTCACGCATAATTCGATCCGGACCGGTATGTAATAGTTGTATCAAAAGATTTCCGGCATAGCACAGTTTTTTGATCCGAAAACAGCCCGTATGTTTTCCTGGCCTAACCGTTTTTAGTAAATAATCATTTGTGCGGTTCGTGGCATTCGTGGCCACCTCATTTGCGGCAGGTTATCTACATTTGCCACATGCAGCAAAAAACAGCATCCATTTCATCTTTATACACATCCTGGAAAGGCCAGGCCCCTGCATCGGTCGATCTGTTGCCTCAAAGTGGCAGCGAACGAAGATATTTCCGTTTACATGGCGGTGATGGCAGCACTGTTATCGGTACTTTCGGAGCCAACATACGTGAAAACGAAACGTTTATTTATTTCGCCCGCCAATTCACCAAACAAGGATTAGCGGCCCCTGAGATACTGGCTGTAAGCGACGACAAACAGTTTTACCTACAGGAAGATTTTGGTGATGTATCGCTGATCGATCACCTCGAACAAAAAGGCTATGTGCCTGAAGTTTATGAGTTGTTTAAAAAAAGCCTTGCTGCAATTGCCTTATTGCAGGTAAAAGGGGATAAAGGACTGGATTACAGCCAATGCCTGACCAATACCGAGTTTGGCAAACAGGCCATTATGGCCGACCTGCTATACTTCAAGTATTATTTCCTGGACGCATTACGTAAGCCGTATGATAAACAAAAATTGATCGACGATTTTGAGGCGTTGAGCAATTACCTCACCCACACCGAATACAAATATTTCATGTTCCGCGATTTTCAAAGCCGGAATATTATGATACGGGACGAACGACCCAATTTTATCGATTTCCAGGGGGGGATGAAGGGAGCACCTCAATACGATGTAGCGAGTATGCTCTGGCAGGCAAGGGCCAACCTGCCCGATGACTGGAAAAACAATTTACTGGAAGATTATATTTCTGCATTTGAAGGGATAATAAAGCAGCCGGTTGATCGTACCATATTCCGGAGCCAGTACAATGGGTATGTGCTGATTCGTTTATTGCAGGTCTTGGGCGCCTATGGTTTCCGTGGGTTGTTTGAACGTAAAGCACATTTTTTAACCAGCATACCATTGGCATTAAAAAACCTGAAAGAATTTTTTACCAGCAACAGTGTTGGTATTTCTGTCCCTGAATTTAAAAAAGTACTGGATATCTGCGTAGCCGATGAAATCATTGCACAGTTTACACCTACACAGGCCACTGAACAAACACCTTTAGTAATAAAAGTTTGCAGTTTTTCCTATAAAAGCGGCGGTATTCCGACTGATGAATCGGAAAATGGTGGCGGCTTTGTTTTCGATTGCCGCGGTATTCTTAACCCCGGTCGTGTGGATAGTATGAAAACCCAAACCGGCCGTGACAAAGAAGTAAAAGACTACCTCGAACAGCAAACGAAAATGCCCGAGTTCTTAAACAGTGTATTTGATATTGTAGATATTACTGTGGAGGATTATATAAAACGTGGCTTTGGCAGCCTGATGGTGAGTTTTGGCTGTACCGGCGGACAACACCGCAGTGTATACGCAGCTGATGCCATGGCCCGGCATTTGAAAAATAAATTTAAAGTGAAGGTGGAGCTATCACATAAAATCCAGGATGCAAAAAACTGGCTGAACCCTTTACCTGACAAGAAATAATTATTTACCGGGCTGCAGTACCCTGATTGGGCTTCCGTTGCGTCGCACACTTCAGCATCCTGTTCTCTAATCAACAATTTTCACCGCAGAGAAAAGAGAACGCTGAGTGTAACGGAGAGGTCTCTGCAATTTTTTTACTCTTTTTCTCTGCGGTGACAAAAAAAATGGGCATGCAAGCAATGATATTCAGCGCAGGATTAGGTACACGGTTTAAACCGTGGACTGATACACATCCAAAAGCATTGGCTATAGTCAATGGAAAGCCATTATTGCAACGCAATATTGAATACCTGCAGCGAAACGGTATTAAAGATGTCATTGTCAACGTTCATCATTTTGCAGAACAAATAGAAGAAGCAATCGTTACCAACGACGGTTGGGGAAGCGATGTACTGGTAAGCGATGAAAGGGATATCGTATTAGAAACCGGCGGAGGTCTATTAAAAGCTAAAGATCTTTTTAACCCGGACGAACCTTTTATAACATGTAATGCAGATTTCTTAACCGACCTCGATATCAATAAACTGATAGCATATCATAGTCAACAAAAAGCACTTATCAGCTTTGGCGTTACCAGCCGCAAATCTTCCCGCAACTTGTTATTCAATGCAGACTACCGCCTGGTTGGCTGGAAAAACAACAGTACCGGAGAAACAAAAATTGCCATACCCGCAGAACCGGTTGCACATGAGCTGGCCTATAGCTGTGTGGTGGTGTTTGATTACCGCATTTTTGAACTGATGGAGCAATACGGCTTCAGTGGTAAATTCTCTTTGATAGACGTATATCTCAAACTTGCACCCGATCATCGGATCATGGGCTACGAGCATACTGGCGACAAGCTGGTAGATGTGGGCAAACCGGAGAGTGTGGCAATAGCTGAAGCTTTATTCGAATAGGCAAGTGGCAAGAAGCTAGTGGGGGGTTACCATTCAACGGTTACACATCACCCCCTATTTTTTGCACCTCGCTACTTACATCAACCCCTACTCGCCACTTCCCACTTGCTACTAGCCTCTCCCTAAAGAAATGCAAATACCCTCCCCGCGGTACAGCCCTTGCAGCCTTTTGGCTTATCTTTCAATCCTAAAATAAAAAGACTGATGAAGTACTTTCTTTCTTCCCTGCTGGGAATTCTATCCGTTACCATTTCCTTCTCACAAGTTTCGAAATATGACCATAAAGAAGCGTTTAACCCGAAGTTTTACCCATACCCGGGCAATGATTACCGGAGTGCCAGCGGTGAGCCAGGGCCCAAATACTGGCAGAACCGAGCCGATTACGCCATCAACTGCACACTCGATACGGGTAAACATACCGTAAGCGGCGACGTTACGATTACCTATACCAACAACAGCCCTGATAACCTGAAGTTCGTCTGGCTGCAGATGGATCAGAATATTTATAAGAAAGACAGTAAAGGATCTGCAACTACGACTGAAACAGGCGGGCGTTGGGCCAATGGTGCTTTTACTGAGGGATATGTTACCTCCGGGTTGCAGATAAGTACTAAAGGATCCAGCTATAGTGATGCAAAAGTAATAACCAGTGATACCCGTATGCAGGTTTGGTTGAAAGAACCCCTGCGGAGTGGTGAAAAAGCAACCATCAAAATGAACTATAGTTTCACTGTGCCTGAGTACGGTACAGATCGCATGGGGAGATTGAAAACAAAAAATGGAGTTGTATACGAAGTAGCACAATGGTTTCCCCGGCTCGCAGTATACGATGACATACAGGGATGGAATACCCTCCCCTATGTTGGCGCCGGAGAGTTTTATTTGGAGTATGGCGATATCAGCTTCAGCATTACCGCCCCCGCTGATATGATTATCGTTGGTTCTGGTGAATTACAAAATCCGGCTGATTGTTATACCCCCGAACAAATGACCCGTTGGGCACAGGCGAAAAACAGCGACAAAACAGTTATCATTCGCAGCGCTGCAGAAGTAAAAGATAAAAAAAGCCGTCCTTCAACTGCAAACATTACATGGAAGTTTAATATTACGAATACCCGTGACGTTGCCTGGGCAGCAAGCAAAGCCTTTGTACAGGATGCAGCTAAAATTAATTTACCCAGCGGTAAAAATTGTATGGCCATCAGTGTCTATCCGGCTGAAAGTATTGTAAAAAATGGCTGGCAGCGGAGTACAGAATTCACTAAAGCAAGCATTGAACACTATTCTAATAAATGGTTTGAGTTTCCCTATCCCGCTGCAACCAATGTAGCTGGTATCGTTGGAGGCATGGAGTACCCGGGTATTGTATTCTGCAGTTCCGGTGCATCCGGTGGCGATTTGTGGGGGGTTACCGATCATGAATTTGGCCATACCTGGTTCCCGATGATTGTAGGCAGCAATGAACGCAAATATGCCTGGATGGATGAAGGCTTCAACACATTCATCAATGATTTTTCAACTGCTGCATTTAATAAAGGCGAGTTTAAAGATCAGAGCTATTTCAGCGATCCCAACTCCTCCTTTATGATCAATTATACATTTGGCGAAACAATGGATGGGCTGTATAACGCACCTGACGTTATCCAGCAAAATAACCTTGGTATTGCCGCCTATATGAAGCCTGCACAAATGCTTCACCAGTTAAGAAATACAGTTATTGGTGCCGAACGTTTTGATGCAGCTTTCAAAGAATATATAAACCGGTGGGCGTTTAAACACCCCACTCCATGGGACTTTTTCCATACCATGGAAAATGTAAGCGGGGAAGACCTCGGCTGGTTTTGGCGTGCCTGGGTGCTGAATACCTGGAAACTGGATATGGCCGTACGAACTGTGGAATATGAGGAGGAAAATAAACCAGAAAAAGGTGCCCTTGTTACGATAGGCCTGGTGGAAAAAATGCCTATGCCGGTAACTGTTGTGGTTATAGAAACCAATGGCAAGCAACATACCTTTAATATGCCTGTGGAAATATGGCAGCGTACCCCCAACTGGACATTTGGTGTACCGAGTACCAGTGAAATTAAAGAAGTAATAATAGACCCCGACAATAAACTGCCAGATGCTGACCGGGCAAACAATACCTGGAAGAAAAAAGGATTCTAGATTAAAAACCCTCTGTACTTCCAGAGGGTTTTTAATAACAGCAAATGGGTTTTATCACCCTTTGTCTGTTATTGAACAGCTACTATCTTTACATCGATTGTAGCAATTTTATTAATTGAGGCTTTAACTTACTCCACATGAAACAAAAACACTTTTTCTTTTACCTGTTCTTTACATTTATCAGTACCCTTGTTTTTGCGCAAAGCTCACCCTTCATCGGTACCTGGCAAGGAGAAATCCGCGGGTTTGATGACGATCTGTCACTGATTTGGCGGGCAAAAATAAAAGTAACGAGTTCAACCAGTGCTGAATTATTGTTGTATGATGATAATAAAGGCACTTATGTATCCTATCTTACAGACAGCCGTTTTTCCGGACAAAAAAGAAAAGTAAGTTTTATCTCAAGCGGTATTACCGCCTCGCTGGTATTAAGTTATGAAAGCAGTACGATGACCGGGCAGTCTGTATATAATATGCTTTATGATAGTAAAACGCAAATGGCCTCTGTTCTATGGAGCAATATGCATTCGGATATGACCGAATATTCCAAAGTGCTTGGCTATGGCGATTTCACGTCGGATAATAGCCCCGTCTACAGCGGCAGCAAACTGTTAGTAGGGGGTCAGTCCTATAGCTATATCAAGATTGACAAAATCGCTGTGTCGGACCAGCAGACAGCCGTTACTTTTACTATTACCAATAATTCGGGCGAAGATATCAATGGCACATTTCATGAACCGGGCCACCCGACGGCTTTCTACATTACGAATGCAGACCGATCTGTAAAATACAAGCTGCGCTCAGCCGATAAAAGTTTACCCAAGGGTATAAAAATTGAACCAGGGAAATCATTCACCATTACGCTCTATTTTGATCCTACTCCAAAATCAATGAAAGTGATGAATATTTTTGAAGGCGGCGACCCGACGACTGAACTCTGGAAATTTTTTGATATTGTGCTGAAAGACTAGCAACACAAACCTCATAATGATAAATCAGACAGGGGGCTGCTTTCGAGCGGCTCCCTGCCTTTTTGGGCCGACCATTTCACCAGTCGTATCTCGCCGCCCTCAATTTCAATACCAGTAATATCTCCATCGCTGAAACAACAACACCCTGAATTAAAATAAGAGGGTTTCATCTGCATATAGTCGACTGAAACAGAGGTAAAATCTTTCTCCCGCAGTCGTATCTCTTTTCGCACCGCATCCTGTTGGGCTTTATCGTCCCGCTTTATTGCATCCAGCAATTGCTTATATAACCTTTCTAAATGTGTGAGTGAAGCAAAAACAGGCTGGTGCGTATGGCCGGTGATTAACACCAGCTTTTGCTGTTCACTGCTCCATTGGTACATGATATCATTATGCAGGGTTTTCCGCTCAGCATCGTAGGCAGGTGTATTCGGATTAATACGCAGGTAAGCCTGCAGTGGCGCCCATATCTTAGCAACAAAAAACTTACTGAACCAGTTACCATCACTGCTTGCATCACCCTGATGCCCATGCGTTAAAAAAATAGTCAATGGCTTACTGCCTGCTGCAGACTGCTGACCGGAAGCTGAAGACTGTAGAACCACTCCCTCATACACCTTCACCTTTTGCCCGAAAATACTTTTCAATTGCCACCAGGCAAACGGATCATTATCCCAGAACAAATCGTGATTGCCGAATACTTTTATATATCGGTCTGCTGCTAAAAATTTCTTTTCCAGGTCAAAATTTTCCTTGTTATACTTCTTTACAGGCCAGAGACTGTTTTCCCATAATTCCTCGCTGTCACCCAAATTGATAAACGTGTACCCTTTCTCATAATAATATGCTAACGCTGCCATATAGTTTGGCTCAGCAAGCTTAAAATCATCTGCCCCGTTCTTTTTTCCTTTATGCTGATCAGAGAATATGATAAATTTTCCCGTTTGGCTGTCAAACGAAATAACCGGCCCCCGTTTACCTGGTTCCGCATGAATGCTTTTATATAAATTATCTAAGGCAGTAAATATTCTTTCTTTCTTAGGCCTGGAAGAAAATTTAGCAGCCGCCCAAAGTATAGGCTTCAGCAATATGAACCGGAGAATTCTGCGCATGGATATTCCACAATATAATTATTCGGTACAAAATAAAAGTCCCGCCGGTTTGGCGGGACTTGGTTATAATTAATTCCGAATACTACTTATCGTATATGAACCTTCCCTTCTGCTAAGCGCTTGCCGGATGCATCGCCCACCACCAGGAGGTAAAGGCCAGTTCCCAGATGCGGCACAGTTACCGGCACTATGGTATAAGGTCCGCTCACGGCAAATTTGCTGTTATAAACCAGGGCACCTTTCGAATCGAATATGGTCATAGTGCGCTGAACAGAAGCACCACCAGGATTGTAATAGGAAACAGAGAAGTTACCATCGTTTGGAGATGGATAGATAAACAGTCTTGGGCTTACCGCTGCATCAATATTTAACACCTGTGAAAGCGCAGAGCAGAATAAACCTGAAGGCCATGTTTCCCGTACCTGTACCTGGTAAGCACCCGTATTGCCCACATTTACTACGTAGCTGTTACCTGTTACCGCCAGCGGATTTGTATTGTAGGTCCAAACAGTACTGAATGTACCCCCTGTTGATGCGCTCGTTGCCGCAGTAAGCGTCGTAGTTTGTCCCGGCAACAATGAAGTAAGTACCGGCGATTGGGTTAATGTAACAGTTGGCGTTAACCGTACCGTCAGCAAAGCTGCATTTGAAATGGTTGGTGCAGTGCAGGTTGCATTTGACACGAGAACACGATAACGGTTATTATTCATAACAATCAAAACACCGGGGACTGTCAACGTTGCTCCTGTTCCACCTGCCACGTTGGTCCATGTAGTACCACCATCTGTGCTAACCTGCCACACATAATTGATCGCTTCTGTACTATTGCCGGCTACTGTAAATGAAGCAGTAGTGCCGGAGCATACTTCCGCATTCGAGGGCTGTGTGGTAATACTCACAGGTGCTACAACTGTAAGCACTGCTGCTGTCGTTGTGGCTGCCGGAGAACAAGTGCCGGCTACTATACAACGATAACGATAACCATTCATGCTAACCGTCACAGCAGAGACAGTATACGTTGAACTCGTCGCCCCGCTGATATTACTATACGTGACACCACCATCGGTACTCAACTGCCATTGATAAGTAATTGCTGTTCCGGTAGCTGTTACACTGAACGTACTACCAGCGCCAGCACAAAGCGTAACACTCTGCGGGTTGCTTGTTATGGCCGGCAACCTGTTTACGGTAAGTGTGGCCGCATTCGATGTGCCCGGTGTAGGGCATACACCGTTTGACACGATACAACGGTATTGGTTATTATTCAGAGCAACTGTTGCACCCGCAATACTATATGCAGAACTGGTTGCTCCGCTTATATTACCCCAGCTTGTGCCGCCATCAGTACTTAATTGCCATTGATAACTCAGCCCTGCGCCACTGGCCCCTACCGTAAAGTTGGCATTACCCCCCTCGCAAACTGTCTGACTAACGGGTTGCGTGGTAATGGTAACGGAAGAAACAACAGTGATTGTTGCACAGTTTGATGTGACAGTACCGCCGCAACCACCGCTCGCCGAAACTTTACAACGATAGGCGGCATTTGCAGACCCGGTTATAGTTAAACAATTGCTGGTTGCGCCCGCTACATTCGTAAATGGCGCAGCACAGTTGGGCGCAGATTCCCATTGGTAGGTAAGTCCATTACCCGTTGCTGTAACACAAAGTGTAGTTGTTTGTCCCGTACAAACAGTAGCATCGCCGGGATGATTGGTAATAGTAGCCCCGGTATTCACAGTAAGTAACGCCGGGTTAGAATTTGTGCTGGCACATATATTACTTACCACACAGCGGTATTGATTGCCATTCATGCCTGCTGTTACTGCAGAAAGGGTTAAGGTTGAGGTTGTGGCTCCGCTGATATTTGCCCAGGTAGTACCGCCGTCTGTGCTTACCTGCCACTGGTACGTGCCAGTAGCCGTCACACTGAATGTTGCATTCGCACCAGCACAAACTGTTTGTGGCTGGGGCTGTACGCTAATCACTGGCCCTGTTCCGGGATTGATGGTAAAAGTAACAGTAGCTGTCTGTGTAACGCTGCCTGCCACACCTTGTATAGTTGCGGTATAGGTACCTGCCCCAAGTGTATTAGCATTATTCAGTGTTACAGTTGTGCTGTTACCTGGTGTAATAGAGGAAGGTAATACCGAAACGTTTAAACCTGCTGGGTTTGTTGATAATACGGTCAAGGAAATAGGTGTGGAGAATCCGCCCGTTGAAACCGTGGGCAATACCACATTCATTGTGGCAGGTGCAGGACAAGTAACAGTGGTTGGTGTGGTGGCACCAAAAGTAAATCCTGATGCACCAGGAATAGTGGCTGTCCATATACCACGGCCGTGTGTACCCGCTGCAATAGTACGATCAGATGAACGGTACTTGATCATGTCTGTTCTCACATTCGGGAAAGTAGTGTTCGGAGTCCACACTGTACTGGCACCATTCAATTGTTCTGTTTCCCATACACCGGTCTCGGTTGCGATAAATGCTTTCGTATCGCTATCAGGATGAAATAAGGCCCAGCGAACCGGCATATCAGGTAAGTTACCATCACTGGCAGCCCATGTAGTACCACCATTCGTACTCACCCATACATTCGTTACACCGTAACTGGAGTAAGTAGCTATAAGATTATTGTCAGATGATCCGGTTACTATACTGTTCAAATAACCTGTTGCACCCGGAGGAGTAATGATAGTACTTGTAGGGGTTGCTGTATTCGCTGCATCCACTCTTACAAGCCTGTTGGTTCCACCACTTACGCCGAAGTATACACGGTGGGCTGTATAGGGTGATACGTGCACGGCTGAGACCTGCAGGCCGCCAAAATCTGTTATTGCAACCACGCTGGTCGTATTACCTGTTTGCGGATTATCCCAAAGCATATAATTGCCGGCTCCGCTGCATGCATAAATTTTGTTGTTGATATTATCGTAGTCCCAGGGGTTAACAAAACGCCCGGTACTTTGATTATTCACCGGCGTTGTCCAGGTAGCTCCGTTATTTACACTACGCCGATAAACATTATAAACATACGACCCGAACTGAAACTGCGGTTCGTCCTGATCAATAGCACTATAGCAACCATCACCGCCCACCACTTCCTGCGAGCTATCAAGGCCCGGGTGATTTAATTTGTGCATACCATTATCCTGTGTACCACCTATAAAATGATTGGTTGAAGTAGGGTGTATTGCTACAGAATAAAACTGCTTTAACCGGAGTCCCTGGTTCCTGTCCGCCATCGACGTGCCTCCGTTGGTAGAATAGTGCACCCCGCCATCGCAGGCAAAGAGTAGTTTAGAACCCCCGTCCCACCATTGAATATTGTGCTGGTCAGCATGGATGTAAAAACCTGTTACGGCAGTGGCCCATCCGGATATTTTTACCCAGGTCAAACCACCATTGGATGTTTTGAAACAATCCAGACCGCCTACGATACACTCATCAGGATTAGCCGGATTTATACCGCAGGACAATGAATACCAACCCTGCCCGCTCGCCCATCCGCTGGTAGGTTGTGTGGTAGTGGCCGCCCAGTTGATACCACCGTCGGTTGATTTATATATTGTCGGCACATTATTATTCGAATTATTTACCGGCAGGGCATATAGCCTGTCGCCCATTACGGCTATCTCGCATCTTTCATTAAATGTAGGAAATGCGGTGGCAGGTGCATTCCACCCGGCTGCGGTTGTAACGGTGGCAGGTATATCCGTATAGCGATAGGTTTGTGCTGAGCCAATACCTGTTACCATATGCAATCTTGCTGGACCGGAGGTAGAACTGATTTCTAAATCACAAATACTTTGACTGGGCACACCTGCAGGTGTAATATTCGTCCAGCTTGTGCCACCATCTGTTGAGCGGTACAAGCCTCCGGGTGCACCGGCAGAGTTACGGGTAGCGAGATAGACATTGCCCTCGAAATCGCATACAATGCGGGTACATAGTATATGGGTACTGGTGCTGGACAAGAAATTCCAGGTGGCACCACCATCAATACTTTTAAATACACCGACCCCTCTCACTGCATCTGCGTTTCGGAATGATTCACCCGTACAGAAGTACATGATATTTTGAAAACCGGGGCGAGGATCCTGGCAAATAGCAGAGACTGCAAGATTACTCAGGTAGTCATTTACTAAAGTCCATGGCGAAGGGTTTACGGTAATATCCGTAGTTTTCCATAAACCTCCGTCCACACCACCGGCCCATACTGTTTTATGTGTCGGGTCTGTTGAGTCTACCATCAATGCCCGTATCCTTCCGGATGTTTGCTGGCCTGTTGGCCTCGGGTTACCACCTACAGTAAAGTCACCTGTAGGGCCACGCTCCTGCCACGACAGGGCTTCCATAAAATCGGGTGTATTTCTACGGGCAGCTTTTGCCTGCTCTGTAAATTCTTTTGCCAGCCACAAACGGTTTGTTGGTACTCTGCCTGTGGCCGGATCCTTAGTCCGCTCCATTTCAAACAGCATAGCTAACTCAATACCATCGTAGCCATCCCTTCCCTCTTCTTCTTCATAGGCATATGCTGATTTATTGTTTTTGCCCTGGTTACAGGCGGCAAACAACAATACAAAAAAGGCTGCGGCAAGCAGCCAGAAACGATTTCTCAAAAATAATTGCATAGTCTTGTTTTGAATAGTTAGGACACTAGTCCCTGAAGTCAGCGAAAGTAATCAAAAAAAGAGGTTAATTGCAAATCCGCCCTCAAGGATAACCACCTATAAATACCAGCGGGACAGAGTATAATTTTCAGTCATATATCGGGTAGGTAAGACGACATACGAATATGTATAGCAGGGATTATTTCACCGCTATCATACTGATTTCCACATTTACAAACTTTGGCAGGGCGCCGGCTTGTACCGTTTCCCTGGCAGGAAAATCACCTTCAAAATATTTTCCGTACACTTCATTTACTTCAGAAAAACGGTGCATATCTGTAAGAAAGATGGTCGTCTTAACCACATTGCTGAAATCCATACCGGCTTCATGCAGTATTGCTTTCAGGTTGTGCATCACCTGATGTGCTTCTTCCTGGATATCCTTATTTTTTAAAGAGCCGGTAGCAGGATCAATACAAATTTGACCGGAAATAAACAGCATGCCGCCCGTAAGCACGGCCTGGTTATAAGGGCCAATAGGTGCAGGTGCCTGTGTTGTATTTATGATGGTTTTACTCATTTGTTTATGATTATAATAAATAGTGCAGACGAAATTAGGTTTATACGTTTTCTTTGCAAAAAATAACACCTGCATGATAGCGGTAATAGCAGATGCACTGCAACAAAAGGAGCTGGCGGGATATGGTATCACTGAAGATCAACCCATTATCTGGTTGACAGCACCTGCAACGCATAATGCCGCAACGGTGTATATAGACCTGCGTTATGATGGCAGTAAGGAGCGGATCGAATTACTCCGGCAACTGCCTGCCGAATGCATTATCATCAATGATGTGGCTGGCAGCCTGCGGGATTTGCCTGCTAATTTTGCTCGTTTCAACGGCTGGCCCGGCTTTTTACAACAAGCTGCCGTTGAGTGTGCCGTGGCAAATGAAATACTCAAACCGGTTGTAGAAGAAACCTTTGCTATTTTCTCCAGGAAAGTTGTATTTACTCCCGACACACCCGGTTTTATCAGTGCCCGCATTATCGCTATGATTATTAATGAAGCTTATCTTGCAGCAGCAGAAGGTGTGAGCATAAAGCCGGAAACTGATACGGCTATGAAAATGGGAACAAATTATCCATACGGACCATTTGAGTGGGCCGAAAAAATCGGGTTGCAAAACCTGCACGCACTACTGGTAGCAATGGCCGATACCAATAAGCGTTATACACCGGCGCCTATGCTCACGCATGAAGCCACTACAACATGAGTTATATTTTAAATATAGATACGGCACTGGAAACTGCCTCCATCTGTTTAGCAAAGAATGGCGAGACAGTTGCTTATGCAGAGAACCACACGCAAAAAGATCATAGTACGTGGTTGCATTCAACTATTAAAACTGTCTTAGAAAAAAATGATTGCCAGCTAAGTCAACTTGAGGCTGTCAGTGTGAATAATGGGCCGGGGTCTTATACAGGTATTCGTATCGGCCTGTCTGCTGCAAAAGGTCTATGTTATGCATTACAAAAACCTTTACTAACCGTTACCAGCCTTGAACTGATTGCATTTACCGCTAAGAATATTGCATCCGGACTTATTTGTCCTGTTGTTGATGCCCGCAGGATGGAAGTATATTATGCTGTATATTCAAACGACATGGCATTACAACAAGAGCCTGCAGCACATATTATAACCGAAAATAGTTTTACCGATTTGTTACAATCAGGGCCAGTATTGTTTTGTGGTACGGGTTGCAAAAAACTGCAAACGGCTATACATCACCCCAATGCATCCTTCCATCCCATTAACGGAACTGCGAAGGAAATGAGCCCGATCAGTTTTAGAAAGTTCGAAAATGGAGAAACTGCACCGCTTGTGCAAACCGATCCTCTTTATATTAAAGATTTTTTTACTTTTGTCCAAAAGGCTTAAATCTTTCTTCCGTCTTAGAGTAGAGCATAAAAAGATCATCAATAATTTTTATTAACGGGAATAGAAAATTAATTTTACTACCTATCCTCAAACAACGACCTGATCCATGAACAATTACTCGCTTACATTGAACAATGCCAAGGGAGGAGGTACGCCATTACAACTCGACCTCCTCAATCTGAAAAAAGCCGCACTTACGTTGCGTGCCGTTAATCACAAACTGCGGCAACAAATCCTGAAGATGATTGATGACCATGGTAAAATGACTGTAACAGAATTATATGTAAACCTCAGGTTAGAACAATCTGTTACTTCCCAGCACCTGGCCATCCTGCGAAAAGCCGGTTTTGTAAAAACTACCCGTGATGGTAAGTTTATATATTACGCGGTAAACGCACCCCGTATTGAAGAACTGAACAGGTTTGTAAACCAGCTGCTCAACTGATTGTGGTCAAGCTTTTAAAGCCCTGTTTACTTAACAGGGCTTTTTATTTATTTGTGGTATTTTTGCTGCACAAATCAGCTATCACCTATGTATATCAAACAATTATACACCGGCTGCCTGAGTGAGGCGGCTTATTATATAGAAAGTAACGGGGAGGCGGCCATTATTGATCCGCTCAGAGATATTGATGTGTACCTGCAGCTGGCCAATGAAAGAAAAGCGAAAGTCAAGTATATATTTGAGACCCATTTTCATGCAGACTTTGTAAGCGGGCATATTGACCTTGGCAATGCCACTGGTGCTCCCATTGTGTATGGCCCGGGCACCATCACAAAATTTCCGGTACATGTGGCAAAAGATGGTGAAACGTTTTCTATCGGCGCACTCACCATTAAAGTATTGCATACACCCGGCCATACACTCGAATCAACCTGTTACCTATTGAAAGATGAAAACAACAACGACCATTGTGTTTTCACCGGCGACACATTGTTTGTAGGCGATGTGGGCCGGCCCGATTTAGCACAGAAAGGGGAAGAATTGACGATGAATGACCTGGCAGGCATGATGTATGACAGCATACAGAATAAGCTATTTCCCCTTGCCGATCATGTGATTGTATATCCTGCTCATGGCGCCGGCAGCAGTTGCGGCAAAAACCTGGGCAGTGAAACCTTCAGTACGATTGGTGAACAGAAAAAACATAACTATGCCCTGCAGGCTGCCAATAAGGAAGAGTTTATTAAGGCAGTAACGGACGGAATCAGCGCCCCGCCCCAGTATTTCCCTATCAATGCAAAAATTAACAAAGAAGGATACGACAGCATTGATGAAGTATTGAACAAAGGCATGCGGGCACTGTCGGTAGAAGAATTTAAAAAAGAAAACACAGATAATACTATTATACTGGATACACGTCATGCCGCTGTATTTACACAAGGATTTGTTCCGGGATCTATCAGCATTGGATTAGAAGGCAGGTTTGCTGAATGGGCGGGAAGTGTGCTGCCCTTTTCACAACCCATTCTGCTTATAACAGAGGAAGGAAAAGAAAAAGAAACGATTATTCGTCTTGCACGAGTTGGCTTTGATAAAATGATTGGATACCTCCAGGGCGGATTTGAAGCGTGGCAAAATGCCGGCGAACCTATCGATCTCATTATAGATGTGGAAGCAGATGAACTGATCATGGATATTCCGCATGATCCTAAACTGGTAGTGGTGGACGTGCGCCGGGAAACAGAATATGCCGACGGCCATTTAAAAAACGCCATCAACCTGCCGCTGAACGAAATGAATGACCCCGCGATGATGGCCAGCCTTGAAGAGGATCAGAACATCTATGTGCATTGCGCCGGAGGATACCGCAGCGTAATCGCTTCATCTATGTTGAAAAGACAAGGCATTCACAATATTCGTAACGTAGTCGGTGGCTGGTCTGCAATAAAAGAGCAGGAAAAAGCTGAGATAGTTAAAGAAACAAGTGTACTGAACTAATAAACAGTTCTCCAAATTATAAAGCCCTGTCATTTCTCATGACAGGGCTTATTATTTAACTGCAGGTATGCTTACATTTTTGATTTAATCCAGGCATCCAGTTCTGGTGAACTTTCTGTACTGATGATAGCTGCATACCTTGATTTTGTACCATTGTGTACCCCAACATGCCAGAGTCGTTGAGAATCTACCACAAAGTGTGCACCTTTTGGCATCGGCACCCTCGCTTCTGATTCTTTAATAGGCAGGTTATTTTCATCACTATCGTAAAGCAGCATATAACTATCCGGATTGTCGGTAAGTTCTATCCACATGCGCACTACCCAACCTTCACCTTCCGGGTTCAGGCGGTTATTATCATCACGGTGTACAGATCGTATAGCCTGGTCATGTGTTTGTGGTTCAAGGCGTATGATACGCACCCTTCCGAAGTTGGCCGGAATCGATTTAATATATTCCATCAGTTTCGGGCAACCTTCAGAATTGGGTGTGAAGATGGCATCCTTATCTGTTTTACCATTTTCCCAAAACCCTTTGCATTCATTGGTGCCATCACAGGACGCCAGTGGTGCAAAGTTGGTATCGCCACCGCTTTTCCAGTCCATATACACTAAGTTTTCCCATTCAGATGCGGGAATATGCGATATGTCAAGCGTTTTCATAATAACATATCCTTTCTCTTCCATTACCGGCATGCGGTAGTGGTTTGTTTTGGCAGGAATTTTTACCGACCAATGCTCGCTATGCGGCCAGAAAATAGCAGGTGCAGGTGATGACATATAAAATGATTAATGATTGATTTTAAAATTCAAGGGCAAATTAATAAATAATCAGGTCCCCCCGCCTGATCTTCATCAAATTCCCCATCCGGCCTGTTGGTCTTTTATTTACCTTTCGGCAACAAAGACTGCCGTGAATCAACGCTTTTATTCCCTCGATGTATTCCGTGGTGCCACTGTTTGCCTGATGATATTGGTAAATAATCCCGGCAGCTGGGGCCATATATATGATCCACTGGAGCATGCACCCTGGCATGGCCTCACTCCCACCGATTTGGTTTTCCCTTTTTTCCTGTTTGCCGTAGGCAATGCGATGGCTTTTGTGATGCCTAAACTGGAGCAGGCCGGAGATGCCTTGTTTTGGAAAAAAGTGATCAAAAGAAGTTTGCTGATTTTTGCGATTGGTCTATTTCTCGCCTGGTGGCCATTTTTTAAATGGAGTGGCGATTCATTGGTGTTCAAACCCTGGGAATACAGGGATGATAAAGGCAACCTGCAAGGTATTCGCATCATGGGGGTGCTTCCACGTATAGCTATTTGTTACTTCTTTGCGGCAATAATTGTATACTACTTGAAATTACGTAAGGCTTTTTATGTGGGTATGCTCATGCTTTTGTTGTATTGGGTACTTTCTGCTTTGTTAGGCGCAAAAGGAGATCCGTACAGCATTACCGGCTGGTTCGGCACCCGGGTGGATATTGCGGTACTGACGAAGGCCCACATGTACAAGGGGGAAGAACTGAACGGTATTAAGTACCTGTTTGATCCCGAAGGCCTGATGAGTACAATGCCGGCAATTGTACAGGTAATCTTTGGGTATATAGCAGGTGACTATATTATAAAGAAGGGCAAAAACTATGAGATGGTGACAGGGCTTTTTGTAAGTGGTATAGGTCTATTACTTGCCGGTTTTTGCTGGGATATGGTATTCCCCATCAATAAAAAAATATGGACAAGCTCTTATGTAGTATATACAACTGGTTTGGCGATGATTACTATAGCCACCATGATATATATGATTGAATTCAAAAATGTAAAAGGGGGTCTGGCACGGTTCTTTGATGTATTTGGCAAGAATGCTTTGTTTGTATTTGCGCTCAGCGCCTTTTTACCCAAGGGCCTTGCCCTTATCCGGTTGGGCGATGGGGTGAATCCATGGAACTGGTTGTACAAAAAAGTACTTGTCTATACACCCGGTCCCAAAGAAAATGGCTCACTATTATATGCTATATGTGTTATCATCTTTATGTGGGCCATTTGCTGGTGGATGGATAAGAAGAAAATATATGTGAAAGTGTAGCCGGTTTCATTAACAATGTTTTAAACAAAAGCAGTAGTTGTGGGTTGTGTAGTCAATCTTCCAATTGCATCTATTAGCTGTAAAACTAAAATTATGAAATCACTACATGTAATAGTTGCAGCGACGATGCTGGTTATAGCATCTTCCTGCTCCGCTCCTAAAACAGTTGTCGCAGAAGCACCGGCTGCCTCCCTGTATGACACAAAATGGTCTTTAAAGAAGATTTATGCCGATGGTGTGGTGCAGGACGTAGATACCAAGGCATTTATCCGTTTTGACAAAGAAAAAAACAGTGCCGGAGGAAACGGCAGTTGCAATAGTTTTGGCAGCACGACCACCATCAATGGCAGCAGTGTAAGTCTTAAAAATATCTTCTCAACAAAAATGTTTTGCGAAGCAGTACAGAAAACAGAGGATAGTTTTTTCAGCCAGTTGGGAAAGGTAACTACTTACACGATAAAAGGTAAAACATTACAGTTGCTGGCCGACAATACAGTGTTACTGGAGTTTATAGCAGAGTAAATAATCTTCTTCTTATATAAAAGCCCGGTTTAGAACCGGGCTTTTGTTATTTACTCTCCTACAACCTCCTCGCTTCCTTTCTTTCGCCAGGATCTATGTTTAGCCCCGTCCATTTTTACAATCTTCGGGGTAAACTTACCGACCACATCCACCAATGCCTTCTGTGATTGCATCACAACATTAATATCCTTGTAGGCAAAAGGTGATTCATCCAGTCCGCCACCCAGCAGTTTTACGCCAAACTTATCCAGTTCGTCTTTCATCTGCTTATCGGTAACAGAAGCGATGGCCCTTGTACGGCTCATCTTCCGTCCGGCACCATGCGAGGCAGAGTTGACAGATGCGGATTCGCCTTTACCTTTTACAATAAATCCATCGGCGGTCATTGAGCCCGGTATAATACCCAATACATCTTTACCTGCAGGTGTTGCGCCTTTACGGTGAACGATCACATCCTTACCTTCCCATTTTTCTTTCCAGGCAAAATTGTGGTGATTCTCCACCATCTTCACTGGTTTACGTCCCAGTTGCTTCGCAATTTTGGCATGTATTACATGGTGACAGGCGCTGGCATAATCACCAGCCAGGTTCATTGCATTCCAATACTCTATGCCTTCTTCTTCATCCAGCAAAAGCCAGGCAAGATTTTTTGATTCCTGCGGCAAACGCCTTTTGCTGATAGCCAGTTTAGTATAGTGGTTCGCTATGTTAGCACCTAGTGCCCGAGAACCGGAGTGAGTAAGAAAACCAATGTACTTACCAGCTTCTATACCCAATACCTGATCTTCTTCTGCAATATCCACGACGCCAAATTCGGCGAAGTGGTTACCCGACCCGGATGAACCTAACTGCTTCCACACACGGCCATGCAATTTTTTCAGCATCGGTAGTTGAAAAAATAATTCATGCTCCATCACTTCGTGGTTAGCCGCCCGATCGAATTGTGCGCCGCTGCCAAACAATGTAGCCTCATTGATTTCACGGGCAAAATATGATTCCCGGTCCGTCAGATCTTTTGGGTTGATATCGAATACACTCAGGCACATACGGCATCCGATGTCTACTCCTACTCCGTAAGGGATAACAGCATTCTCGGTTGCCAGTACGCCACCGATTGGCAATCCATACCCGCTATGTGCATCTGGCATCAAGGCGCCGGCCACACTCACCGGCAATTTAGCTGCCTGGTACATCTGGTGCATAGCGCCTTCTTCGATATGTTCCTGTCCAAATACATTAAACTGTATGCCGGTTTGGTTCAGCGAAATTTCTGCCCCTTCCGTTTCTTTCTTTGGTATCAGCTGTTCTGCTATCAATGCAAGTACTGCGTCATTGCTGTACTCGATTGGATTGGCCAATACTTTTTGTAATAGTTCCATCACTTCCTCCTTTCCATGATGCTTATATTTTTTTTGCATCACATCCATTGCTATGCTAATTACCGGTCCTTCCGGGTAGCCAATAGTCCTTAGTTCTTTTCCTGTTATTTTTAGTTTACTCATTGTTTTGTTTTTTGAAACACGGTGACAGAGAGACAGGGGCGGCACAGTGTTTTTCGGTGTTGCCCTGTGTCGTTATGCCTTTGTGGTTCTATTTTTTGTTTACCAGCGACAGTAACTCCGGTCATCTTATGTTGCGTCGCACACTTCAGCTGCATATCCCTAATCATCATAATCCCACATAATTTACCCTTTATTTAGATTCTCAAGCGCATCAATAAACTGTGCAACCCTTTCATCTTCTGACTCCTTGATAATAAAATCTAACCGTTCAAAAGTATTTTCCAATAGAATTACAACAGTACAAGTGTGCGACGCAAGGGACGATGATAGAAGCAATACAGCCTGTAACATAAAAACATAAAACATCCGGTACCGTTATAATACCGGATGTATATTATTTACTTACCAAAATCTGCTTCAACTGCTCTAATAGCTGACCGTTACCGCCTACGCTGATATTGCTGATTTTGTCGGCAATTTTCTCCACGTATTCCATTTCCTTCAGCTTCCAAAGCATGGCATTTTCTTCCATCAGTTTGGCTGTGTTCAGCAGGCTACGGGTGCTGGCAGTTTCTTCACGACGCATAATGGTGTTGGCCTGCGCCTTCTTTTCTGCCACCAGTACCTGGTTCATAATCTCTTTCATATCACCTGGCAGTATGATATCACGAATACCAAAACCATTCACCGCAACACCCAATGCTTCTGCTTTTCCTTTCACACTTTGCAGGATAAAAGGAGCAATGGCTTCCTTCTTTTCCAGCAATTCATCAAAGCCGAATCCGGCAATGTATTCACGCAGGGCCAGTTGCAGCGCCACGTACAGTTGCTTATCGTATTCTTTGTTCAGCACCATAGCTATTTCAAGGTCTGTTACGTTGTACTGTGACCAGGCATTGATACGCAATGCAGCCTTATCACGGGTCAGTATTTCCTGACCGTTGATTTCCAGTTGTTGCTGACGCATATCTGCTTTCGCTACATGGATAGTGATACTGTTCTTCCACCAATAGTAGGTACCTGCATCCAGTTGCTTTACAAACTTACCATCTATGAACAACACCGCTTTCTCATAGCTTTGCACCTCGTAGTTACGCACCCAGTTGCTCACCGGTGCTTTTACCAGTACGGCACGGTCGATAGCCGTATCGATTTCAACCTGGCTGATATCAGCCCGAACGAAATCATTTTGCACAACAGATTTCCAGAATGCATAACGGCCGGCCGCCAGCACCTGCTTCAACAGGCCATTTTCGTATTGCAACACTATTTCTGTGTCTTTCACTTCCACTACCTGCAGTATAGCAGCCAGCTCCTTGTCCTGCAACAGGATGTTTAGTTCTACCGGTGCAGTGAATTGTTTGGTAATATCATAGATATATACCTGTTCGTTTTTCCAGAACCAGTAATTACCAGTCAGCAGCAGGCGCTTGTAGGCGCCATCTTTGAACACCAAACCAACCTGCCATGCGTTAATTTTTACTTTTTTCATTTTACTTGTTTTGCCCGTCAATAAACATTTATTTACTGTCAGCATGATTAATTAAAATAAAGCCGTGCTTGCCGCCACCAGTTACTACGGAATGAGATTAATACAACCCAGTTTCGTACAGTTCTTCACTCCCTCATCAGCTATACGTATATAACAAACTATGAGTGACGAAGTATAGTCAACTTCATTATACGCTTCTTATTTCGGGTAGCTGCCCGGCTGTATTGGTACAGGCTGCTTTAGCGTCCCGACCAATTACAGGCAACAAACCCGGCTTTTATCGGTCACCATTTTTTGAGAAGTGGTGTACTTCTTTGATACAAGCATCCTAAGTGCTTTGCGTTTACCATTTCCGCCATTTCCCCTTTAGAGGGAAAGCGGGATTCGAACCCGCATATTGTCTGTTGCTCTGTCCACTAAGCTACCGGGCCCATTGCCCGGATGGGATTCGAACCCATGACCCACAGGTTGTGGTGATATATGTATCAGTGAAATAATAGCATACAGATAGCTATTGCGTCTGCACTGCCATGCTTGTTAAACATGTACCTGGTTTATTTTCAACAGGCATATATCATCTTGCCGTTAAGCAAGCCATTACGTTGATGTTTTCGCATCAACAATATTGTAAAGAGCTTAATTCATCAATGTCTCCGGCAGGCGAAACCCAATTATCTCGGTCTGCTTTACTTCCTGCTGCTTTTCATGCGGGTTGGCGATCTCCGCTATTGTCATCGGACCGGTTATTGTTTTATCATATCCCAAATGTTCGCTTAGCCGCTGCGCTTTTTCTTTACTGAGCTTTCCGAATTCATAACGGGCTATCAACCTTCCTTTCCGCAACAGGGCACTGTCAATGGCTGTCAGTGAACTGTTGAATGTGCATATCAATTGCACATTCAGGAAGTCGGCCAGCAGACCATCTGATATATTCAGCAGGTTACTCACCGCTGAACTGCTGTTTTGCTTCCTGTCCATGATAATATTCTCGGCATCTTCAATTATCAAGACTGTATTCGGGTTATTGATCAGCAGTTCGATAAACTCAGGGTTCATCAGGTTTCCCGCTACCGATGGTGAAAGGAATAAAACCCTTTTCTTTACCTTACCCACCAGGTACCGTAAATAGGTTGTCTTTCCTGTACCCGGTAAACCATGCAGCAGTACAATACCTTTGTCATTCTTTTGCCTGAGCCTTTTTTGTATGACCGTATCCACATCTTTAAAATCGTCTTCGTAAAAAAGTCCCAGATCCAGCTTTGTCCGTTTTATTTCCATCGCCCGCAGATCCATCGAATTCCGGCTTTGCACAATCAGGTTGATCTCCAATGGCTGCCGGCGTTGCCTTTCTTTAAACTGAAGGGCAATGGCAACAATCGCTTTTACCAGTTCCCCGTCACTGCCATCGTGGAGTATTTCGCAATAGTCATCCTCCAGCTCCACAATACAGTTTTGTTGCAACACAATAAGCGTTTTATCAAACTGAAATTTCTTCTTTTTACGCTTGTACCAGGTCGTCCGATGAATGTTCTTTATTGATTGCGCAAATTTCTCCTGCAATACAGCAAACACCTTCTCCCCTTCCACATCGCTGATAAAATTGATGTTTGGCAGTGCGTTAAAACTGTACAGGTACAACATCTTTGCGTCCAGGAAAGAGTCGCCAAACACATTGTTTGCGTTTATAACTTTCTGACTGTATAGATTTTCCATTGTCTTACATTTTAGCTGTTCCGTTGCCGGTAACAGTGTTCCTATTAATTTTTCGTTCCTTTCCTAATCTCCCGCCCGCAGGCAGGAGACCGAAAAGGTTGTTACTGTACCACTTTATTTGCACAGCTGGAGCTGGCAAAAGCTTCCGGTTTAGCCTTGAAAGCAAAACCCCTGCCTGTCCGGCAGGCAGGCATTCCCATGATATAGCCCATAGCTTCCTTCAGGGCATCGTTACTTTTAAAGTTTGGGTTGGTGTTGATGTCCGCATGCACTTCCATATCCACACTGTAGCGGCTGAATATGTTGCACAGTGCATAGGCTACTTCGATACTTTTCTGTACTTCCATCAACATCCGTTCTTTAATCGTCATACGCTGGCGGGTTGTTTCATTATGGATATACATGAAACCACCTTTCCCTTTCCGGATGAATACGATTACCGTGGCAAACTCAGTCACCCTGGCTTTCACCTGGCTATCGGTACCAATGCAGACTTTCAATTCATGTCCATTCTCTTTTTCCTGCATCAATACACGGCTTACCTCTTCCGCAATCGGGATTTGAATCCGTTCACCGGTCAATTTTCTCCATTGTTGTTCCTGTTCCATTGTTTTTGTTTTTCAATGTTGTGCTGCATAAGTACAAGGATTCGATCCACCTCCGGTGGATTGTAAGCCATTATGCTACCGTTACATCATACTTGCTTTTGTGGACAAAACAGGATTCGAACCTGTACTGCTGCGGCTTCAACGCAGTGCTCTGCCATTGGAGCTATTTGTCCTTTTGTTTGTACCTGCACTGGCTGATCTTTTACACTTCATCACCGAATTGTGTTGCACAAACTCTGTCTTCCCGCCATAGCGGAATTATCATTGCGGAGAGTAAAGGATTCGAACCTTTGTACCGTTGTGAACGACAGCCCAAGCTTAGCAGGCTGGCACATTACCACTCTGTCAACCCTCCTTTGTGTGATTAATAAGATTCGAACTTATTCAGCCCGAAGGCAACGGTTTTACAGACCGTTACGACTCTCCGTCTTCGTCGTACTCACCAAAATTTCAGCGGATGAAGAAAGGGTCGAACTTTCAACCATCGGCTTAACATCCGCCACTGGCGGACTGCCATTGAGCTATTCATCCATTGTTGTCCCGGTGAGATTCGAACTCACAACCCCCCGGTTAAAAGCCGGGTACATCTTCCAGTTGAGCTACGAGACATTTTTGTTGCGGCTACCGGATTCACTGTCTGCCGACAGGCAGGGAACCAGTAACTCCTGCCATGTAAAAACAGCTTTCTCCCATTGAATTAAGCCGCACTGCTTCATAAGGTTTGTGATGGTTGACAGATTCGAACTGTCAGCCGCTATCGTATCAGGATAGTACTCTGCCATTGAGTTAAACCATCATTGTTGCGGCTGCCAGATTCGAACCAGCATTTGAAGCTTATGAGACTTCTGAGTTAGCCATTACGCTAAACCGCAATTAATATGTAAGCCTGGTGAGAATCGAACTCACACTACATGGCTTCTAAGGCCATTGCCTCTCCCAATTGGGCTACAAGCTTATTTCATTTGTCGGCCAGACTGGATTCGAACCAGTAACCTTTTGCGTATAAGGCAACTGCTCACACCGTTGAGCTACAGGCCGCTTGTTTGCTGACTCAGAAAGATTCCCTGCCAGTCGGCAGACAGGGAACTTTCATCTCCTCATTCGTAGTGAGGTGTTCTTCTCCATTGAACTATAAGTCATCATTGTACGGCTTCAGGAATTCCTGCCTGGCCGGCAGCCAGGGAACCTCTGCAACGATCACCTGCTATTTTCCTCTCAGAAAGAAAGGGAGGTGATTATGTTTCCATTACAACAAGCCGTATTGGGTGCACTGCGGGGCTCGAACCCTGTTCTCCCGATGCACAGTCGGGCACTTTACCAAATAAGCTACAGCCACCATCTGTTACCCGGCTCAGACTCCCTGTCTGCTGACAGGCAGGGAACTGAGAATACCAGACTCAAATTCTGGTGTGTTGCCAATTACACCACCCGGTAATCGTGCAGCATGAGTGAATCCCTGTCTGCAGACTGGAAGTGAACATGCAGCCTTCCGCCGCGGCGGATATCCGGCCAATCGAAATGCTCCTATATTTTGCTCAAAGAACTTTTGGAAAAGCATCCCCGCTGCACCTGCGGGGAGCTTTGTCCCTCCTTCTGCACATAATCTGTTAACGCAGTTCATATTCTGCAGGGTGACGAACTTTGCAGTTGGTCATTCCTTTGTGATGAACATTGCTTTTATTTTCTTTCTTTATCAGCACTTTCACTATAAAGTGAATGGCCAGTACTATCAGTAAAAATTTCATAGCTACCTCCTTTCTATTAACTGCATTTTTTATTTCCGCACTCTTCACCAATTGATTTCCTAACACTTCAACGACGGGAAATCTTTGTGGCAACCCACCTTCGCCAAAGCTTCGGTGGGTAAATAAAAAAACCCGGTCGTTTTTAGCGACCGGGTTTCCTGGCAAGCACAATTGTACTTACCTATGGATTGTCCGGTCGCCGATGGTGATCATTCTCATTACCTATGGGCACAATACTCCTGTTCGCTTGCGCAGAGCAATAGCATATGGCTGATAGTTGATCATTCATCGTTTGACTAAATCGTTTATGTCGTAATAGTTTCAGCATTCTTTATTTTTCGGTTACAATAGATTCAAAACTTTTCCGATTACATAACTATTTTTCTTGTCCACTTACACTGAAGCTTGGGATTATCGCTTTCGCTTGCGCTGTGGGTAACACTTCTTCGCCGGCGGGTAACCCACCTTCGCTAAAGCTACGGTGGGTAAATAAAAAGCCCCGACGTTTGCCGGGGCCTGTATTTCATTGAATTCGTTAGTATAACTTATCCTGGCAAAATACATGCCCCACAAACAGTGTAGTCTCCCTTGGGACTAAACCAATTCGCTGATTCAATATGTAATTTTATGCGTAGCATGTTTTTGTTTTGCAGTGCAAAGATGAATTTATTTTTTTGATGTTGCCAAATTTTTCTTGAAGAATTTTTAAAAATTATTTTTTTGCGCACAATTCCTATTTCAAATATCAACTGAATCATACACTATTACTTTACTCCACAAATGCGAATATTCCTCAATGAAAAGCAGGTGAATGGGATCAGTTTGATAACTCGCATGGTCTGCATCATTTTCAAAATACACCAGCCAGGATACAGCATAGCCTCTTTCAATTACTTCACGATTAGTATCAGCCGGTTTACCAATCCGGAAACTTTTTATCGTTTTTACTTTCGATAATTTATGCAAACCTTCCACTAATTTTTCCCTGTCAGCAAGATTGTCCGTATTCTTTAACCAGAAGAATACATGATGAATAAATGCAGCCTTCTTTTTGCCAGTTGATTTTGTTCCTGAAAAAGAAGATAACCCTGTTACGAGTGCGGCTGCACCTGCTTTATTGATAAATTGTTTGCGGGTTTGTTTCATGATGCCTGTATTTTCGGCATAAGGTAATGCAAAATTAAATGCCGGCAATCGCAGACCTGTTTCAAAACAACCTCCCCTGCCCGCCCGGTACCTGGAACTTACTCCTGTCAAGGCTCCATTCCTCCGCATTCATGCCGTATAGCTTACCGTATTTTTTATACTGCATCGCTACCATCTCTGCGATATTCCCTTCGCCACGCATGCGTACGCCCCATCGGGTATCATTTACTTTTCCATCGTGGCTTTGTTCGATCAGGTGCCACACTTTATCTGCCCTGTCGGGAAAGTTCTTATATAACCAGTCGTGAAATAGAAATTTTATCGCCCCGTTGAGCCGTATGAATGTATACGCTGTAAAGGTTGCGCCGTTGTCCTTCGCTGCTTTCATGATACGCTGCATTTCATGTTCATTCAGGCCCGGTATCATCGGCCCCATCATGATGCCCATCCGTACTCCTGCGCTGCTTAACTCGTTTATCACTTTCAGTTTTTGCTTAGCTGTGGTGGTGCGTGGCTCCATTGCCCTTCGCAGATCTTCATTGAAGGATGTAATGGATACCATGGCTGACACAATCTGTTTCTTGCCCATTTCCTGCAGCACATCCTTGTCCTTCAGTATCCAGGAGTTTTTGGTGAGTATACCTACCGGCTGGTTAAATTCATTGCAGACTTCCAGTAATCCTCTCGTCAGCCGGTATTTTTGTTCGGCAGGCTGGTAGCAATCGGTATTGCCACTGAGCATGATCGGCGTGGCATCCCAATCCTTTTTCATCAGGAATTTTCGCAGCAGTTGTGGTGCATTTTTCTTGACAATTATTTTTCGCTCAAAATCCAGCCCGGCACTGTAACCCCAGTATTCATGCACATTTCTTGCATAGCAATAGATGCAGCCATGCTCGCACCCGGCATACGGGTTCATGCTGTACATCATTCCCACATCCCTGCTCTCTACTTTGTTTACGATGGTTTTTGATTCCTGTTCCATGTAAATAGTTGGCACATTTGATTCTTCCCAGTCGTCAATGCCTTCAATGTGCTCTCTTGTTGTTTCATTTTTTAAAAACCGGTTCTTTGTATTGAACTGGGCACCGCGACCGGCGAGGTAGGGCTTTGTTTCTTCAGGTTGCTTCACTTCTACTTTGAAATGATCTTGTTGCAAATCCTTGCTCATGCAATTGTTTTAAATAGTGATTATTTTGAACCACGGAGACACAAGGACAGGGAGATGCACAGATATACACATACTGCCGGGAGACAGTCACGGTGAGCTGGCGACAGGGAGAAGCACAAAAGCCGTGCTTATTTTTAAAGAATCATCCTTTTAATGCCATCTTTCATAAGCGGTGCGTGAAAATTTAATACATAGCCAAGCCGCTTTTGTGTAAGGCGCAGGTAACTTAATAGCTGGGCATCCCAAACGGGATGATAGTTATCCTGCGCTTTCAATTCAACAATTATTAAATTGTCAATCAATATATCAATCCGAAGACCATCACTAATGATCAATTTATCGTATACCAGTTCTACATTTTTTTGAACAACAAACGGAATATCCCTTTTGGTCAATTCATAACAGAAGCATTTTTCATACACACTTTCAATTAAGCCCGGACCGAGAAACCTATGGATCTTTATAGCAATATCCATTATTTGATATGTCAGCCATATTTCCCTTTCGGTTAAAGGTTTATGCTTTTTTTCTGTGCCGCTCCGTGCCGTCATGCCGCTGTGGTTCAAAATATAATCAGAATAACTCCCCCTGCTTCGTTGCAACCGGCAGGTTCTGGAATTGGAATGTTGCTGCAATACGATATTTCATTTCCCCCACCGGCCGTTTGAGCAAAGTCATGCCATCAGCAATAAACCGACCGGTAAAATGCTTTTGACTATACTCCAGCCAGCCCTTTTCATACTGCCAGGGCTTTAATTTCCGGGCAATGGTCAGGTGGGGCTCCATGATAAAATGCGGTTTATTATCCTCGTTCAGTTTCATCAGGCGCTGGCTTTCTGTACGGATGCTTTTTACCAGGCCTTGTACCGGTAATTTGCTGGTTACATTGATATAAATAGTATGCGCCGGAAAACTGCCAAAATCTTTCAGCTCCACTTTAAATGGCGGGAAGCCCATGGCCACATTCCGCAGCCGGTTTAGTATCCGTTCTTCCAGCATGGCATGCTGCACAAAATTGACCAGCGTAATATGCGGCTTGCCCCATCTTGCATGATCCGATTTGTACGCAGTAGCAAAATCCTCCTTCACTTTCATTATCCTTTTCCATAGCTCTTCGTGCGGACTAAGCACCAATAAGTACTCATATTCCCGGTAGCCCGGGATCGTGTTGATAATACTTTCCATAACCCACCCATTTAGGAATTGAAAAAATACTTACCCATTTTATTAGCATAAATTTACTAAATTATTTAGCTTTACCAAAAATTACCCCATTAAATTTTTGAAATAATTTTTTCACCCCAGCCGGCACAGCCGGCAGGATAAACTGATTAACTATGGACGGAGAAGATTTTTTTGGGGCCGCATATAAGGGCTCAAAGCAGTTCAAGCAACAGGAAGTAAAAACAGCGAACGCCACCGGCTTTGGCGCTGCCGCCGATGATTATATGGAACGGGGTATTGATTTGAATGAGCAACTGATACGAAACAAGCCCGCCACCTTCTTCTTCCGCATGAAAGGCGACGCTATGCAGGAAGCAGGTATTTTTGACGGCGATACGCTTATTGTAGATCGCTCTATAAAACTGGCTAACGGAAAAATAATCGTAGCCATTCTTAACGGAGAATTACTGGTACGCCGGTTCCATAAAAACTTTTCTTCCGCTTTCCTGATTGCCGAAAACAACCGGTATAAAAATATCAACCTGGCCGAGTTCAGCAACTTCGCTGTGTGGGGGGTGGTGACGTATACGATACACCCCGTCGGCGGTTGAAAACCCGGCGGGGTTCGCTTACTAATAAAATTAATTTGTATGGATATTCAACCGATAATCGAAGGCCAGTACTTCCATATTTACAATCGTGGTGTAAACAGCGAAGATATTTTTAAAGAAAAAAAGAATTACTACTATTTTCTTAAACAGTACAGCTTTTATTGCAATACGGTACTGGATACACTGGCGTATTGCTTATTGAAAAATCATTTTCATTTACTCGTGTATGTCAAAGAAAATGTGGAAGTACCCCGCACTGACGGAAAAGAAGGCAGCTTTCGTCTGCATGCATCCAAACAACTGGGGCATTTTTTCAACTCCTACGCCCAATCCATCAATAAGGCCTATAAACGTACGGGACAACTTTTCGAATCCCCGTTTGAAAGAAAACTGGTGGACGATGAAAGTTATATGATGTCCCTGATCTATTACTGTAATCAAAACGCCGTACATCATGGCTTCGTTAAGAGCACAAATGACTGGGAATTTTCTTCCTACCACGCTGTAATAAAAAACGATAAAAGCCTTGTGGCTGTAGACCAGGTACTAAAGCGATTTGGCGATATTCAGCGATTTAAAGAAGCGCATACAACTAATAGCATAAAAGAAAAAGAGCAACAATATATTATAGACTATTAATCACTCTCCTATTTTAAACTACCGTCGGGGCCTACAGCCGCCGACGGAGTTTGCCGAAGATGATGAAAGCAATCGTTGACTGTAATAACTTCTACTGTTCCTGCGAAAGGTTGTTTAAACCGGCGCTGGAGAATAAACCCGTTGTTGTACTGAGCAACAATGACGGCTGCATCATTTCACGCAGTAACGAAGCAAAAAAACTGGGCGTTGAAATGGCCGGGCCCTTCTTTATGGCCAGGCCCCTGATTAAAAAATATGATGTCGCTGTTTTCTCGTCTAATTACAATTTGTATGGCGACCTGAGCTGGCGGGTAATGGAAACCCTGCGGATACTATTGGGGGAAAATAATGTAGAAGTTTATTCGGTAGATGAAGCCTTCCTTGATCTGGATATTTTTCCGGTGAATGATCTGCAGGCCATCGGAGAAAAAATAAAAACCACAGTTGAAATGTGGACAGGTATTAAAGTATCTGTTGGTGTGGCTCCTACCAAGGTATTGGCCAAAGCAGCTAACCGCCTTGCAAAAAAGAACCCGGAGAAATACCAGGGCGTAATGGTGCTGCACAATGAAGAAGAAATTATATCGGCACTGCGGCAAACACAAATAGACGATATATGGGGTGTGGGCAGGCAGTATGCCCAGAAACTGAAAGAGCAGTATTGCATTTATGACGCCCTGCAGTTAAGCCGGATGAGTGAAGAGTTTGGAAGAACACAGTTAGGCGGTGTCACCGGCGTCCGCCTCCTGAAAGAACTGAAAGGAGAACCTGCGAAAGATATGGAAGATGAACTGGTGGTAAAAAAAATGATTGCCACTACCCGTATGTTCGGCAGCCCTGTGGGCGATATCGCATCTATCAAAGAAGCCGTAGCCACTTATGCATCGAGGGCCGCTGAAAAATTAAGAAGGCAACATAGTGCGGCAAAAGTGATCAATGTCTTTGTCGTAACCAAAGAGGAGAACCACAATGTAGATTTCCGGGGCGCCACCAACGGAACGTCCGTTATACTGCCCGCTGCTACGTCCGCTACCAATGAACTGATAAAACCGGCGGTGGCACTGGTTGACAAGTTATTTGAAGCAGGAAAACTATATAAAAAAGCAGGCGTAATGCTGAGTGGCATTGTGCCAGACAACTCTATACAGGGTAATCTCTTTCTCCCCGGCACCAAAAACTGCGAACGAAAACTGATGGACATGATTGATAACGTCAACTTCAGCCAGCGGGATGATGTTTTAAAATTTGCGGCCAGCGGTACTACCCGCAACTGGAAGATGCAGCAGAATTTTATCAGCGATCGTTATACCAGCCGTTGGAATGAATTGTATGAAGTAAGCTGATTAGAACCCCTTGATTTCTTCATCGTTGTCCATGGCTATTTTATAAGCCTTAATAAACAAAGCGCCGAGGTTTTTATACGGTGGGGTGTAGTCTTCTATTTCAGACTCATAAGAGCATGCCACCATCTCCTTCCAAAATGGCACCCAATCTACATTTTTTCCAGCCAGCATTTTGTCCGTCAGTACCTTCAAAAAACATTTATTAATCCCAGTGGCACCAATTTGTTTGGTGGATACAATATGGGCATCTGAGGAAACCTCTAATACATCCTTTATCAGATGATATCCGCCGCAAGAACCAAGAAACACAATTTTGGAAGATGGTGCCATCTGCTGAATCGTTGATTCGGCATAATAACTATGACCACGGTGAACCGTTACAGTCGGATATAATTTATTTTTTACCAGGTATTCACCCAGCTCCTTTTGTGCCTTTTCATCTTCGCCGCCTTCTTCAGGCAGGGCCCGGTTGGCATAGATAGTAACCGGCTTTCCTTTTACCGAACGGACTTCAATCCATTTTTCCTTCGGTATAATTTTCCAATTGCTGTTGGAGAACTGTTTTACAAACCCATTGAACACACCCATGCCATCCTTATCGCCATAGAAAAACTGCTGCATGATCACCCGGCCGCTGTCATTGGCCAGCGCTTTGAAGGGCACTTCATATACTGGCGGTATACCCAGTTCCTTTGTTAAATCAATATTCTTTGTGCTATCCGCGGAAAGAAACAGGTAGTTCAATATTTTATATATCGCTATGCCCGTTTTGTTATTTGCTTCCGTATTACGCTGGTAGTTCTCCTGAACATTTTTCAGCATTTCATCAGCCAGTGGCTTTAATGTTTCGGCAATACTGGCATAGGAGTCGGCCACATCCACGGCATCTTCCGGACCATCGGATTTCTCCAGATTCTTCACAAACGATTTCATCAGCACTTCGGCATCACTGGCCTCGCCCGGACTGCGCCGTGGCGGAAAGGACGCAAGGAATATACCCAGTGTATTATAACCCGCTGCCATTTTTATCAGCTTACGGTATTTATCAAAATGAACAGCCACCAACAGCGAATCGCCCCTGTTATTTATTTTTTTCATCATCAGGGGGAATACACCTTTTACAAAACTGGATGTATAGATGGACCCGTCTGATGACACAGCCAGATAATACAGTTCTTCCGCGGTTAAAGGTTGTATTGATTTGAACCGCACCTCTGCACTTTCATTATGAAGTCCGTTGATTACATTGACAAAATTTTCTTTTGCTTTTTTCTCCAGTCGCTTAGTCAGTTCTTTATATTCAAAAGCTGTGTCTTTGTTGTGCAGGCGTTCTACATAGTCGATCTGTGTCTTTACGAGCAGACGATAATATTTCAGGGAATCGTCCTTTGCCGCATCAATATCTGCCAGTGTCATTTTGCCCCGGAAGATATTATCAAAGAAAGGAAAGTACTGCATCCCGTTCTTGCTGCGGGCCATATCGGATATGGTCTTTATAAAAATGTCGTCTTTGATATTACGTATGACTGTACTTAGCTTACTGTTGGATTGTGCATAATCATACAATTGTTTGGGGTATCGCTGTGCCACAAGTCTTACCACACTGTCTGCAAAAGGCATATCCGGGTTATCGTACAATGTCCGCAGTGCTTTGGCCGGATAGGCCAAACAATACTTGAGTATTACTGTTTGCTTGCTTTCTGTATAACCTGCATTTTTTACGAACGTTACATGGCTGCCATCCACCAGCGAGAGGGCTGTTTCATAAGGATAGGTTTTTATAACATCGGCAATTGATTTTCCGGCCCTGTCCAATGCATACATTTTCTCATAAGCGCTGATAATGTCTGGCAGGCGGAGCTTGCTGATTTTACCTGCCCGGGCATTTGCTATGTATGACCGCAGCTGGTTTTCTATTCCTTTCAGGTATTTCTTCTTTACCTGGTCGCCCATAGTGCTGTCCGTTTCAATCTGGCACTGCAGTGCATCAATGCGCTGAGTAGCAGCTTGTGTGAGCATAAAATTCACTTCTTCATTGGCCGAGGGTGTAAACTTATCGTCGGCTTTACCGTCAATACCAAGAATATTTTTTTGCTGTGTATCAACGTAGTCATGAAACAGTGACCGCTTGAAATCAGGCTTACAGCCAGGTGCCGCAGTTGTGCTGCTCGACGCAAAAGATAGTTGTGCTGTGCTTTTTAAAACCAGCAATATAGAACTCGCTGCAAGGACCAGGTATCTCATTGATGTTGTCATAAGGATGATTGTGCAAAGGTAACAAGCATACAGTATAAATAAACCAAATGCTTTGCCCTGATACAGACTGGTTTACACATAAAAAGGCTGTCCCGGCCCTCATATTTATTTTCATCCATCAAAATGGATGTATTAACTTATCATTAAGTCTCTGTAAACAAGACCACAGATATTTCATTGACATTCATTTAACAAGTAGGTTTGCGAAAATTTTTCCCTGATGGAAAATTCCAAAGGAATCCATTCTGACAAGGCCCGGAAAGTACTAATAGCAGACGATGAGCCGGATATTTTGGAGATTTTAAAGTACAACCTCGCAGCGGAAGGCTATGATGTGGTAACGGCCAAAGATGGTGATGAGGCCTTGGAAAAAGCCCGCCGTAACCAGCCCGACCTGATTGTTCTTGACGTAATGATGCCTAAAAAAACCGGGGTGGAAGTTTGTGGACTTTTGCGTGCCCAGGCCGCTTTTAAGGACACCCTTATCATTTTCCTGACTGCACTAAATGATGAAAATACACAGATTAAGGGCCTGGAAACCGGTGCCGACGATTATATCAGCAAACCGATTAGTCCGAAAGTGTTTATTTCCCGGGTAAATGCACTTTTCCGCAGGCTGAATAAAACCGAAGCCCGCATCCTCACTATCGAAAATATGGTCATCGACCCCGAACGTTTTATCGTTACCGTGGGCGACCAGGAAATTGTACTGGCCAAAAAAGAGTTTGAGCTTTTATACCTGCTGGCGATTAAACCTGGCCGGGTTTTCCTCCGGCATGAAATATTGAACCAGGTTTGGGGCAATGATGTGATTGTTGGCGACCGCACTATCGACGTACATATCCGTAAAATACGGCAGAAACTGGGCGTGGATTGTATTACCACTGTAAAAGGTGTTGGCTATAAGTTTGAGCTCTGACAAAAAGTTCAGGGCGCAAGCCTCTTATTAAATGAAGTTACTGGTCGCTGCAGCCCTGTATCTTGTTCCTTGATCCATGTACCTTCGCAATATGTTCTCTACGAAAAACATTTCCCCTAAACAAATTGCCTTTTTTACAGCCCTGGTACTCGCTATACCTGAGAGCCTGCTGGTATATATCGTGGAGAAAAAATGGTTGTGGGCAGTGGGTTCTTTTGTCATCTTCTTTACAGGCAGTTATTTCCTGGTTGCTTTCATGCTCGAACGTTTTATTTACCGTAAAATAAAACTGATCTATAAGTTCATCAATAAAACGAAAGCCACCAGGCGGGAGGAAACCTTTTACAAATATGTATTGCCACAGAAAAGCATCGACGAAGTGCGGGAAGATGTAGAAAAATGGGCAGCCGAAAATGAAAAAGAACTGGAACTGCTGCGGCAAAACGAACAGTTCAGGCGTGAATTTTTGCAAAACCTTTCGCATGAGTTTAAAACACCGGTTTTTGCTATACAGGGATATGTAGATACCCTGCTAAATGGCGCATTGGCCAACCCGGAGGTAAACAAAAAATTCTTAGAAAAGACTTCCAAAAACGTCGACCGGCTTACCCACCTGCTTAGCGATCTCGATGAAATATCCAGCCTGGAAAGAGGGGAGCTGGTTTTATACAAACAGAATTTTATTATACAGGAGGTTGCGCGGGATGTTTTTGAAAGCCTGTCAGTAAAGGCGGAGGCGCAAAACATTACCTGTACTATTAAGAAGGGCTGTGAGTCGCCACTCACCGTTTTTGCTGATAAAGAAAAAATAAGACAGGTTTTTACCAATCTTGTAGAGAACTCAGTTAAGTATGGAAAGATGCATGGAACAATCACCGCCAGTATGTATAAGACTGACGGCAAACGCATACTGATAGAAATTACTGATGATGGAATTGGTATTGGCGAAAAACACCTGCCCCGTTTGTTTGAACGGTTTTACCGTACGGATGAAGGCCGGAGCATTGATGTCAGCGGCAGTGGCCTGGGATTAGCTATTTGCAAACATATTATCGAAGCACACGGGCAAACAATACATGTGCGCAGCACCGCCGGCGTGGGCACCACGGTTGGGTTTACACTGGATGTGAAAAAAGACTAATACCAGCTTTTCCCCTCACCAAGACTTTTCAGAAAATCAACTGCTTCGTTGCTCATTTCCGTACTCATGACTTTATTGTCAAGGTCAAAAGAGAAATGTTTACAATCATTTTCACTGAACTTAAATACAACAGGCAGTACCTGCTGGCCGTTGCGGAAGAACAGCATATTCCCGTCGTATCCGCATTTATATAATGCCGAAGCCTTTCCGTTCAGAAATTTAGCCATACGTTGAATAGCCTTGGTATCAGTCGTACTCACCATTTTTATTACAGAATCGCTGTTGGGTGCATTGAAGTTAATCACCATGCTATCGCAGCCCTTTAATTTCTTACCTATTGCTGAATTGTTACAACTGCATAAAAACAGGACAACGCTTACCGGGATAAAGAGTTTGGAGAAGTGCTTCATATTCCAAATATAATTATCCGCCCAAACATTTTCATCTGTTTCTACCGGACAGATAAAGGAGGTGCCGCTTCCCCAATTTCATATTCCTCGCCCACCACCCATGCAATCGTCTTCGCCAGTTGTGCTGTGTATTGCTGTTCCTTGTCTGTTATTTCACCCAGCGGGTGAATACCAGGTCCCAACAACGCTGCCCATGTTTGCGATGATCCACTTATAAACCGGCCATGTGCATCCCAACGTTTTGTTTTATTTCCCCTGCCATGATCGGTGGTGATAATAAACGTGGTGCTATTCTTATATCCCGGTGTACTCTGAACCAGTTGCCACAGCTCAGCAATCATACGGTCTGCTTCGGCTGCTTTCTGCAAGTAAAGATCGTAGCGGCCTTCATGTGCATATTCATCTGTTTCGCCAAGGCCCAGGAATACAACCCTCGGCTGCTGCGTCTTTATATATTCTTTGGCGGTAAGAAAAGTAAGCATATCCTGCCTCGTGCTGTGCCTTTCCCTGGTTATCTTTTCCTGCACAGCATTAATGTACCGCTGTTCGGCTGAAGCATTATTGACCATATTCATATACCCGCTATTTACCGGCAGTGCATTTCGTTCCGTATTTAGAATATACGGAAATACATCCCATGATGTAAAAGCCACCACCTCACCTGCAAAGCCCGGACGTGCCGCAATATGCTCCAGCACATTGATATTGGGGTTCTCAATTTTCCGGTTGGAAGATATACGCGGATCGGCATGGCCTGTGAGCATCTCATTGTAACCCGGGTATGATATAGCATAGCTATTCGCCACATTTAGTTTATTACCTGCATCCCGGTTACCCAGCAATTGTCCCTTCGTTGCTATTACATTCCAGAAAAATGGAAGTAACTTCTTTCGTCGTTCTTCCGCAGTTGACCCACCATATAAAAGCATGGCTGTTTCACTATCAGGTGTGCATTCGTCATCCAGCAGCAGCGATGAGTCGGCACCCCTGTACAACTCCTGCCAGCGAAAACCATCCAGTGTAATAATGAAAAGATTTTTAGTGGGTGTAATAGCAGGTTCCGCTGCAGGTGCCCAGGTTTTTGAGCCCGGTGATTGAATGATGGCCAGGCACACGAGTGGCCCGATCAGTTTTTTCATTGTGTAACGGTTTTGCAAAGGAACAACGGCAGTTTAAACCCAGTTTTATGCAAACGTTACGGTTAGGTTATATCACCAGGTCAATGCTGGTGACCATGACCTGCAGTTATCCATGCACTGATCTTATTTCGTTCCTGCAATGGCAGCAGGCCAGTCTGCGGCATGGGTGAAGGATTGCCATCAACTGCCCTCGCTTTTATCCGATCCCAGTTATTGAGTATGTCACAGCTGCGTGTCCAATCATGGCCTGCCTGTGGGTTTACTCCGCTATGGCAGGAAAGGCAATTTGCTGCAAGCAATGATTTAACGGCAGTAAATAAAGTCCCTGCATTGCTTTCAGGTATTATTATTGATGATGTGTATTCACATCCACCGTTATCTCTTGCCACTACTTTATACGTACCCGGTAGCAAAGAAGAGAAAACGGGTGAGGATTGAAAAGCGCTGTTTCCAATCTTGTATGAGATCCCATTACCAACCGGAGAAGTAATGCTGATGCTGCCGCCAGCCACACATGGATGTGATGATGCAGTATCCGCTGTAATAACCAACGCCGGGCAATTGGCGGGTGATGTGGCATTTTTTGAACAACTTATCAAATAAGAAAGTATTGCCAGCAGGGCGATATAAATTCTTCCACAGCTTGCCATATCAATACACTTGACGTTTATCAGTCAGCGATTGCATGAACGAAACAATTGCCCTTTTTTCATTTACGTTTAATGTCAGTGAATCAAACGGCAGCGACTGGTAAGGCAAATCGATTCCGAGCCCCACACCTCCACCCTTGTGGTAAAACTCGACTACTTCATCCAACGTCCCATAAACCCCATTATGCATATACGGGGCTGTCATTGCCGCATTGCGAACAGTGGGCGTTTTAAATGCGTATAACAATTCGTTGAGCTGATTAATACGGTAACGGCCCGAATCACGGTCAATCACTGCACCCCGCCAAACCGGTTTTGCCGGCACACCAATAATTTCTGACTCTGACTTCGTAAACCACGGGGGTATGTTGCCGTTAAACAAAGGAACAAAATGGCAGGTGGCACATTTTGCTTTACCTGCAAAGAGGTTAAACCCATTTTTCTCTTCTGCACTCAGTGCATTATTGTCGCCTTGCATATATTCATCAAAACGGGAGGAGAATGGGTTCAGTGAACGGACAAAGGCAGCCAGTGCATTTCTCACTTCATATCCGCCGATAGTGTCAATGCCGGGGAAAGCTTCAAAAAAAAGATTCCTGTAGCCTGTATCCCTGCTGAGCTTATTAGCTATACCAGATGAGCTGAATGCAAACTCCTGGTGGTTCTTCATCACCTCATTTGCCTGATCTTCCAGTGTAACCGCCCGCAGATCGTAGAATTGATGACTTTGTAAAGAAGCGTAATAGAGGCCGGGTGTATTTCTTTCCAGTAATCCGCCATGTACCAGATTACCGGCCTTTTCTTTTCCGTCTGTAAAGAATTTATCCGGCTGATGGCAACTGCCACAACTTATCTTACCCGAGAGCGAAAGCGATTTGTCGAAGAATAGTTTTTTACCGAGGCTTGTTTTTTCTGCGCTGGTGGTAGCAGACGCATAGCCAGCATAATAATCCGGATTCAATCCATTGCCTTCCAGCAAATCGGCTAAAGTCCCATCAAATACCTTTATTGCCAGGCTGTCGGTATCCGTCTTCTTATCCTCATTCACCAGCATTTTACTAAGCGGTGCCAGGTAATGCCGCATAAAAGTGAGCCTGTCAAAGGAATCGAAATCGGTGTGCCGGTCAAGATACTCTATGCACTTGTTAAAATTAGTACCCCATCTATCATTACCAGTTTCACCAAAATATAAATGGCTAAAGGACGCCACACCTTGCAGCGCCGCCCTGGCCTCCGGCAGTGATTGCTTGCTCAAGGGTGCATCGAAGCCCGTAATGCCCTGTGTAGCTATGCGTATCAGCTCATGTTGAATAATTTCCCGGGCATGTTGTGGCAATATTGTGGTTTGCTCCATGGAAGTTTTAATAAACCGCAGATCTGTTTGGAGCAATTTTATTTCGTTGGACACAACAGGGGCCAATGAATCGTGGTAGCTGATATACAAATATTGCTCTATTACCTGGAACCCATGGGGCGGCCATACCTGGCCGTCCTCCGTTTTCACATCCGGTAATGCCGGCCCGTTCACCCGTTTCATCAATCCCTGGAAATAATATTCAGTTATACCCTCAGTTTGTTTGTATAACAATCTAGCTTTACCAAACTGATTTTTAAGTTCGGTTGCGGGACGCTTTCCCTGTGCGGCCTTACTGAGTTCATCCAGTTGTGCAAGCAGGGAATCTGTCTGTCTGTTGAAATATTCTTTCACCACAGGTTCGCCATACTGCTTATTATTTATCCGGCAACTCTGGATCAACACATAGCCCGTAGTAATAATGAATGCCAGTAAGCCAGTGACTTTTTGTTTCATAGAAATAAAAATATCCCCCCGCTAATAAGGCAAGGGGGATGTTATAATTGCTGATAGTATTTTAACGGGGAACGCCTCTTAACAACAATGTTTGTCCACCTGATTTATATGCCTGCACGGAAGTAGCCCGGCTTGGATTCAGGAACCTGTCTCCTTCCACCCATGAATGGGCATGTATATTTATGATGAATGTATTCGGCTCTCCAATAATATCAGAGATGTCAAGCATAGCACCATGCTCCCACAAGGCAAAGCGCTGATCATTGGTTGGGTTATAAACAGTAGAACCCAGTGTTTTATTCTTCAAATCAATCATACGCTTCTTCGTACCTGTGGCAATATCATATTGCCATATCAGTGAATTGTGCGAAGCGCCGGGGAAGAATGAGTCGCCGTCTTCCTGTATGTACACATAGTTCTGTGTTACGCAAAGGTTATCGGGGTTGATAATTTCATTACCTGGATTTAAATCGCCATCTTCAACAATATCAAGCTTACCTGTCAATGGATTAGCGGCATCCATTTTCAAACGGTACACACGGCCCCAGTATGTTTTTTCAGGCTGGCCGCTTACACCTGTTGCAACAAAATACACTTCGCGGCTGTTGGCACCACCGCCCTTACGGTAATCCAGATCTTCCACCCGGGCAAACTGTATAGACTTCAGTGAACTGTTCAGGTTTTCAATCTCAGCACCCGTCAGGTTTTTAGCATTGGGCACTTCCACAAATTCCACATCGTACACATTGCCTTTGGTCATGTTTGTTTCGATCTGGTTCTGGTTGGTCCTTCTGAGCACATACAGTTTACCATTATCCAAATCACCGGGTGTATTGGATACATACAGATACACCTGTCCGTTACCGGCATCTTCGCCAAGGATAATTACTGTTTTACCAGCGTATGCATCTTTTGCTAATGGCACTGCGTTCTCCCCGCTGAATTTACCCAAGGCTGGCTTTACCCGTGACTGATTAGCTGCGTCTGCCGGAGCAATTGGATCAATTGCATGTGTCATAGCGTTTACATTGCTCTCGCCTGTGGAAAGGAACATCGGTTTAGGAAATCCGTGTTCTTCCGGCGTGGCCAAAGTTCCGGAGCAAAGGCGGAACATACCACCATCTGTATTGACAATATACTCCCCTTTAACCGGGTTCAGTTTTTTATCAAGATAAACCCTGGATATGGCGTAGGTATTCTCATGATTGGTAACCATGATATAACCGCTTCCGTCGGGATTCTTTAGGAAACCTTGTCCATCCGGCGCACCACCATACACAAAATTGGGATAACCGGGAATAGTGTCACTGCTGCTTATCAATGTGTAAGCACTTACACCGGAAAACGCCGGATCAATGGTGACAAAAGATTCTGCATTTGACCGGTTTTTAAACTCAGGCTTTTCTGCCGGTTGGTCATTTTTGTTTTTCTTGCAGCTGGCAAAAAAGATAGCGGCTACAGCGGTTAAGGTTACAATTTTTCTCATCGGGATTTTGTTGAATTGTGTTTCAAATAATATATATCATCTGCTGATTTCGCTGCAAAACTGCCATGTCAATGTTACCTTCCTGTTAGCCAAAGTTTACCAGATTATGAAATGAATTGTTGCCGTGGATAATTTGCAGAAGTGATTTCGTTTATACATATAAAAAAAGCCAGTCCTCCAAGAGGAGGACTGGCTTTTCAAACTACAATTACCTGATTACTGCTTAACGAATTTCTGCGAACTGCCATCTGCAAAACGCAGCAGGTAATAACCGGCAGCTAACTGTGAAATGTTTATGGTTGTTGATTGATTGCTGATTCGTATTGATGATAATTGGCGCCCCTGCATATCATGCAATTGCACAGTAGTGTTTTGAAGTGCTGCAGGAACAGTCAAAACAATCACATCACTCGACGGGTTGGGATAAAGCGTAATCAGTCCTTCGCCGGTGGTACTCAGTTTCATCACTGCAGAATAACCAGAACGTCCGCTAAATTCAACCTGCCTGATACGGAAGAAGGCAGTACCGGTAAGGCGTACGGGTTGAGTAAACGTATAGCTGTTTTCACCATTACCGCTGCTGCTTACGGTGCCAATGAGGGTGTAGTTTATTCCATCCTCACTTCTTTCAATTTCATAACGGGCAATGTTTGATTCCTGTACTTTCCATTTTATAACTGGCTGTTTCAAACTGTTGAGGCTACCAGCAACAGTTAACCAGTTCAATGGTAATGTACTGCCGATTGATTTAATAAAGAACCCGCTGAAGCCCGTTACATCAAAACTGATTTCCCAGCGATTGTCAACATTGTTCCATACAATATCGGCGTCGTTCGGGTTTATTGTTTCCGGTGCCCCGGGATAGGAGGCCGGCAGACCTGAACCATCACTGCTTGTACCACCTCTTTTTTCAACCAGCAGGTTAGCCTTACCAGCAGCGTCACCGGGATTTTGTGGTAACAGTGCTGTGTTCAATGCATTGAAATCATCAAAATCTTGTTGTGTAAAGAATAAGGTAATCCGCCCTGTTGAAGTAGCAGGGTTTGTAACAGGTGTTATTTCGTAATGTCTTTTTACAAATTCGGCAGGAGGCGTGCTTTCAATCCAAACTTCTGCATCCACTTGCCCGGTTACAGGGCTTGCACCGGCCTGTGCCAGGTTTGCAATAAGACTGGTACAGGTGCCAAATGAGGTAACAGTACCTTGTGTGGTCTGCACTGCAACATTTGTCATAGCCAGGGAAGATGAAATAAGGCTAAACTCATATATCGTTACAGTCCGGCTTACTTCGGCAGTAGCAATCACCAATGCCCTTCCGGTTGGGCTTTGATTGGCGGGTACAAATAACAATCCCTCCACACCCAGGTCGGCAGGATGATCAATGTATTGCAGGAACACGGGTGCAAGCGGGTTGCTGATATCATAAACAAAAATATCACCGGTACGTTCACTACCTACGAATGCATACAATACACCATTTACTGTTCCGGTGGTAACCGCTTCTACTTCTGGTCCTTTATTATCGCTACGTGTATCAAAACTTGCTGATGTACCATCGGAGTTGAATACCGTTGGGTTTTGTTGTGCGGAAATTTGCTCTAACTGATCGCCACTGTCAAACACCTGTGTATAGCTGCTGTTCCAGATGCTGAATGAACGTGCACCCAAGGCATGTATCTGATCGTAATCACCATCAGTATCTGTATCACCAGTAGCGCTTGTCAGTTGCAGACGGCCCAGGTTCTGGTTTAATTTTAAAGTGGCTGCATTTGGAAATACAGTCGGATCCAGTGTATATCCACCAGCACCTACCCTTATTTCTTCTGAAAAACCTGTCCAAGCCCTTGCATCACCTTCGTTGGCTGTTATATAGTAAGTATTGCCTCCAACAGTAAAGCTGCCAATGGCATCCGGCTGGTACATCCCAAATACCGGCCAGTTTTGAATATTAATAGCACCTGTGCTGAAGCCCGGTGCCAAATCACGGTCACTGGCATCAAGGCCGTTGCCGGCCAGGTTATGATTTTTTAATCCGAGTGGAACAATCTGTGTTACGGTAGCTGATGCAATATCCACTTCTGCCAGTGCATTATTCTCCTGTAAGGTTACGATTGCTTTTGTACCGTCACCGGAGAAGGTGATATATTCCGGTTCCAGGTCCTGTGCTACGGTAGCACCAGGACCATAGATGCGTACACCGGCTGCCCGCAGGGCAGCAATTTGCGGATTGAAACTCGCAAAGCCTGCGGTTTGTACGGTTGCGGCTAATACACCTCCGGATATATCAATGATGGAAACAGAACCTTCCGGATCAAATGAATTGCCTTGTCCATAACTATTGGGTTCCCCTTCGTTGGCCGTCAGTACTTTTGTTCCGTCTGGTGAGAAGGTAACCATATCCGGCAGATAGCCTACAGTTACATGGTTGATATACGCACCGGTAGCTGCTGTATAGAAAGCAACAATACCCTGTTCTTGTGCACTGCTGCTGTTATTTACAATCGCATAGCCTACGGCAACGATACCATTTCTTATTGCAACACTATTGGGCAGCGCCGTGGTGCCGCCGGGTGCACTAAACCCGAATGGGAGGTTGGTTGGGCCACCGATTGTGCCTGTATTACTTACAGTATAATATTCCATAGCAGGGCCTGCGACGGTATAAATTCGTAACGAAGCCGCATCGAATGCTGAAATCTCTGCACCATTTGCACTCGTTCCTGTTGATTTATGAATAAGTACCTGGCAGGTATTATCTGCAATGGTTATATTTTGTGAAACGGGTGAACCCAATATGACACCCGCAGAGGGGTTGCTGATGGTTAGTACAGCCGTTTCAGCTCCTTCCGTCGCTGCATCATTTCTTATTGTAAATGTTACCGTACCTGTGGTTTGTCCGTTCAGGATAGTGATAGTAGTACCGGATAATATATAATCACCCGCTGTAATACCCGTGCCGTTTACAGCCAGGTTCACTGTTTGATTCCCCGATACCGGTGCGGATGCGGTAGCCGTTACGGTAATGGAGGTAGCAGCCGCTTCACTACCTGCGTTGCTGCTCACAGACAGGTTCACTGTTGGTAAAGCCACATCATTATCGGTGATATCTACGTTCTGGGAAAGAGTAGAGCCCAATATAATACCTGCTGATGGGTTGCTGATGGTTAATACCGCTGTTTCCAGGCTTTCGATTACAGCATCATCTACAACGGTAAACGTGACCGTACCCAGGGTAGCTCCGTTCGGAATGGTTATCGTCGTGTTCGATAAATTATAATCACCTGCTGTAATATTTGTCCCGCTTACACCAAGGCTTACGGTCTGATCACCTGTAACTGGTGCTGATGCTGTAGCTGTTACCGTAATACTTGTAGCCGCTGCCTCGCTGCCAGCATTGCTGCTTACAGAGAGTGACACGGATGGGGTTGCTGCTATATCTGTGCCGCTTACTGTCACCATATCAAAACGCCAGGTACCTGAGCCTGCATAACTGCTGCCTGAATTGGAAGGTGCATAGGCTGAAGTAGAAGGCGCAAAAACCGATACGATACGGAAAGCGAAATTGGGGTTATTGTTAACCGCAGTTACTGAACTCAAATCAATAGTACGCTGGTTAAACCAGGTATCGCCGGCATTGCCATCGAAGGGAGCGCCGAAGTCAACAAAGGTTGATCCGTTGGTACTGTACTGAAACTGTTCGTAGCGGCTGGATGTGTTACTATGCCGCAAATCATAACGGATAATAATATTTTGCTTTCCTGCTGTACTTACATTGTATTGGGTACCCGCAGTTTTGTTGGCTGCTCCCACAGCCGGATACGTGGTCGTACCCCAGCCATAGTTGGGCGGGCTGGTAGTTACCGGGTCACTTGAGCCACCATTGGATACACCACTTGCATACGAAGCGGTTGCGCCCCCAATTAATGCCGCAGTCCCAGTACCTGTAGCAGGGGTAGGTGCGGTGGTGCCTCCGGGAACAGTGCTGGTGGACGTCCCGTTAAAATTCCATTGTGTAATCACTGTTTGTGCTTGCATCACAGGGCCAATCGCCATGAGCAACAAAACCATAGAAGTTGTCAAAAAACCGTAAACACTTTTTTGCGTATAACTTTTTCTCATATCCAGTAATAGTTTGCGCAAAGAAACCTGTGCGGCATGATGTATATGTTACCGCTATGTTACCAGAATATTATCATGGTCCGGTTGAATTCATCATACTATCAAAACAAGCGTTACTTAACATTTACATAATAGCAAAGTCATGGTAATTTAAACTTACCGTCTCATTCAGGTAACAAACAGTTGTGTTCTTTGCCAAACCCCTGTACACTTGAAAAAAAGAAACCTTGGCGTTGTTGTTATCTCCGATGTTCACCTGGGCACATATGGTTGCCATGCCGGGGAACTGGTCAACTACCTCCGCAGCATCAGTCCGCAAATACTTATCCTGAATGGTGACATCATTGATGGCTGGCAGTTCAGCAAACGGTACTTTCCTCCCACGCATTTACAGGTAATAAAAGAAGTGCTGAATATGCTTAGCAACGGTACCCGTGTTATCTATATCACCGGCAACCATGATGAAATGATGCGCCGGTACTGCGACTTACAACTCAGCCATTTTCAGCTTACAGATAAGCTGGTTATGGAAATCAATGGGAAGACAACCTGGATATTTCATGGCGATGTGTTTGACAACACCACAAAAGGCAGTGCTAAATTCTTCGCAAGGCTTGGTGGCCACGGGTACGACTGGCTGATACTGCTGAACCGTTTTGTAAACTGGTCGCTGAAGAAAATGGGCCGGCCGAGAATGAGTTTTAGCAAAAAGATAAAAGATGGAGTAAAGAAAGCCGTAAAGTGGATTGCTGATTTTGAGCAGACGGCTGCTGAACTGGCTATTGAAAAAAAATATGACTATGTCATCTGCGGGCATATCCACCAGCCGCAAAAGCGGGTCATTGAAACAGCCAATGGCAAAGTTATTTACCTGAACAGCGGCGACTGGGTGGAGAACCTCACTGCGCTGGAGTACAATGACAATGAATGGACGATTTACCAATATAAAGAAGAGCATTATGAAGCAGCTCCAGTTATTCCGCTCGACAAGAAGTTACCAGTGCTGAATGTGGTAACAGATGAAATAAACCTGTTTATAAATTCACTCGGAACCTAAATCCAACGTATGAAGATATTCTACGCCGTACAGGCCACGGGCAATGGCCATATCAGCCGGGCCATGGAATTATTACCGCACTTGCAGCAACATGGCACAGTGGATGTTTTTTTAAGCGGCAACAACAGCCATCTTGAACCCAATTTGCCGGTAAAATTCAGAAGTAAGGGCCTCAGCCTGTATTATAATTGTAAAGGCGGGCTTAGCTACTGGAAAATGCTGAAAGACTTCCATCCCTTCCGAATAAGACAGGAGATAAAAGACTTACCGGTGGAAAACTATGATTTGGTACTGAATGATTTTGATTATATCACTTCCGCAGCCTGTGCGGCAAAGAAAGTACCATCGGTACATTTTGGCCACCAGGCCAGTTTTCAATCAGCGGACACTCCACGCCCTGCATCTGTCAGCCAAACCGGTGAATGGTTGCTGAAGAACTATGTGAAAGCTACGCATCATGTGGGCATTCACTTTAAACGCTATGCTGATTTTATTTTCCCTGCCGTGGTAAAGAAGGCTATTTTACTGGCCGAGCCAGTTGATAAGAACTATGTCACGGTTTATCTTCCTTCCTATTGTGAAAAGCAACTGACCGCTATCCTGCATGGCCTGCCGGACTTTCGTTTTGAAGTATTTTCCCGTGAGGCAAGTGCAGTAAGAACAGAAAAAAACATAACTTTTATTCCCATTCAAAAAGATCGGTTTACGGAGAGCCTGATCAATTGTACCGGTATTATTTCCGGTGGTGGTTTTGAAACACCTGCGGAGGCATTGCATTTAGGTAAACGCATAATTGCCATACCTATCCGCGGGCAGTATGAGCAGCAGTGTAATGCGGCGGCATTGGCGGGCACTGGTGCGCTATGCCTGGACAAGATAGACGACCAATTCCCAAACTTATTTCACCAATGGATAAGCGGCCCGGCCCCTGCTGCCTGCAATTATAATGGCGCTGCTGAAGCCTGTATTGAGTATATCCTTTCACTCCAACTCCATCGTCGCCCTCACTACGCATATCCTGCCACAGCAGACAATGGAGGAAAGGCGGCATAAAAAAACCATCCCGGAGAACCGGAATGGTTAACTGCTTGAGAAAAATCGGGAATTTACGCTAACGGTAAGCGCAGCTGTTATGCAACCTGATCAAGAACTGGTGCAAAATTGACGGCTGCTTGTTACCAGTTTATTTCGTTGTGGTTAAGCTATCGTTACGTTATTCAGTGCCTGGCTTTCACAAACGAGTTATAGGCATACTATAGGCGAATTATAGGCATATTATAGGCGTACTATAGGCAAACATCGCTATAGATGCTGTATAGATATTGTACTGATATGGTAGCTGTCACCGATAGTTTAACAGTCATTAAGTTGTTGTTATCGTATTTATTCCTGCTTAGTTTGATTTCTTTTTCATGGCGGCATTTTCTGCTTCCAGTTTTTCCAGGCGCTTGTTCATCTCAATCATATGCAGGGTCATTTCTTCAATTTTCTTCAGGAGTACCGCCTGCCCGTCACCAAGATCAAGGCCTTCTTTTTCTATTTCTTTTGCAGAGGGAACGCCGGGCAGGTGACTATTGGCTTTTATGAACTGTTCTGTTTCAGGGAGGGTTGGCAGGTTGTAACTGGGCTTAAATACATAATCAGGCCAGATGCTTGACTGCAATTTTACCCTTACCTTTTCAGCAATAACATTGCCTGCTACTGCCAGTTTGTAATTGCCTGTGGCAGGAAAAGTAGTGACAGCACCAATACTAACTTCTCCGTTAAGATGCGTGGTGCCGCTTACAGCCAGCTTGTATGCCGGCGTAGTGACACCTATACCTACATTTCCACTATTGTAATATATATCAGAACCGGTTGTTGTCCATTGGCTGCTACCACCACCGCTACCTACTGCAGACCAGCCTGAGGATTTATATTGATAGAGCCCTTCAGTGCCATCTGTTTGGTAGACTACTAAGCCTGTGGCAGGACTGCTGATGGCAGAACGTTGTGTTGCTGTCATACGGGGTGGCAGGAAACCCTTTGTTGTGGAATTGGCTGTTAGTACTGCACTCGATGCAATACCGCCGTCTCCAAATGATCCATTACCGTAACTATAAAAATCACCATTCCCATAAAATATATGGGTAGTCGGGCCGGAGAAGGTTGGCACATTTATGCCAATATCACCCGAGGAGTTAATGATGCCAATTCCCCTGGATATCACACCACTTAAGTCGAGTGTCAACGATGGACGTATATTATCCCTGATCTGTATACCAGCATTACCACTGCTTGTTTCTGTTACCAGAGATGTGGCTGCGCCAGTATACAGGTATGATGTGGCGGTTGCAGAATAAGACAGCATGGACACATTACCTGTAAATCGGCCAGTACCATTCACATCAAGTTTATAAGCTGGCGATGTGGTTCCAATACCAAGGCGGCCAGCATCATCAAAGAAGGCGGTGGTGATTGCATTGGCACCGATAGATAATGTTGTTGTACCGGGCCTGGCTCTTGTATTAATAGCATTTGGAGTAAGTTCAAGCCCATCCAATCCATCGTTATCAGAATTGATTCGCAGTTTTCTTTTTAATATGACATTGTCGTTTTGCCCGCCATCGTGTTTACCCATTAAATATAGCGGGCCGTTATTGGCTACCAGCATACCTCCAGAAGCCCGGTACGAATACAGCGCATCTATCTCCGCACCATCCGGGTTAATTACCCACCCGTATGAACTGCTGTTACCAAAAATAGCTTTGCCGGTACCGCGAATAGTGCCATCAACTTCCAGTTTATGAGCCGGGCTGGTGGTGCCAATACCCACATTACCATCGGAAGCAACCCTGAACCTTGCCAGGCTGTTTGTATAAATCGTATAATTGGCATTTTCATAACCGTACAAATAAAGATCGTTGCTATTATTTGCCCCATATCCAAAATTCCAGCCACCGCCTGCATTGGTAGATTGCTTCAGGTGCATCACCAGCTGTCCTGTTTGGGCCGTACTGCCGAAATGAAAACTGGGTCCCCCCACTTTTAAACTACCGTTTACATCCAGCCTTACCGTTGGGTTGTTGGTGCCGATACCTACATTACCCAGTTGAGTATTATAGATATCATCGCTGGTGCTGCCTACAGAAGACCAGAGTGCCTGTGCATTGGCCATACTTGCTGACAGCAAAGCAACTGCCAGGATCATTACTTGTATTATTCGCATACCTGTTGGTTTTAGTTATGTTAATTCTTTTTTATTGTAAAAAAACTACTCTTAAATAAATGCCACCCACGCTGTTCTGAGTTTGCAACTCAGGACACGACACTCACATACTATATTAATACAACTTCCAGCAATCCGCACTTCTTTCCAAACGCATAATCCCTGCCGCTGCTATACAAATAATCTTCGGGCTTGAGTACTATCCATGCTTCCACAGGATTATTATGAATATAGTTCAGCTTTTGTACAGTAAACCCTGAACTAAAAAGCTCTTTTGGCTGATTATCTTGCCTCCAGAACTGGTAGTTACTATTCCGGCTGTTGCACTCTCCCGCTTTTCTAAATATTTCCAGCATCCATTCCCTCCTGCTTTCTTTTTTATTTTCCTGTATAGCTTTTATAATTTTTTTACTGGTAAACTTCTTAAAGTCCCTTAATATCTCACTTGTATCATTGCTTTTGGCCGCCACTACCATATGGATATGGTTGCTCATCAAGCACCATGCATATAACACCAATCCCTTTTCTGCCTGGCAATACCTGATACTTTCCAGCACGATGTCCCTGTATTCCTTTCTTGTAAACACGTCCACCCATTCGACTACGGCAAATGTTATAAAATGAATACCTTCTTTGTTTCGTATTTTATAACCTCCGTCATTGATATTTTCATCCGTTTGCTTCATTTTTACAGATAGCCTTAGTTGTTAACTAAAACAAATAATATTCCTTTTTACTTTAGCAGCATATACTGCTGTCTATTTTTACGGCTTTTACAAAGCCGGTACTGAGACACAGTCTCAGCACAGCCTTTCAACATTTTTTTACGACTTCATCGTTTCCTGTTGATTTTATCGTTCTCCCTTTTTTGCCGAACACTACGGACAGCGGGGGAACATTACCACACTCCTATGAACTTTGTTTCCTTTTGATAAACAATTGTCTCCAAAGCTTCAAAAAAATTACGCCCAATTTCAAAAATTGCATCATCGTCAGCTATAAAAAAAACTCCTGAATAAGATACTAATAATAATCCTGAATAGAAATGTACACACCCAACAGCTATTATTTTATCCTGAATCAAAAGCTCACATTTCTTTATAGCTTTTTTGTCAACGCCCAACCCATAATCTATATTTAGCTTGATATTGCTAAACTGGCCATCCGGCGTTTTAAACTCCAATTCAATATTCCAAAATTCTGTTAATAAACTTGCAATCAATTGATTGGGCAGATTGTATCCTCTCTTATTCAGGTCCTCAATCATATAATCTATTTCAATCTTTCGGCCAGGGTACCATCCAGATTCTTCTAAAATTTCTCTTATCTGATTATTCATTAGTTTCATCGTAATAATTTTTTAATTCCCTTTTGTTCCTTTTAGAGTTTGAACACAATTGGCACATGCTGGAACTGCTTTAATCGGGTTAGGCTTAATATAGTCTAAAGTAATTGGGCTATTTCCCCTATAGCTAAATCCGCTTTTTAAAGTAAATGAACTTGAATATATCGTTGCCTCATCAGTAACTAGTAGCGCTTGTGAAACTGTAATATTTCTCTTTTTTATTCCCAAATTTAAAAGTGTATTTATTGCTTTTGGCTCTGCGCACTGCAATGCTGGCCTTCCACTTTTCATCAAACTCACCAATGGAGCTTTCAGGTTTCTATTAATATTCATTGGATAATGACTTCCATTAACTCCAACAGAAACAAAGCCATTCCCTTCAGCTGCTGATACTACTTGAATACCTTTATTATTAATTGGAGCTAAATGTGTCATCTTGAGAATAGCATAATCATTTGCAGCCATTTGAGCAGTATATTTTGCAGCAGGAGCAGATGCGATTTTTATACCACTGGAGATCTTCGAAGTATAACCTGGGGCTAGGAAAGCAATTCCATTCTCCAAGGTTTGAGGATTTTTGAGAGCATTCCATGAGTCCTCTAATTGTACTCCAAATGGAGTGTTCCAGGTATAATTCCATGAGCTTACGACACTATTGTTAATACCACTACTTATAACATTTAACTCATCAGCCAAATCAGCAAAAAAAGTTCCATTCTTAATACTATTTACGCCTTTGATGGTTCCATTCGTAAAATCCACAACTGTCCAATTCCATGCTTTTATTAGTCCATTAGGCACCGCACTTAACCAGTCTACAAGATTTCCTTGCTGAGGAATTGTACGAACATATCCTACATATGGAATATCATTAGCTGTCTTAGGATCTGCGCATTCTCCGCTATGTTCTTTTCCGCAGACCGGGCAATTCCCACCGGCATGGTCACCATTCACATCAGATAAAAGAACTGGATTCCCTGCAAAACATAAATAAGAACTTTCATATTCTTTAACTATCGGGTCCACATTCCACCTCCTCACAATCCTTGCATCATACTGCCAGAACTCTGCAGTTGTACTATTAGCTCCAATTTCCGGCGTTTTCTCCTGCCCGTTTATTGAGTACCGGTAACTGCTGCCCGCCTGCTCAAATTTCCGGCCCGGCATTTCCATACCACCACTGTAGCCGTCAACGGCTGTAGCCACATCAGCCGTGTAATATGCTACCGTTGTATTGTTGGTACTCACCTGTATCTTCCTGTCACTCACCGTTACCAGCACATTCCCTAAATGGTTACTCAGCTCATACACCGTACTGCCCCTTTCAAAACTGTAGATACCTATTGTATTTGCAACCGGGTTCTCCACATTTACATCGCGGTTCACAATACCGAGACGACTGCTGCCATAGAGGTGTACTTCGGCTTGTATCAAATCCTTCATCGAGCCACCAATTACATCCGAAGGCAATGGCAGCTTTTCATATACACTCATTACATTACCACTGGCATCACGCACATAAATAGTGGTGCTGGGGCCGCCCGTTGCTATAGGAGGAGTTACCACTTTGCTGATACGATTACCACCTGCATCATAGGTATAAGCAATCGTAGTAGTTTCACCACTCTTCACTTTAGTTATGCTGCTTATTTTTCCATATACATTCCACTCAATATTAGTAATACCTTCTTTTATATCTTTTACCAGGTTACCAATCTCATCGTACTCATAATTATCATCTGCCTGGTTGTCTATATCTTCCTGGTAGTTAGCATCGCCTATGGCATCTTTTACATGGCGCAGGCGGTTGTTGGTCAGTTTGCCGTTTACGTCGGTGTTATAGCCATAGGTCAGCTGGTCCATTTGTAATGGGCCGCCACTTCCACTGCCACTCGCAGGAGGCGTAGTACTGCCATTGCGCAGGTAGGTCAATATATTACCATTTGCATCATAGCTTACTATCTCTTTGTAATTAGTTGTGGCCACAGGGTTGCCACCCGTCCAGCTATTACTGCCGGGAGAAAATCCTTTGAAGGCATCCATGGCCACGATACGGTTCAGCTGGTCATATTTATACCCATATAAATGTGCCTCGCCCAGTTTCGGAATGTTCACAAACATGCTGGCTATATTGCCATTAAACAAGGGTTTGGCTGTAAGCTGTGGCGTCGGGCTATCCGTGTTCAATACATTAAACATACCCTGCAAAGCAAAAGGCTGCACCGTGTTATTGATGCTTTGGTAATCGTTAACTGTTTGCCCCCCGATGGTGGTGGTATAATAATTCAGGCTGAAACTGAATGCATCCCTGGCCACAAAGCGGTTGGGGTTTTGTGTTGGTCCGCTGCCCGGGCCTCCGTCCACGCCCATATCACCTGTGATATACGGCGTAGGCGCTATTACCGGCACACAGGGTTGCAGGTTTATATCCGTGTAAGCCATAAAATCATCCGGCATATCGCTTTCAAACTCCGGATCAAAATTTATTTCACGCCTTGCCACATAGTTAGTTGGCTGCCCGTATTGCTGGCGGTTAATGACATCCAGCACATCACGTCCCGTACCTGGCGCACAGTCTTCTGAAGGCGCCGCACTGATGGCCGTACTGTTCACCCCTTTCAACCAGCCCTGTAATGTATAGGCATAGTCGATACCCTGTACCTGCTGCTCTCCAAGGACCGTACGTGCCAGTGGCCCGTGCCGGTAATACTGGTAACGTGCATCGGTTTGCCAGATGATGCCATCGCGGCTGGTCTCTGCTTCCGTCAGTTTATTTTCTGCATCATACTCATAGCGGTGGTAGAAACGATCGGGATGGTGCGTGAGTACATTGCTTACGTTATAATAATCCGGCTGGTAGATTACGGTGTTTACTTTACCACTGATCAAATCATAGGTATAAGCCATTTTCTTAAAGCGGTTGGCACCCCCAGCCACCGTTTTCATAATGCCTTCGTTGTAGTCCTGCACCAGTTCATCCACGTTGCCATGTATATCATAGGTATAATACGTAGCCGTGCTGTGCGCTGTTACCCAACTGTCAGGTAAATGAGAACTGTTAGGCTCAACAGGTACTACCTGGGTATAGCTAACGCGGTTGCGCAGGTTGCGTTGTACCAGCAGCCTGGCATCGAGTACAGCTACACCATTGTTCTCGTATTGTATATCATAAACCGTACGGGTTATCTGTTCTTTGGCCTGACCGTTACTCAGCCATTCACCAAGACTACCGGTACCTGTTGGCTTACGGCTAATGGACTGGCTCATTGGATCGGTGCTAGGCTTCTGTCCTACCTGGCTTATACGGCCCAAGTCATCATAAATGGTATAGCTGTATTTATTCGCAGCCGCCTGTTTGGCATTCTGGCTTACAACTAAGCGCCCCAGTTCATCATACCAGAATTTACTGCGGCCGCCATCTGGGCTTTTTTGTTCCACCACTTGCCCCAATGTATTATAACGATACACGGTAGGCAAGGTATGGGCAGGCCGGTATGCTGTACCAGCGGTACGGGCATTTTTTACTGCGGTCAAAAAACTATTACGTTGTGCCTGGCTGTAATTGTGATCATCCACGCCTGCAGGTGGTACGGTTTGTACCAGGTGACCTGACTGGTCATAATAGTAGAGTGTATAATGATATTCTTTATCATTTGCCGATTGCACTGTAAAGGATTCAATATTTTGTACGGTCAGGCATTTATCCTGGTAGGCTTTGTCAAAATCATTTTTGATTTTCACCTTGTATTCTTCCCAGGCAATAAGGGCTGATACCAGGATCAGGTCAACCACATCATCGCAGGGATCATCGGGTTCTATTTCAAATTCCTGGCCAATAGGCAGGTTGAGGCCGCAGAGATGGGTGGCGGGTGGTACCGAACAGGCGCTGGCTTCTGTCAAGGAATCTGTTTCCCTGCATTCCACGCAGCAGTTTACGATATCATCACATTCTTTAAAATCAGGGTTGCAGCGTTTATACAACCACCGCAGTTGCTCATAAGTGAAACGGGTTCCTTCCTGTGCGTTAAAGTAATTGGTAAAGGTAGTGGCACAATCATCACCCGGGTTTACCAGTGTGGGCAGTGCTGTATAGAAATTGGTGATATGCGTCGTAAACCGGCTGCAGATACCCGGTACAACATTATTATTTTGTATTTCCTGGTTAAACAGGCAGCCAAATGCAAAAGTGACATACTCCGGCCACAGCTTGTTGAAGCCGGTTTTATGATTCATGAAGTTGGCAAAGGTATTATTCCAGTTTTCTTCCGCTGTCGTAGTTGGTGCACCAATAGGCAGGTTGGCTGGAGGATTGGCGTTTGCAAACTGTGTATAAAATGCACTGGTGAATGTAGTATACTGATCACAATCGATACATACTTCATTGCTGGCACCGCATTGCAGGGCTGGTGGTAATACTATCGGTTCACTGCGGTAGCGGCAGGCCGGTGGATCTGCCTCTTCATCACAGAGGCTAAGCAATTCCTGCAATACTGTTTCGGTAATATTGGTGCCATATTTTATGTACATGAAATCGCTGAAATTGCTATATCCGGTACTGGTCAAGTACTGTGTATGCAATGCATTTACCCTGGCACAAACACATTCATCTGGTTTGGTTTCCCATAATTCTTCATTGGCCACCATGGGTGAGCGGTCATAAGGCTTGGGCCAGTCGAGTATGTATGGGTGACAACTGCTCGTAGCACTTATAGCGTTTGCTGTCATAAAACCACTGATAGCGGCTTCAAAGTTGGTGGGTGCAGCCTGGTTAGGATGTGTGGGTGAGATAGAGCTGCTGCCCAGCGGATGCTCGAGATCACTTCCGCGTGTGCATATGGAAACTAATTGTTCAATTAATGCTTCATACTGGCTGTTGGTAATACCAGTCTTGCATTGATCAAAGATGTGGAGCTTATCCAGCCATTGCACCGCGTAGCTGCGGCAGTTGTCTTCATATTTCACTTCCAGGGCAGCCACAGCCTGCGAGTTCGACCCTGGCGAAGCTGTGTTCGTGGCCTGGGTAAATAAATTTTGGAGATTGGCAGGCAACTGCGACTGCATACCCGTTTGATCCGGGTTCATAAACCGTGGTATATAACGGGGATAACGCTCGTCTGCTTGCGGATTGAAGATATCCGGGTTCACATAAGCCACTTGCTGCAGGTACCGGTATACAAATATTTCCCGCTCCCGGAAGTACAGGCTGCTGAACACCTGCCATACCATGTCCTTATCTGCATCGCACATACCATTGGGAAAACTGCCAATGGTATTGGTGCAGGCTTCAAGGCATGGAAGTTGGTCAATGGTCGCTTCATCCTTACACACAACGGCGGCAAGCGCAAAGCGCCACATGCTGTAGCAATCAAACAACGGATGGGTGGTGCGGGTTTGTATACATACGCCATTAGTCAGCTTCTCCAGCATATCTGCCTGGAGGCTATTCCCACTAAGTATAGTGGCATAAAAAGGATCACTGCCAGGCAGGCCGGTAACAATGGATGACACTTCACTCCATTTGGTTTTGTTTTGCAACTGTTCCTGCCAGCGGTATACATGTGTTTTTACCGGTTCTGTTTCTGTTAGTTTCAGTTTATTGAACTCCGGGTGATAATACAATAACTGGTCTGCCCATGATTCTTTAAAATTGTGAGTAAACTGTTCTTTCGTCCAGTTAGTTAAGTTTTGTTCTGCATCGATATCAACAGCACCATATTCATCCCTGTATCTATCATCGGCCCCGCCCTCAGTTTTCGGCTTTTTAAATTTGCCACTGCCATTCGCATCATTACCACTTCCCTCGAAAATATTATAGGCCCGTTCGAAAATGGGAATCTGTACTAAATCGTTTCCATTGATGTCCTTTTCATCACTTAGTATGCGGGCATACTGGCCCCGGTCGGGCATCATATCCATCAGCATCAGTTGGCGGAAATTATTGACCCGGTCGCTGCCGCTTTCGCAAATGGCATCACAATCAGCCTTTGCCTGGTTGTATGCAGCAGTAACAGCAGCTTCGTAAGGAGCCATTTGGCCTTCGGTAAGACCGGCTTTCTGCATAAAGCTGGCCCGGAATGCTGTTTCACCACCTGCGAGTTGTGTGGTACAACTTTCGCAGGTTGGTTTACAGTTTTCATTCTGATCATTCATTATCTCCCCGATCTCTTCCTTAAACTGTTCTAATGTTTTGCAAAGAAGATTGCCGGGCTGCATGGCCTGTTCACGAAACAGGTCCTGCATATCCTTGTTCAGGGTCAATATTTTGGTAATGGTATACGTACCTTCTGCGAGGGTCAATATAAATGTTTCGGCAAAACCATTTGGGTTCTGATCGCAAACATTGGTATGGGGCAGGGTAAAGTTTTTCTTTTCGATGCGGTGCTTTTCGCTGTTATCACAGTTATCCGTTACTACGATTGTTAAATCATACAAACAGTCATAGCAAAGAACCAACTCATCATTACAATTTTTCAGCTTTAGTTCTTCCGGATTGAGTGTATAGGTAAATTTGTGCGCACCACTGCTGGTAACCACTATTTCTTTGACCATACGAATGCTGCGGCCATCCACGACATTTGTTTCCGGGCTTAGCATTTGCTTTGGAATGGCGTTATCCGGGCTGTTGATAGCAGGCTGGGCATTATAAGAGGCCAATGCCTCCAGTGATGAAGGCGGGTTACCGGCAAGTGCTGTAGCTACAGTGCGGCCATGCATATCCACATAGCTTACACTGTATTGGCCGTTTGCATCCCGTACATAGTTTTTCTCATAATGGCTGGCCACACCGGCATCCGTACCAAATAACAGGTCCAGTTCATCCTGTGTGGGGGCAGTATAGAAATATTTCGTTTCATGCCCTGAGCCGAGGCGGAAAGCTTCCCCAACTCCGCTTTGTGCGGCTATACGCCCTGTAGCATCCTGGGTATAGCGGGTTTCCGTAAACGCAAAACCATTCGCATTGGGGATATACTTATCAAAGCCAGCAGCATTAACGTTCGGGTTCAGGCTGCTGTAATAGTTACCGGCACCATGTGCACCATTAGCACCTAATGCTGTGCTGAGTGCAGGAGCACCATTGTCGCAGGCATTTTGTCCCTGAGTCAGCACATCGTATACCAGTTTGGGATAGCCCTGCGTATTAGGCAGATTCGCATTATTAAAATTTTTGGTGAAGCTGATGACAGCGTTCAGTGTAGGTGCTGGCAATACCTGTATGGTGGGGCGCCCCTGGTAATCATAAAAAGTTTCTGCCACCACCGTATGCGATTCATCAGGTATGGAGTTATCCTTGGTAACTGTTTGCCGGCCCATCAGGCGGCCATCATGGTATTGGATAACTGTTTTCTTTTTTCCTTCTTCAGCAAACGTGGTGCTTACCTGCCAGTTCAGACCTTCTTCATGGCCGTCTTCGATAGTAAACAAGCCTTCGCCTTCAACCAAATTAGTTGCCCAAGCAGGATCATCCGTAGTCCATTTCCCATTAATCACCTGGCCATCCAAACGTAACCGTACAGCTCTTATTCTGTAAAAGAAATAACCGGAGCCGTCATAAAAAACTGGCGAGCGGTATGCTTGCTGGCCGACCGGTATAGTCACCCTTGTGGCATTATTGAAAAATATTTTAGCCGGATCCCAGTTGTTATTGGTTTTAAAATTATCAGCTGCCGATTCGTCCACCCATGCCCACTCCAGGTCATAGTCAGTTGGGTAACTGGTTAATGGGCCACCATGTGGAGATGGGTGGTCCCATTTTATTTCGATGTCGTCATAGGCTGTATTTCCAGTGCTGGTATGGCGCAAGTTTGGTACAGCGATATTATAATCAAAAGGGGCTTCATATTCAGAACGAATCTGTGTTTCTAACTGCAGTACCTTTTTAAAATCCCAGGAAGTATTAGCTGAAGTTATTTCAATATCTACTATCTCGGCCGTCAGGGAGTAGCCTCCATATTCCTTTACAAAATATGAAGCCGCATCGGATTTTTGACCCATCCCCAGTTTATATACCAGGCGAAGTTCTTTTGAGCCTTCGTCAAACGGGCTTCCGTCGGGCAGAGTACCACGCACTGTTACTTTGACCACAGCTGTAAAATCTGCTGGAATAAAATCTGTAGCTTCTTCATGAATCTTAAGCATCACTACATTTTGCATTGTTTTGACGGCGCCGATGTGCGGGCGGATGCTGGCATTCGCATAAAGCGGATCGTTGATAGTAATTGGCCCCTGGCCGAGTGCAAAAATTAGTGGCGGGCTTGGGTTTGCATCCGGTATATGTCCAAATGTTACTCTTTCCTGGGTAAAACCGTTCAGGTATAACAGGCAGGCCAGCAGCAACAGGTATGTGGTAGGTTTACGCATAGTTGTATAGGCCTTGCTGTTAATAATTTTTATAGATTGTGTAATTCTTATAAGCATCCGCAGGTACTATCGTATTGGGCCCATCAAAACGGATGTATTTTGATTCATCGAAAACATCGTTGCCAACATGCTCTACCCGGTAGTTACGGAAGTAGAAATACATTCTTGCAGAACGGTAAGGCGGAAGTAAGGGATCACCCTGGGAGTAGCCAAAATCTTTAAAGCTGTAATCTATTTTTTTAAGATAATGGGTGGCGCTTTCGAATTCAATGTTTATTTCTTTATAAACCCAGTTAGAATCATTTGCAACAAAAGTTATCTGCGTTGTTGAATCATTTACGTAGCGATAGAATATATAATTATTTCCCATTTGAACCATCAGGCTATCCACCAGTGCTTTTGTAGGTACAAAAGAACCAGGCGTTTGTGTAGCCTGATTTTTTTTACCAACGAGCAAAAACTGGTTTGCTTTATAGAGTGCGACGGTAAACGTATCGTTTTGCATGTACTCCATATCGCCCAATTTATACAAGGCTTTCTGCTGATGAAAGGTATAGGTGCCCTGCATTTCGGAATACTGATAATCGGCAGAATCTGTACCTGCATAGATCGTATCGTCTGTATGGTAGATAATATCCACATCAAAGGTCAGATAAAAGGCACTGTCATAGGTTTTATTAATCGCCACAAAATCCTGGCGGATAGAATCTTCCAGTGTCTGGCTACTGGCATTATTAGTAGAAACAACCAATACCAATGCAAAAACCGTCAGCCTTTTTATTATTTTATTTACACTCACCATCTTTCTATTTTAATTTGTTTAGTTTAAAACGCATTTAATATAAGAATCAATCGGTAATTCGTTTCTGCAAAGCACTTCGGGTTTCCGTTATTGTTTTTATACCCCGCTCCGTTTCCTTTTTAACCCGGGTAAGTGTTCCATCATCATCATACTCATAAAAAGTACTGTAATTATTTTCATCCTGTTCAGCCATCAGTCGTAAAGTAGTAGGATGATAGACAAAACTCTTCATGTTTGCATTGTAAGGATGTATCCGCAGATCATCCCAATAGACATCACCGCTGGTGCCGGTATTGCTCAGCTTCAACTGTATGCTGGTTGCATTAGCCGGTATGGTAAATACACCTTCATAGCGCTGCCAGCCCTCAATCACTTTACCTGTTGGCTCAAAAGTAGCCGTGGCGGTTGTGCCATTATCAAAAAACACTTCAGCCTTATTATTAGTATAGTTACTACAATGGCAATCGCCGGTACCTTCTTTCACCCAGGCACTGAACACCATTCTCTGCCCCTGCATGGGTGAAAATTTATCGGTGAGGGCATTTCCGTTTACCTGTATCTGGTTGGGTTTTACGCACTGGTAAGTGCCATTGATAATTGTATTGTTCGCATCAGTTTGTTCCAGGTATAAGAAATCTTTTGGAATAACTTCAGTAACGCCATCTGGCCTTGTCCACCACAACTTAGCTTGTGCGGTACCGCCAACATCAAAGTAGTATATTTTTATGCTATGTACCAGCGGGGTACCGATAGTCCAGTTCACCACATGCCTCCAGGTTTGAGGTGAGTGACTGGTGAAAAAATTATTATCAGTCACCTGCTGGCCATCAATCCAAACTTTCATACCATCATCAGATGTAAAAAATAACTCGTAGGTGCCAGTTAGCGGGGCTTGTATCCATCCATCCCAGCGGGCATAAATTTTATTCTCCACTATACCAGATGGCGGAGTACCGGTGGTAAAGCCCGATGTTTCGTTCGGTCTGTACATATCCAGGACTGCATCTTTACGGTATTGAGGATTATACCAGTAATTATCAAGATAGGATGCAACAGACACGGGGAAAAGAAGTGGTGGCATGGATGAGCGATTGAAATAGTTTCCATGCACACCTGTACCCTGCGGATTTACCCATGTCCCATTCATAGTGGTGGTAGTGGTGTTAATTGTCAGGCCGTGACCTTGCTCATCAGCTGCTTTACTTGTTACAATTGCATTGGCCGTTACAGTTTGCCCTGCTGGTATCTTCAGGCTTTGCAAACCTGTATGGCTAATATTGGTGCTCAGGTAGCTGGTCACATTATCAATGACGAAATGCCGCTGAGGTTTACATGCCACAGCGCAGTTGGTCGCCTGGTAGTTATAATCCTCAAATCCATCATAGGCTGCATTACGCAGTTTTGAATTATTAGCAACAGCTACCGGCAATGTTTTATCATAGCCGTACAGGCCACAGTTATACCTTCCAAGCGGATCGGTATTCTCCAGTTCGAAACCGCGGTTATTAAACTGCGTGGCTTTAGCGCTCCATTTCCAGGGGGCAAGCAAACCACCCTCATCTTCTTTCCTGGCAAGTGGATTAATCTTGAGCAATGGTTCATTTCCGTCAGGCAACCAGAAGCTGGTGTAGCCTGTTGCAATAACACCCCCTTTCGATAATTCCTCGGTGGAAATAGTCGCATCGGCTTCACGGCGGTTGCCGTAATAAGCATATCCAAGATCCGCCCGCCAATTACCGAGTACACCTTTAGTATAGGGGTTCATACGCTGGCGTGTAAAATGGGAGGAACATACATCTACTTTCTCTTCGGTGACGCAATAGGCATAGCCTGATGGTGGTGTTGGTAAAGGATTCGGCACAATTGGATTATCTGGTGTGCAGTTGTAATATCTTAAATCAATAAACATCCTTCGACCCGGTATATAAGGATTATTTCTGTCAAAACAGACCCGGGCAACGGCTGCCTGTTTCACATCTTCCCTGGCAAGATTAATCATCAATGCCGTTGCATAATTTTTTGTTGGATTAAACTTATCCTCCAACATCCCGTTTACCAAGTCTTTGATATTTACCAAGTAATTATCCTGAGACCAATCAGGCCGTGTTCCTCCAACCTCAAGCCGGCTATCTGTTCCCCATGGTGGTTGTTCGTTAAATTTTTGCTCCCATACACCAAGGCCCTCACAAATACTTCCTGCAGGTGCCAGGGAGGGCCAAGCGGATTTCATCCTGGACAATATGAAATTGTTAGAATGACCCCACTGCGAATAATGTGGATTAATCGAACTGTGATTATATCCTCTGGGGGAAGTACATACGTAAATATTGTGGTTTGCATGGTGAGACGGCAGTGATAAATCTGCTGAAACAATAGTACTGGTGGCCGTAAGGCCTGTTGCAGTAGTAAAGTCAAACAATGCCCAGCTTCTGTGTTTATAATCTGGTTGACCTACCTTACCACCATCAGCCTGGGCTGCAATAAAATGATCCGGGTTTGAGACTAACTCTTTTCGCTCATTATTTGAAGTGCCTTTCGGTCTGAATAATCCAAAAGAAGCGCTTTGCACTACTTCAATATTCGCCTGCAATATCGGCGCCTGCCGCACTACCCGCTGCTCCTCGGTTACTGTATAAAACGCATCATCGACCCGCCAGTTCTCTTTGAATGTATTGGCTGTGGTATTCAGAATTTTGGTGAGGTCATCTGCTACCAGCTTTACTTCACTCCCCACTGTACGATAAGGTTTTTCTAAACTGGTAAAAGCACCCACGGAAGCATCCAGCAGGTTACGCTTGCCACTTCGGATAATTTTAATTCTTACATCACCACCGCTGTACGGCTCACCATTCTTATCTATAAAGAGAAATTTTTGTTCCGTGTTATTCGGGTCCTTCCGCATGTCCAGCACCCATAGTTTCCGTACATATAAATCCGTATTATCAGGATCCCTCGGCTTATCAATATATCGCACCGGTCCGCTGGGATAACAACCCGGCTCCTCCATAGCGCCACGGGAGGAAAGATCATTTACATAAAGTTCATCGCCACTTTCAAATACACTAAAGTCAAAACCCGGTGTGGTTAATTTTCCATTCTGAAAACGCAGGTGTTCATAGACTGCATCTATATTTTTATAAGCCCCGCCCATACCCTGGTAAGCCCAATGTGCCGGGTAATTAAAACTGTATACCGGTTTATTAAATTCATTGTTCGTTTCAGTTACCAATACATTACCGGTTTCCGCATCATAAAGCAGGTCCCGTGTGTTCACCTCGCTGCCTTTATCGATATGTTTTACATAATCCAGGATGCCAAATGTGTTGATTACTTTTAAAACAACCGCTGAACGGTATCCTGTTTCCGCATAATGAACAGGGGGTATAATTGAAAATACAGGAACAGGGATGCCACCCCATTCATTTACATTGATATTAAAATTCATGTTAAAGGTTACCGCCTTCGTAATATGCTCCCTGAAGTCAGTCATTACTTCTATCTCCTTACCCATGCGCATATCCTTCACGGTCTTGCCTGGGCCATCCAGTGAAGGCACATTATTATTAAACTGGTATTCCCGCTCGCCCGTCTTTTGCATCCGGTATATATTTTCCGTATAGGTAATTTCAGTGCCTTTTTCATCATAGCTGGCCTGTTTATGCATTTTACCATGCATATCATTTGTATTAACCCGGAAGCCCTGGGAAAGTGTTATGGTTTCCCGCACATCCAATTTTAAAATGCGTAAAATAGGGTCGCTCTTATACCGCACATGGCTGCTGGGATCAAAACTGGTAAAATCGCTCCGGGTTGGAAAATCACGGCTGGTATAAAATTCTGTTACCGTTTTACCCACACCTGATTTTACATTATTGCGGTGTATAGAACGAACGGTTACTTTGCTATAACCAACCGAAGGACTTGGATAAAAAACTTCGCCAAGCGGTACTTCTATCGCACCTCTCTCATTGGGTCCCCAGGGATGTAACTGGTCGTCATAATGCATGATTTCCCGGAAAGGGTTCTCTTCTGCACCGACAATGGGTTCATAAGCTGCAACACCACTGCTGATAAGCAATTGCTGCCCGCCAATTACTTCCGTAGTAGTATAATCATATTCCTGTCCGTACAATGCATCCGGCATACCGCTTTCGGGGTCCGTTGCATTAGCTGTCATTTTCTTCCAGTTATCATTGATAGTTACTTTCTTTACCCGGATGCCGCCCCCCCAATTTTTTCAAAGAAGGGTTATCCAGCCGGATATAAGACTTTGTCAGGTCCACAAATTTGCATTGACCAAAAGTGCGGGCTGCGGGATAATAACCAGTGGCAGACTCAACTACCGTTTTTATCATTCCAGCTATGATCTTAAAAATGGCGAGCGGTGTCTGGCTTTTTACATCAGAACCAGGGTATGCCTTGGATGGCAGGTTCTTAATCATAAACTGCATGGAATTATAAAACATGGGAGAGTAATTCCCTCTATCATTAGGAACCTTTACCCAGAAACGGTTATTATTCACCCAGCCATAGTCAGCTATACGGGTATAAAACGGAATTGCTTCATGTTCCACACCCGCAGGATTATATTGATCGTTGAACTTCATCCTCACCCATAGTTTCAGAAATAGCTGGTTAATACCACCCAGGTATTTGGCAAATACATCGCTTTTGGATGTGGCCGGGGCATCTATAAAAATGTAATAATGATCCTTGCCGTTATCATACAACTGGTTCACAGGCGTAGAGGCCTGTGTGGCACCAAACCCGGCAATCCGGAACATCTGGGCAGCCCTTTTATTTTGAACATAGGCATAATCATCACTCTCAAATTCCACGTTTATTTTTGCACCTGACGGAAGAGTGATTTCATTCAGGGTCCAGGCTGCAGCATTCTGGTCAGCTTTTGTTTTATCCTGTATCGAGAAAGTAAAATCGCTGTTATCCAGGGCACCAAAGCCATTCAGTGCATTGTCGGAAGATGGCTTATATGTACCCCACCGGTCATTTGCCGTACGATCATACGCTGGGTTGGAATGATATTTAAAACTGTAATAATTCTTTTTCTGTTTATTGTTACCATTATAAGTGAAATATATACGCTTCAGTGTGAGTTTACCGCCCCCGTTCGCATTATTGGGTGTTCCCTGGCATAATTGTTCTGTCCCTGTATGGTACTCGAAGTGAATAGTCTTGATCGGTCTTCTATCATTAACAGGTTTTAGCCATTCTGCCTTACTGTATATATCAATCTTGTCCAGCTTTTTCATACCATAACTGCTGCGGCCGCCGAGTGCCCCGGCGGCTGCTTTTCCATCCTCCCGGTTGCTGATGGAAAATGTGGCAATCATGTTTTTCGATTCAATGGAATTCAGGTACCACAGTTCCCTTTCTCCGTAGGTATAGTTACCTTTATCATCAGATTTGTCCGTTTTCAGGCCCATATTATATGCCGCCAGTCCTTCACTGCCTGTAAAAGGTGCCCGCCAGCCAAAACCACCGTTTTCGGTCGATGGGTTTTCTATCTTGGTATAATTGAATTTTACCGATGTACCCAGATCATCATCCGTCACCCCATTTCCGGTTACATCAACATAATCAGAAGACAATAACGCTGTAAGCAAAAAGGAATGGGCATAGGGGTCTACGGCATCTTTCTGGTAAAAATGATCCTTACCCCTGTAATTGTCCAGTAAATCTGCTGCACTGTAGTCTACGAGTTGACTATTGCTATTCACTGAAGAAGCGTTGGCAGGCAATGGCCCATCATAAACCGGCCCGGTATTGAAGCTAACTTCTTCTTCTTTCAGGTTATAAACCGGGATGCCATATACATACCTCTTCCCGTCTGTATTTGTTACAGTTATTTCAGAAAGGTGATGTGCTTTGCGCACTTTTTCTGCTTCAGTGGCCTCCTTAAGTCCGTTCACCGGGAAACGTTTCATACGGAGGGTGCCACTATTACTACAGTAACCATCAGGAAAATTGTTGCCTTCCGGATAATAATATATTTCTTTATTGAGGCCAACATAATGTGCTTCTTGCGCTGTCAGGTAGCTAATCACTTGTGTGCGCCTTTCACGGGATTCCTTCCATGTTTTTTTTCGCCTGGTTACGGGATCCACTGCCCCAAAACCAAGCTCCCCCACCTTATCATAATTATTCTTGTAACGTTCCCAAACTGGTATGGCAAAAGGGATCCGGGTACCGGGGTCTTCCAGCTTAATCCGGAGTATATCTTCATTACCTAATACATCGTTTTGAAACTGTTCATCTGGCTTAGTAGCTTCTCCAGGATTTTTAAAGTAAACTGCCGGGTGAAGTCCCTCATTATTACTAAACGCAAGTGCTTCCCTGGACAGATTGCCCGTTTGCCATTCGCCGGCAGTGGTGGGTGTGTGTACATAATTAAGGTTAAGGCCTGCTTCTAAGAGATCCCCTTTACCGATTTCAAAATCAATCGAAGATGCACTTTCTTTAGTCTTGGTATAATTATCATGCACGGAACCAATATCGCCCCTATAAGCCCTGAAGCCGCCTCCGGTACCCTGGCCACTTATTGAAAAAACATCATAAGTGTAATTGGGAATAGCAACGACAGGATTGTTTTTTGTATAAGCTGCATCATGCAACCGGTTAAAATCAAGCAAGGCATTTTGGATACCGTTACTTTTTTGATAATATAAATAGCCATAGGCCGGTTTTGCCTGTGTTCTGTCTTCTTTTCGGATCGAGCTTTCCGCATAATAACCACCTAATCGTACCCCTTTTAAGGAAGCAATCTTGTACTCTTTGCCGAAGGTTATACCAAGATTATAGTTACGATTTGTCCATGGGATTTTAATACTGGGTGTGATCGTAGGAGTTCCGAATGCCAGCGCCGATTCTGCATTGAACATAGTAGAGGAAGTAGAGCTCGTCCAGGATTCTGTTACTGTACTTTTAGTAATTTGATTATAAAAGCTCAAGCTTTTTGTTATAGTTTCTGTTTTAGAGACTTCCCCATTTAATGATATACTATTTAAGCCAATCCTGGAATTAAAGTTGGCAGACAAACCTAATGAGCTGCCATAACTTACATTCTTTTGCCACTCATCAAACCTGATACCTATTGAAGGATTAATTCCAAGACCTGACTGTGAATTAAGATTAAAGCCCAAGCCAAGGCTCCCAGATACAATTGAACCGGACTCACTACTCGTTTTGGAATCAGCATTTTTATTTTTTAAGTTTAAAACGGTTGATAGTCCAAATTCAAGCCCTACACCCCTGTAATTATTGTAAAATATTCCCCCTTTTAAAATCGATGAAACCGACTTAGGGAATCCGACAAACTCCTTTGGCATAGAAGCACTCACCCCTACCGTCACATTCGGTTTTATATTCATCTCCTTCGTAATCTTATCCTCCCCGTTAAAATCATCAGGTACACCCCGCATATTCCGCATGATAGTGCCCGGGTTAATATTCCAGCCTAGCCCAACCCAACTGGCTTCCTGGTCCATGCTGATACCACTGTTGTAAAAAATATTGATCGGATAACCGCCTACATCGCCCAAAGGGATATTGTAGGAAAAATCACCGGTAAATAAATCCACCATGTTATCCGCACCGGCTGCTTTAAATGCACTCATCTCTGGCTGGCCGGGCCCGCCTATATCAGTCTGTTGATCATTAATTTCGATTTGTTTATTTGCTTCAGTTTTTTTCTTTTCAGCAATACTATTATTCGCTATTGCTTTAGCTGCAACAGGCCTTGGTTTTTCTGCTTCACTAACAGATGATTCAATTTTTGGTACCTGTATTGCCTGCACAGCAGGTTGCAATGGCATATATACAGTGCCCGGAGATATATAACCCCCGCCCGAAGCCGGCTGAAAAGCCAGTACTGTTTCACCATAAAATAACAACAGGATAAACCAGGCAATTTTTTTCTGATAACGTAAGGAAAGCCGTTGTACCATATGCTGTACTTATTAACTATTTGTATACTTGAATTAATTCTTTTTTACTTCAAACATGATGCTCCATATTTCCCCTGCCGAATTTTCCACGCTTAGGCGGTATAAATGCCCCTCCTCGGCCCGCACCAGTTTCGATATGTCTTTTTGTATAAGGTTCAGCCCCCTGGTTACAGGCAGCATTACCGGCGCTTTATCTTTTGTCGCTTTATCGCTGATATCTTGCACAAACAGTTTTACCTCCTTGTCGGCCAGCTGATTGAAATAAGAAAAACGGACAACGCTACCAGTTACTATCGTTTTGACAGTGTTATTTCTTTTCAACTGCAGGTAAGGCGTGGCATTTAATTCTGCTGCCATTTCTTTTTTGTCTGCTACTTTAAATACCCATACCTCGCTCTTACCGGCAAACTGATCCTTGTTTCGTGCTATTACCTGCCAGGCATACCAGGTTTCTTTTTCAAAAGAAGCCTGTGCACCTGAGTAGCTAAGAAAATTTGTGGCCAGCCTGTCCTGGTAAAATGGGATATTATCCTGTATAGCTGCACCCGCCTGTTGTGCTGGTTGCAGCGCTGTTATCAATACATCATATTGTAATTCCGGAAGCATCGCTACGGGTGCCGGTGGTATCCAGCTGAATTGAGCAGGTGCAGTTTCTAATATGGCACTGTCTGCTGGAAACGAAAGCATTGGCGGGCTAAGCGGTTCCACATCAAATTGTACACATTCTTCCGCCAGCAATTCCCGCTTATCACTGTCTGGATCTTTGATAAACGAATAGCAAGCTGTGTACTCTCCCACAGGAAGGAGCGATTGCAGGCGGTTGTCCGGCTGAATACCAATGTAATTGTAAGCTATAGGATTAAGACTATTTACAGACAAAGCCTTTGGCCCGTTTGGGATAGTAATTAAAGCTGTACTCGCCGTCATGTATTCCTGCATACTAACCCTGTCGGCTATTACAAGTTCCAGCCTGCCGCTTATGGCAGCCCCCGAATTATTAAGCACCACCAAATTCCATAACTGGTTTCGTTGCACCGGGCCAGTAACCGGTACAGATGGCTGCAATAATAGTTGCGCTGATGCCGCCAAACCAGCACAAAAGCAAAGCAAGAAAACTAGTAACCGTTGCATACACATATATTTAATTCCTGTATCAATTCATTCTAAAATACCTTCGAAAAACTCAAACGTCCTGTTTCTGCCGGAAGCAGGTTCCGGTTTGTTCCCGGTAAATAACTTTTTTCATAACCGGCCTGCAATACTCCTATCCCGGGCAGCGTTAACAACACACCGACGGTTCCACCCCAGCAAACATCCCGGCTATTTACTTTATTATACTTTATACCACCATTCAATGACAGCTTTGACCCAGCTTGCCAGATAATATCTTGCTCATAGGTAAATACCCGCAATGGCTGCTGATCAGTTATAGTTATACCTGATTGTAATTGCAGGCGGTTAAAATAAAAAAACTGGTTCAGAGTGATACTTGAGGCATTATAATACAGAAAGCCTGTATCCTGCACATTGTTGTAAAATTTCAGTAGCATAGCATTGCTGCTCATTTGCAGCTTTCCAGCCTTATAACTATATGATAATACGGCATTCAATGTATTGTACTGGCTTTCGGCCAAACGCTGATCATCCAGCACAATTAATTGCGTAGTTGGAGCATACCCTATCGAAATAAATGGATACTTAGGGATACGTAAACTCGCTTGCAATGACTTAAATACGGCACGGCTACTGGTGCGCTGTACCAGGAAGGGGTTTGTGAAATCATTCTTACGTATTGCCGCTTCTACCATAATGCGCTTTCGCCAAAGGTTTTGCTGCCATTTGAGTTGGAAAGCTTCTTGTCTGCTGTTGAGCGGTTGCAGATTAAACGACTGAAATAACTCGCCTGATTTACGATAGTAACCTGATAATTTCGATCCGGCTGATGGCCAGAAGCTGTATATGCGTATACCGTATCCTTCATTACGCCGGTCTTTAAAGTTCCCAACTTTTGAAAGAGAAGAACCTGAACTTCCACCGGTGCTGTCTGTGCTGGCAAAAGATGACTTTGCAAACTCACCAATTATGTACTGGTTTTCGTTCAAAGCAAGGCGGGTTTCAGCCGCCATACCATTTACACGTTGCAGTGCCCCAGGGTTATTGTTCTGGCTTCCCGTTGATGCCAGTACGTACCGTTTCCCGTCATACCAGGTGATAATAAAGTTTGTACTTTCTTTTTTTCCCACACCTGCCCGTATAATATATATTGACTGCCCCTTGTCTATTTGATTTTTATCCTGCACCACAAAATCCCTGAAGCGGTAGTTAATCCCCCCGGCTGCAAATGCCAGGTATACATTACCAGGGTTTATTTCGGCATTCACCCCTGTGACGGATATATTTTTTACAGTCATTTCCGAATAATCCAGCCATGTGCGCCCTATACCAATGTTACGTATAGCAGCCAGTGTTTTCCAGTTTTTAGAGAGACCTTGTAATGATGATTTTTTATTCTGAGCATATCGTTGCAGCTGAGGCATGCTGGTCAACTTACTTATTTCCTGTTTGAACTGTGCCAGTGAATCCGCAAGCTTTTTTTGGGTTTGTTGTAGTGTTGTCTCATACCCTGCAAGATCTTTCTGAAGGGAATCCAGCTTCTTCTTTTTTTCCGAGATATAGGCCGCTGTCTGTGTCTTCCGCAAGGAATCAACTGCTTTTTGTTTTTGTATGGCCATCCATCGATCAGCTACTTGTAATACAGAGTCACCAAAAGCAGATAACTTACCATTTGCTTTTTCAAGTATTGCATTCTTTAATAATGATTCATCAGGGAGTGTAATAGCAGCAGGAATATTGACAGGCACTTGTTCCTTTGCCATTGCTGGCAAACCAGGCAACCACCGCTCGTTTTCAGCTATTATATCATTGATACGTGCCGGGCTTGACAGCCAACGTTTTAACTCTTCCACTTCTGCCAATTTGCGGCGGTAGCGAATGTTTGCTTCATCAATATCTTTTTTATAAAACTGATGAATTGAAGGTATGGCACCAAGCGTCAATTGTTCTTTCAAATGCTGCAGGTAATCCCGTTGGTTGAACTGTACGGAAACGGTTGTGATATCCCTGAAATATGGCGAATTACTATTACGGTGTAAAACGGTGGCCCTCAGTATAAAATTATTACGCACCAGGAAACGCAGGTTTGTACTTACGGTATGCTGGCGGAAATCCTTCTGATAAAAAGGCGTGTCCGTTATAGACCTGTATAAATAATCATACTGAATATTTCCATGCAGTACAAGCGACGGAGATTTTTGCGGAGATGGATAGGGTAATACCGGCCGGGAGACTGAAGAGTATGATTTCAGCGGCTTACAAATTCCGCTTACCATTTTCAATGTATCATTTATACGCACATATCTTGGATTGATATCCATGACCCGTACGTGGGGAGTACTATCTGGCAGGGCCTGCCCTAACAAGTCTCCGTGCAATAGCACGAAAACTACTATGGCCAGTTTTTGGAACAAGGCGTTGGTTGTGTGGTTTTGTTTCTATATGCGAGTCAAATCTAATCAGTGATTTGCTGCATATTATTTTATAAAAATATACTGAAATCATTTAATCGATAGTGAACATTGGCTGTGTTAACTATTAATTAATTATATACGCACATAACTATTCACATAGCTGGGTACTGCAACTTGTGCAATAATATAAAACATAAAATGTTTTATCCCCTTCTATTCTGCAAGCATTCAATACTAATTCCGAATCCTATAACTATGCGGGATACTGATAGAATCACACTATCATTATAGATTTACTGCCAAGTTATACAGGAATTTTAAAAATACAATACCACAAAAATGGTATTTATTTATACCCCAAAATATGGGAAGTGAGTCAGAAATAAATCAGTGTTTATACTTATTTGCCTTTTTCTGGGGATAAAATATTTCACTAATACAATTAAAAACAAATACCCCTTGAGAACAAGGGGTATTGGCATTTTGCCATTATTAACCATTAAACAAAAAAACATTTTTACTTCGCCTTCACACTCACAGCCACCCTGCGATTCATGGCCCTTCCGTCAGGTGTCGCATTGTCCGCTATTGGCCATTGTGGCCCGTAACCTTCGGCTCCGGCTATCGATTCTGATGCGGCACCCATTTGCTTCACTTTAGACGCAACAGCTTCGGCTCTCTTTTGTGACAGGGCCACATTTTTTACTGAATCACCGCTGTTGTCCGTATATCCGCCAAATTTAAAGCGGGCTGATGGATATGCCTTAACAATCGCCACCATATTTTGCAACTGGCTCATCGACTCCTCCGTTATCTCTGCACTACCCGTCTTAAAACGCACATTGGTAAACTCGAACCAGTTGCCTTTTACTGTGTCTATCAGTCCATTAGCATCATTCAAAAATGCAACCAGTTTAGCCTCTGTACTGTTTTCCCCAACGGCTAATTTAGCACCATTATTTGGTAACTCAATGGTTACCAGATTCCCTAAATTATATATAAAATCTCCGGTTACACTATCTACTTTGCCATCTGCCAGTTTAACGTTTACAGGTGATGTATTGTTGTTTATATCTGCAGCAGTCGGTTCAGTGCTTCTCTTTGTTGTATCATTTTGGCTAGCCTTATTTCCTGAACATCCGCTCTGTCCACCCAGTAAAAACCACCATATCAGCAGCGCAGCCGCAAGTGCCACCAAAAAAGGCAGCAACCATTTTATCCCTCCTGATTTTTCTTCCACTTCATCATAGGTAGCAGCTACTTTGCGGGTAGCCCCTCCTTTTATATCTCTTACCTGATCCGTTCCCAGCATTCCTGCAACGGAGGGTAGCACACCCGCTAAAGCCGCAAGAACAGTACTCTTTTGGCTGCCCAGCAATTCCATCAGGCCCGCGGCACTGAGATTCTCTTCAGTAGCATGCTTACCCACTGTACTTAAAGCAGTTGGTGCCGCCATACTCATCAGGCTATTTGCACTTGAAGGTTTTATGCCCGCAAATCCTGCAATGGCACTCACTATACTATTCGTTCTGTCTCCCAGCAAATTTTTGAGCAACTCTGCCCCTTTTGTCAGCAGGGTACTGTTGTTTAATAAACTGCCCGGATTGTTGAATCCACTCGTGCGATGTGTATCTTTCGCGGTATTCAGCAATTCGTTTGCGCCCACGATACCGGATGTACCCCTGGATACAAGGCCAGTAAGCACGGATGGAATAATACCCGAAAGCGCTTTGCGTACCCCGTTTTCATTTTCCCCTAGAAAAGAAGCTGCTTTACTTACCAGCTCATCATTCAATTGGTTTTTTACAAGGTCAAGCAATCTGAAAGACATGTGTGCTGTTTTATACTTTTAAAAAAGAAGCACAAAAAAAGTACAATAAACATCACTTCGCTATCATTTTAGCCAGATGGCGGCAAATACCGGTTTAAACACAGTATACTATCGCCATCCGGACAGTTGGCCAACCAGCCTTCTCTTTCAGAAAAGCGGCATACACCCGGGTAGTCGCCCACATAATTTCCTATATCCAGTATTACCTGGAAGTGAAGATGCGGGGGCCAATACCCGTTTTCACCAGGCAAACCGAAAGCAGCAAAGACCTGGCCCGGTTCGATTATTTCCCCGGCATTATTTTCATTAACGGCGGCCTCTGTAAGATGCCCGTATAATGTATGAAAATGTATACCCGAAACTTCGTGAGCCAGAATTACCGTACCGCCATAATCTCCCCTTGCATGATTGTACCCTGTGCTATGCACTATGCCTTTTAGCGGACATATTACCCGTGTACCGGCCTTTCCCCATATATCAATGCCCAGGTGAAAACGTCTCGGTTCTTCTTCCATTGCGCCAGCATCAAACACCGGGCTGAAACTATATACCTCCCGGTGTTCGCCATAACCACCAATTGCATACCTGGCACCGTTACGCTCCCGTACAGCATCCATGTAGGCGGAAAAAAGATGGATATCATTAAAGATCTCTTTTGACAGGCTTTCGTTTGCTGCTGACAGATCAACAGGTACCAGTCTATCAGTATTCGGGTCAAAAGGCATTACCGTATGAAAAGAACTATTCGTAGCTAAAATCACCTTCGTGAAGTCAGTTATCATAAAGCATAAATTTAGTTCCTGTTTGAAAAAAAAATCTCCGTACAAAGACGGAGATTTTAAATATTATTGGTTGAACCGGTTTATTGTCTGCCTACCACTACGGTAAACGTTTTCTCACCGGTGTTTTCACCATCATCATAGAACACTTTCACCATATAAGTACCGGCTGGCAGGTGTGTAATATTAACAGGTATTACCCTTCCATACACCAGGCCATTGAAGGTACGCTGGTATACACGCTGACCAGAAGTAGAGTACACCGTCATACCCAGGTATTCATACAGGGTGCTGTTTACTTTTATGAAGAACTGACCGCTGTTTGGATTTGGATAAAGCAGTGCTCCATCTTCACGGAGTAACCTGATTCGTTCAGGACAATCTTCCACCTTTGCTGCTACAGTAGCACTGGATGTACAACCTGCAGGATTTACATAGGTATATGTAAGGTTGTAAGTACCTACGGCTGTAATGCCTGGCAGGAAGTTGAAACCAGATACACCAATACCACTCCAGCTTCCGCCCACCGGTGTTGCATTCAATGCAACTAAGGTATCGCTGAGGCATATACGGGTTGGCAATGCTGTAATTGAAACAGGTGATAAAGCATTTACTGTAAGTACCGCGGCCGCCGAGGTAATGCTCTGACCACAATTGTTCGTAACAATTACCCGATAACGGTTATTGTTCATCGCATTGGTTACAGCGGCTATAGTATACGAAGCTGTTGTACCTGTTGCGATATTCGTATAAGTAGTACCACCATCAGTGCTTACCTGCCACTGGAATATGGTCGGCGTTGGCACACCTGTTGCAACAACTGTAAAGGTTGCGCTGGTGCCTTCGCAACGGGTAAGGCTGGCAGGCTGTGTTGTAATCGCTGGCGGTGTGGCCACAACTAATGTAACCGGGCTGGAAGTAACAGCAGGCGGACAAGTTCCGCCAACTATCACACGGAAGCGATAACCACTCTGGCTGGTTTGTACGTTAAGCGCAGTCATAGTAGCCGTAGTTACATTGATATATTGTGCCCCGTTTACCGCATCGTTCCAGGTAGTACCGTTGTCGGTACTTACCTGCCACTGGTAATTGAGGCCAGCGCCAGTTGCAGTTACAGAGAAATTAACATTAAAGCCGGGACAAACTGGTGCAGCAGGTGCTACAGGTTGTGCTGTAATAGCAGGAAGCTGGTTAACAGTTACTGTATGTGTTACAGGTGCGCTGTTACAACCGCTCAGGGTAGCTGTAGCAGTATAGGTAGTAGTGGTAGCCGGGCTTGCCCACACAGTAGTCACTGGTGTACCTGCTATATATTGTGTGGTAGCGCCTGAGTTAGTAAACAATCCTGTTGCAGGAGAGAATACTACTGGTACTGGTGCATCATAAAGTATTGCCCATTCCGTCAGGGTTCCATTATCACCAAGGGCATTGTCAGATAAATTTAATACCCAGTTGCCGGTTGCAGCGCAAGGAAAAGTAAGGCCTGCCCAGTTATGTGCGGCACCGCCTGCATCAGATGGTCTATAATTGCCCGTAGGTACTGGAACGTTACTACCCAAAGATATTTCAGGCAACACGGCTGCTGCACTCAGATCAAATATGTATTGCCCCGCAAAATTCATGCTGTTACCAGCTGGAGCCGCAGGAAATCCGGGCCTGTCAAACAAGAACGTGGTACCGCAAGGACTCGTTAATGTAAACTTCAGATCACCAATCCATGTGTGGGTTAGGTTAATCCTTACCCGCAACTGTGAGGCACTACCAACCGTAACACCAGATGGCAGTACAATCGGAGCCGTATTCACACCAGCAGGTATATTATCAGGAATAACCACGCTGATGGTTCCGGAACTAAACGTCTGTGTTATTCCAGGAGCAGTACTTGCTGTAATCTGCTGTACTGCGCCAGCACAAATGGTAGATGATGAAGGTGTGAGCGTTACAACAGGTGTTGGGTTAACCGTAAACGTAATTGGTGAAGAAACAGAACAACCTGTTACGTCGGTAGATGTAAGTGTATAGGTATGTGTTCCTGCTGGAACGTTAGTCACATTAAATGTAGCAGTTGCATTGTTAGCACCGGTAAACACACCAGCCCCGATAGTTCCAGGGCCTGTAAGCGTATGGGTATAGTTGCCTGAAGTTGGGCCTATAATTGCCCAGTCAACCAATCGGCCTTCATCACCTCCTGCGTTATCTGAAAGGTTAAGAGTCCATGTACCTGCGGCAGTGCATGGAAATGTAAAACCTGCCCAGTTATGGGGAACGCCACTAACATCAGACGGACGGTAAGTACCCGTTGGTACAAAGCCGGGTATGGTACTTGTTTCCGGAATAACAGTAGCGCCTGCTAAATCAAATGTATATATAGCGGGAGGCGGGTTGGGGCTAACATTTGATGTACCAAGGTTATCAGAGTTGCCAAAAATAGCTGCGGGGAATCCGGGCCTATCGAATAAAAAAGTGGTTCCGCAAGGGCTAGTAAGAGTAAACTTCAAATCCCCTAACCATGTATGGCTCGCATTAATCCGGATTTTCAAATCAGCCGCAGTGGGAATATTAGTAGAAGCAGGTACAGTAAGACTTGTATTAATACCAGCAGCATTATTATCAGGTATTGCCAGGTTAATCGCACCTGAGGAAACTATAATACCCGATCCACCTGTTGTAATTCCGCCCGAAACCGTACCAGTAAGTGTGCTGGAACCCGGCGAACAAGCAACAGCTGGTGTTGCAGAAAGGTTAGAGTGCACCGGTTTGTTTACATTAACGGTAAACTGTGTGGTATTCGCAGACAAACCGCTATTCGAACAAGTAACAGTAGCAGTAAAGTAAGCTGTTGCATTAGTAGTGTAGGTATAACTAGTACCTGTAGCGCCTGGTATAGGCGTGTACGGGCCACCGGGTGTCGATGACTGATTCCATTGGAATGAAATACCTGTAACCCCAGCAGAATAGCCGCTTAATGTAAGGGTGGCACTTGCTCCCGAGCAAAGCGCTGCCGCAGGACCACTTATAGATCCCGGCGAAGGCACACCTGTACAAGGTGGCGGAGGGGCCCATGTATATGTAAGGCCAGATGATGGCATCCCCGGAGGTGTAACGTTTGTATTATAAGCCTGCGTGGATGTATTTGCACCACCCGCCGTTGAGGCTGTATAGTTTGTCGTAGTGGCGTTAGTCCGGTTATTAAAATCTGCATTGGTTGCACCTCTTAGTCCCACCTGCCTGGTGCCGGAAATCGTAGTTGAGCCCACCAGATAAGCCAGGCTTCCACCATAGACCACTCTTACCTGGTTACTCGTTTCAGCAAGGCGAATCTGCATGCTGAAAGAGTATACGTTTGTTGTAGAGTTTGTAAACGTAGGTCTGAAATTAGACCATTGTATAACAACCTCCCTGTTAGGCGCAGTCCCAACAACTTCCCAACGCAGCTCACCCGTTTGGCCGGCAATGTTAAAGAAGGAGTTTATATCGCCTCCAAAGGCAGATACTGCTCCGGCATACGCCGTTGTACTGCTTATTGGAGTATAGTTTGTGGTTCCGGTAGCTGTGGCGCCAAAACTGATATGCCCGTTTGAAGACACATTACAGCCGGTATAGCCAACCCCGTTAAAGGTAAAGGTGAATGGGAAACTTCCGTTTGCAAGCGGAAACACACTGTCGTCAATCGATGGAGCTCCGGTAGCATTTCCCGTTGCCGTTGCCAGTACCGTTCCCCCCGTTATTGGAGTGTATGTCCCATTTGACTGGGAAAATGTATACAGGCTAACCTGGGAAAAAGCCGCCGGGACAGCAACTAGTAATAAAGTAACAAGAAAAGCGTATAACTTTCTCATAAGCAAATTTTGGTTGATGATAACTTAACTTCTGCCCACAGGACAGATTTGGGATGGAAGTTAGGATTTTTTTCGTTTTGACCAAGTTTCCCGGCAAAATAATGGGAAGGAAAACAAGCCACTACAGCCGCTTTTAATACTGCGCACCGCCCCCCTTCTTTTTCTTGGTTTTAGAGTAGAGATTTTTCGCCTGTAGTACGAGGTTCACAAATTCTTTCTGAAGCAAATCATCCTGGCCAGAAGCCGATAAGGCTAACTGGTGCACCTCATTCCAGTTTATATTTTTTAGAAACGCGGAATTGCGTAATAATGATCCGAACATGGCCACAGCTGCAGAAAACTGGTGGCATTTTTCCAGCCGGTCAAAGGGCGTATAATCAAAGTTTGCATTGTACATATACTGGCCGGGCGGCCCATTGCCAGGCAACTTATATTTTAACCGTACTTCAGCAAAACGGCCGCTGGTAAAAGCTGTTTTTATAGCAGCCCGGTTTGCATCGGTAGGCTCTATTTCAAATAAGGCCATCATGGAATGCCCGGAGCCAATTTCCCCACCCTCAATCGTGGCTAATGAATCCTTTAGAGCCCCCACCCGGTTATCAAAACCCACCAGCCGGTAGTTTTTAACATACTCAGCATTGAAGCCCACATTCATAAATACATTATCGGCCACTGCATACAATGTTTGCGTAAACTCCTTCAGCAATACTTTTTCAGCTTCTTTATGTGTATCTAAATACGCAAAATTACCGTTACCCCTGTTGGCCAGTGTTTGTATTTTGGAGTCTTTGTAATTACCCATTCCCACACCAAGGCAGGTAAGGTACACTCCCGACTCCCGCTGGCTGCTGATTAAGTCATCCAGCTCTGTTTCCGACTTAAGGCCTACATTAAAATCGCCGTCAGTCGCTAATATTACACGGTTATTTCCCCCTTTAATAAAATGTTTTCGGGCAACCGCATACGCTGTAAGAATACCCGACTCGCCAGGCGTGCTGCCACCCGGTTCCAGTTCATCAATTACTTTCAGGATTTTTTCTTTTTCGCCACCGCTTGTAGTGTTGAGCATGATTCCGGTTACACCGCCATATACCACAATAGCCACCGAATCTTTATCCCGCAGATTGTTCACCAGTAACTTAAATGCCGACTGAAGCAGGGGAAGCCTGTTCGGCATATCCATCGAGCCTGACACATCGATCAGGAATACAAGATTACTCGGTGGCAACGTATCCAGGTTCAGCTTTTTTGAAGAAAGGTTTACATAAAATAGCTGGTTATCCGGGTTCCAGGGGCAACTTGTCAGCGTTGTTTTTATTTTAAACATTTCATCAGCCGGATCGGTGTAGCCCAGATTAAAATAGTTGAGCATTTCCTCTATGCGCACTGCATCTGGCGGAACCGTACTGCTTTGCATGATGAAGCGGCGGATATTACTATAGGAAGCCCGGTCTATATTTAAAGAGAGCCCGGTAACCGGCGTTTTCTTTGCATTCACAAAATGGTTCTCCAATAATGTGGCGTAGGTCTCATCACCGGAGTACCAGTTTTTCTGTTCTTCTTTTTCCAGATTTTGGGTAAATGAACAAAGCCCCTGGCGCCTTCCGGATGAAACAGCAGCTGAAAGCATTTTCATTTTTACACTCAGGTATTGATCGGCATTGACCACCACTTTTTCGCTGCGATAGCCATCCAATGAAAAACTAAAGGTATCTGTTTGCTGGGGAGACAGGATTCCGAATGTGCCTGTGGAGCCGCTCCGAAAAACATAACCCGTTTTATGCTGAAGTATGCTAACGTTTTGCAATGCTTTCCCCCCCTCATCTTTAACCTCGCCGCGAACATAGAATTGTTGGGCAGAAACTGACAAGCAATTGATTACCAAAATAGCCGTATAGATTAATGCCTTCAACGGATTACTTTGAGCCCGATAAGGTACAAATAAAATATGAGGGTTGAAAAGTACCGGGCCTGGCGCCTGATAAACTTAGGTTAAACTACCTGGTAAATTTCTTTTAAATTCCTCCCAAGTCCATCATAATCAAGGCCATAGCCTACTACAAACTTGGTTGGGATGTCAAATCCGACATAATCCAGCTTTAAGGGGTGGGCGGTTGCTTCCGACTTATGGAGCAGGGTCACTATTTTAAGCGAGTTAGGTTGCTGGTGTTCGAGTTTGGGCAAAAAGTCATGCAGTGTTTTACCTGTATCAACGATATCTTCCACAATCACCACATCTTTTCCATATAAATCATCTTCAAGGCCAATAGATGTTACCACATTTCCCGATGATTTCATGCCCTTGTAGGAAGCAAGTTTAATAAAGCAAAGTTCTGCTTCAATATTCAGTTGCTTAAACAAATCAGACGCAAACATAAAAGACCCGTTCAGGATGGCAATAAACAAAGGCTTTTTTCCGGCATAGTCAGCACTTATCTTTTCTGATAGTTCTTTAACCCGTTGCAGGATGGTGGCTTCATCTAAATAGGTTTCAAAAGTTTTGTCGTGCACTTTTACAGTTGCCATACAGGAAGGTGGTTTTTTATTTTGCTTTGGCGATTGATTTTCCTTTCAGTTGCAGCCGGCTGCCCGGAGCCGGTTTTTCATTTTTTGACAGCGCATTTAACTCACAAAGGCTTTCAAGGCGTATGCCTTGTTTCTGCGCTATATCATGCAGGCTTTCACCGGGCTGCACGATATGAAACTCGTCGTTACCAGTCTTACGTTTACGCTGCAAATACACCAGCATATCTTTTGCGGCGAAATCCGTTTCGTTTATTTCATTGAACTCAAAAATTTTGGAGAAGTCAACATCGTATTGTTTGGCCAATGCTAAGAAAGAACTGCCTGTTTGCACAAACACAACTTTCGTGTCATTGATCTTAAATACACCCTGCGGATAATTATATACGGGCTGGCTTACGATTTCTTTCTTTGCAACCGGAATGATGTATTCTTCTTTACCCATTACTTTTTCCTGCTTGGCTGCTGATACGGCAGGCGCAGCCATTACGGTTGCATTGTTATGATCCTGCTGCAGTTTGCCCATTGCAATCATAGTGTACTCCTGTAAGCCATAATCTTCCACCATTTTGATCAGTACCTGCGGGTATTTTGGATTAGTAGCATAACCAGCCTGTTTCAGCCCGTTTGCCCAGCCGGCATAATCAGCCGGATCTAACTGAAACAAAAATGCATACCGCTGACCATTACGCAGAAAATCAGAATGATCTTTATAAGAATCGGTAACGGCAGCATACTTGCGAAAACATTCGCCACGGGCATCATCATCATGATATACTTTTTCACCTGTCCAGTTCGACTTACATTTTATACCAAAATGATTATTGGAGCTAAGCGCAAGTTTACTCTTGCCTGCGCCGGATTCGTGTATACCCTGCGCCAGTGTGATAGCCGCAGGTACACCGGTCCGCTTCATCTCTTCTATTGCCAGTTCCTTGTACGTATTAATATAATTGCGGATTATCTCCGATTGTTGTGCCCGGGCAATGCCTGTACACAAAAGAACCAACAAAACAGTATTCCTAATTTTCTGCATGGGATACTTATAATTTACGTAACAGGTATAAGCCGTCACGAATAGTTAGTATTACTTTTTCAATATCCGTTCTTTCTTTAATAAAAGCATTGAATTCAGCAATGCCTTTCGCACTTTTCCCTTTCACCGGCTCCTCCAGCACTTGTCCATGAAAGAAAATATTATCTGCTAAAATAAACCCGTTTTTCCGCAACCGGGGAAAAACGAGGTTAAAATATCCGGTATAAGCGGGTTTATCCGCATCAATAAAGACCAAATCCCATGTTTCATCTAACCGGGGGATGATTTCCGCAGCATTACCGCAATGAGCGGTTATTTGCTGTGCATATACTGATCTGTCAAAGTAAGCCCTGGCCAGTTGCACATCATCCTCCCGTATATCAATGGTATGTAATTGCCCGTCTTTCGTAAGGCCTTTCGCCAGGCACAACGCACTATAGCCGGTAAATGTGCCTATCTCTAAAATCCGTTTTGGCTGTATCATACAGCTGATCATTTCCAGCAACTTCCCCTGCAGGTGGCCACTCAGCATTTGCGGCTCGGCATGATGCTGCAATGTAAACAGACCAACCTCCTGTATTAATTCGTCTTCAGGAGATGTATGCGCTTCTGCATACGACTGAACCAATGGATGAATTAAATCCAAGTAAAAAATTTTGGCAAAGGTAAACCGATTATACCGCTTTCAGGCTGTTGGTAGCTGCTGGTTTTGAAATAAACCGCAAGCCCAGGAAGGTTATCAGCCCGTTAATCAAAATAAGTTCCGGGCCGATGATATACCCGTTGAACAAAGATTTTGACAGTTCATTTAAACCCAACTGTACATGCAGCTTGCCTTCATAATATCCAGGGTTGCATAGCACATCCAGTATCAGGGTAAGTAATGGACCCATGATGCAGACAAACCAAATCAGTTTTTCGTTCAGCACCCGCTTTGTTAAGATACCAAAGGCAAACAAACCCAATAGTGGTCCATAGGTGATACCGGCAAACTTGATGATGAACTGGATGATAGACTTATCATTAATCGCTTTAAACAATAATACCATCAGCAGGAATACAACAGCAAATGTAATATGCACGGTAAGCCTTTTCCGCTTCTTCTCCTTTTCATTCAGCGATGATTTGGAGAAGCCGAGTATATCAATACAAAAGCAGGATGTGAGTGATGTGATAGCCCCATCCACGCTGGGGAATAAGGCAGAGATGAGGGCAATGATAAATATGACGCCGATAGAAGCCGAAAATGTATCACCTAACGCAATAGTCGGGAAGATATCATCGCCGGAGGCCCCGATGCCGTTTGCACCCGCATACACATAGAGTACTCCACCCAGTATTAAGAAAAGCAGGTTTACCAACACCAGGATGCTGCTCATCGTCATCATGTTCTTTTGTGAGCTGCCCAATGTTTTTACACTGATGTTCTTCTGCATCATTTCCTGGTCAAGCCCCGTCATGGTGATGGTTATAAACATACCGCCCAGTATCTGCTTTAAAAAAAACAAATGGCTTTTGGGATCGGTATTAAATATTTGTGTGTAGCCTTTATCCTGCATCATATTCCAGGCTCCGCCAAAATCAGTACCCAGTGCTTTTATTAACACCAGCAAACACACCACCAGCCCGATCAGCATGCCGGAGGTCTGCAAGGTATCGGTGAATATGATTGTTTTGACCCCGCCTTCAAACGTATAAAGCATGATTAACACGAGAATGACAAGGGCCGTTACAATAAATGGAACACCCAGTTTATCCAAAATGAAAAGCTGCAGAATATTTATAACAAGATAAAGCCTTGCCGTGGCACCTACCGTTCTTGACAATATGAAAAAGAAAGCACCTGCCCGGTGCGCATTTACACCAAACCGCTTCTCCAGGTAGGTATAGATGCTGGTCAGGTTCATGCGGTAATACAAGGGCAGTAATACAAAGGCCACTACGATATAACCAAGCAGGTAACCGAGCACTAACTGGAAATAATAAAAATTAGTTTTGCCCACATCTCCGGGCACACTCACAAACGTAACGCCGCTCAGCGATGTACCAATCATACCAAAGGCCACCAGCATCCAGTTACTGTTGCGGTTACCAATAAAGAAAGAATCATTATTTGAATTACGGGATGTATACCAGGCCACACCCAGCAACAACGCAAAGTATCCTAAAACAAACGTGAACAGTATTTGTGGCGACATGGGCTATTATATTTCTGTTAAGCAATCAACTGTCAATAAATTCTTAGCAACCAGTTTTTGAAGGTAAATAAATTTATTTTCCCTTTGCTGCAATATTAACTGAATATGGCCATTCAATCGCTTGCCGTTTTTTGCGGCTCCAAAACAGGAAACAATCCGCTCTTTGTGCAACATGCACAGGAACTCGGAAAGTTATTAGCCGATAATAAAATAAGGCTGGTATATGGTGGCGGCAGCGCCGGTATCATGGGCGCCATTGCCGACAGTGTGCTGCAATACAACGGAGAAGTAACCGGGTTTATTCCAAAAATATTGTTAGAGTGGGAAGTGCAGCACCGGCATATCACCGAGCTGATTATTTGCGATGATATGCATGAGCGCAAAAGAAAAATCTACAGCGTAAGTGATGCAGCCGTTATACTTCCGGGCGGCTTTGGCACCCTCGACGAATTATTTGAAATCATTACATGGAACCAGCTGACGATACACGACAAACATATCTACATCCTTAACTCAGGTGGCTTTTACAATCACCTGCTGGCACATATCGAGATGATGAAGCAGGAGAATTTCCTCTATGCTGAAGCAGAAAAAAGGATTACCGTTATCGATAATCCCGCTGCATTACTTCATTATATATAACGGTTATCGCCGTCTGTTTTTTCCCTGGAATAAACCAATATTCAATCCTGCCCGGATAATCGGTGTCATGGATACCCTTGTCTGCGATGGGTTGTCAGGGTTGTAGCTCACCCTTGTATAGGGCGAGTTTACATCCTTCATGACATCTACCAGCACACAGATATAGTAGAATGTAGTAGCACCCCGCTCACGCCCATTGGCCAGACCACCCCCGACAAGAAATGAACTCACATCCAGGTTTTGTGTTTCAACCAGGGCTGCACCCGGGTAAGTGTATTTAGACTTAATAAAATTATGTTCAAACTGTCCCTGTAAAAAAATGATGCTGGCCGGGTAGATACGGGTAAATACGCCGGGGCCAAAAGTGTTTTGCCTTAACTTATCATCAAAACTATATACATCCCTCGCACCTGCATACTGATAATTAACAGATATACCGGCATCCAGCCAGTCGGCTATTTTATAACCAAAATGCGGAAGGGCACCCAATACGGTTTGTCCATTAAAAAAAGATACTGTTACACTTCCCCCGGTAAACAGGTTTTCTTTTTTAAAGCCTCTTTCTTCTTCATCTTTTTGTGCCTGTACCGTGGCAGCCACAGCAAAAAGGAAAAGACTGCTGCATAGCAATTTTCGTATCATAGGTTTTTTGTTTTTCAGATTAAAAAATCTTGCCTGCGTTTAATATGTTATTTGGATCAAATGCTTTTTTGATGGCCCGCATCAGTTCCAGGTTGGCTTCTTTGAATACAATGTCCATATATCCTTTTTGTATCAGGCCAATGCCATGCTCACCACTGATAGTACCACCCAGCCCTTTAACCAGTATAAATAGTTCCCGCAGCACCTGGTTCATTTCTTCGCTGCCATAGCTGTTAGGAATCCCTTCTTTGCGTATGCGGATATGCAGGTTACCATCGCCGGCATGGCCATAACATACCACTTCAAAATCGTGTTTACGCCCAAGGTCCTTTACACCACGGATCAATGCGGGCAATTCTGCCCTTGGCACCACGGTATCTTCTTCAATCGTATAGCCAATCATCTTCACCGCTTCGGCCACCCGGCGGCGCAGCTTCCAGAGTTCCGCCTTCTGCTGTGCATCATCTGCAAAATAAATTTCGCCGATGTCATATTGTGTTAACAGGTTGCCAATAGCTTCCATTTCCTGCAGCAATACATCCATATTATTACCATCCACTTCTATAATCAGGTGGGCTGCTGTATCCTCCGTCACCGGAATGGCATTACTGTCCACCATCTTACTTACAATTTGCAGGGCATTTATCTCCATCAGTTCCATGGCGCTGGGCACAAAGCCTGCCCTGAATATGGCACTTACGGCCTCTCCTGCCTGTTCAAGGTTCCTGAAAGGAACGAGCATAAGCAAATCGTATTGCGGCAGCGGTACCAGTTTTAAAACAATTTTAGTAACGATACCCAATGTACCCTCGCTGCCCACTACTAATTGGGTCAGATTATAACCGGTTGAGTTCTTCAACACATTACTGCCCGTCCAGATAATTTCGCCACTGGGCAACACCACTTCCAGGTTCAGTACATAATCTTTTACCACGCCATATTTTACGGCCTTGGGGCCACCACTGTTCTCTGCAATATTGCCACCTATAAAACAGGAGCCCCGGCTGCTTGGATCGGGTGGATAAAAAAGCTTTTTTTCCTTCACTGCATTTTGTAATACTTCAGTTATTACACCAGGTTCTGTTGTTACCTGCAGGTTGCGTTCATCAATTTCTAAAATCGAATTCATCCGTTCTGTAGAAAGCAGTACGCCGCCGAGGTGTGGCAATGCCCCACCGCTCAAACCTGTACCACCACCACGGGGGGTAACCGGTATCTTATGGGCATTACAAATTTTCATGATGGCACTTACTTCTTCTGCTGTGCGTGGCTTTACCACTACGGCAGGCAGGAAATGCAGGTTTTCCGTTTCATCATGCGCATAATTATTCAACGATTCAAGATCGGTAAACAGGTGAGCTTCGCCGACTATACCGGTCAGGTCTTGCACAATTTCTTCGGCCAGCGATGCGGTGGTAATTGTATCCATTGCGATTTCACAGTTAAACCACAAAAATCGGGATTATCATTGAAAGACTGCGCATTTGAAACAAGTGTTAGGATTACTAAATAAAGCAGGCTGTTAATGAAAGCAAAACTTCTACTAAACGTTCAAGTATACCCGGCAATGGGTATACTTGCATTTTTCTTTTAGTTTAGTTTACAGGCACTATGCGCAAACAACTTATCCTCCTTACCACCGTTATAGTCCTGGCTTTTTATGCAACCGCACAGCCTGTTCTCCCTTTGCAAATAACTGACTCTGTGTCGTGCACGCCTATAAAAGACCAGGCGCAAAGCCCCACCTGCTGGGCTTTCTGTGGTACCAGCCTTTTTGAAACGGATTTACTGAAACAGGGCAACCCAAGACTCGATCTTTCAGAAATGTTTATTGCCCGGCATGCGTATCTAGACAAGGCGAAACAACATGTGGCCACCGGTGGCAAAACCTACTACGAAGGCGGCGGCCAGTTCAGGGATATATTCCGGGTGATTAAGCGGTTTGGTATTGTACCCGAAGGGGCTTACAGCGGGTTGGTTAACGATGCAAAACTACATGACCATGCGGCCATGGATACAGCTATGCGGCAATATATACGCAGCTGTTTGGTAAATGGGAAAACGGCACTTTCGGATATTGATATCGCTAACCTCAATGATACACTGGATAAATATTTAGGCAAACTGCCTTCTCAATTCTCATTTAACGAAAAGAGCTATACACCAACAAGTTTTGCCCGTTCTATCGGGTTGGATACTGACGACTATATCGATCTTGTATCTTTTGCCAACCAGCCGCTTTATAAAAAATTCTTATTAAACGATAAGTACAACTGGGCCTATGACAGCCTGTACAATATTAGTTTGGATGATATGATGGCTGTAGCTGACACGGCCCTGCATAAAGGATATGGCGTAGCCTGGGAAGGTGATGTAACTGATACTGGTTTCCATTATTTTGGTGGTTATGCTTCCATGCAAAAAACAGTTGGCCATCTTGATTCCATACGCATCGCCAACTATGCTTCTGAAAAAACGGAAAGGGATCACGGCATGCACTTAATCAGGTCGGTAAGAGATGGTAGTGGTACAAAATGGTATTACCTGAAAAACTCCTGGGGGCGTACGAATTTGAAAGGCGGGTATCTGTACATGGATGAAAATTTCTTCCGGCTGCAAACGGTTATACTGGTGGTCAATAAAAAAGGGCTGCCTGCAGCCCTTCGTGAGAAACTTGGGCTATAAAATACATTAACCACCTTTTAATTTTATATACTCCGTGAGCATGTATTTAACAGCTTCTGCGGCTTCTTTATCGTAACGTCCCAGGTAGCGCAGGCTCTCCGGGTAGCGGGCCCTTACCCAGGCGGCAAACTGGCCAAAGCGTTCATTGAAGATGGCTTCTTTAATCCGGCTGCCGGGAATCGTATCCACATCAACCCTGGTGATAGTATTACCGGCAAACGAATACGTGTACTGGTAATGTTGCGGGCTGCCAAAGAAATAATCGTTGAACATATCATTATCATACTCTTCGCTGATAATCTTATCTCCTTTCTCCGTTACAGATACCACATTCCATTTTGTATCAAATACGGTATTCCATTCAGCCATGTATTGAATATAAGCCGCCTTATTCATCTCACTGCCACCAGATGATTTGCTGGCAAAATCAGCAGAGAGCAGTTTCTCCATTTTTACAAAATCCCGTTGGGCGAAATAATCATGAAAATCGTTGAACAGATCCCGGTTTTTAAACGGGAAAAGTGCAAAACAGGCGGTCATAGCGATAACACAGATATATTTCATAGCAGTAAGATAGAAAAAATAAGTAACTTATTTTAAACAGTATTCCAATGGTGCCAGTTGCATTTCTTTTCTATCAGCACCCACAGCGTGAATATTAGAAATCAGTATCCTGTCACCCGCCTCCAGCATGCGGATACCCTTTTTCACCTCCTCACAAAAAGCATTTCCTGTACAGGATGAATGAAAACAAACAGTATCATTCCTCATTATCGTCAGAGCATATTTTGTTGCAGAATAGGTAAGGCATGGTACTCCGTATTGACTGGAAGAGGATATACCAACCCCGGCCTGCGCTTTGAACGCTGCTACAGGAATGACAGAGAGGTTTGGGTATCCACCCACGACTGCCGAGGGTTCAGGCACGGGTCTTACGTACCAGGTAATCTCGTCTATCAATTTTACTGATTGCCCTTTTATGGCTGAAATACGAAAGACAACCGCACCTGCAGAATCAGGATGATATATATACGTACAATCGCCGGTCTTTGTAATTTTCCCCTTTGAGACTTTTACAGAAAGTGATTTGCAAGGAAGATTTTCAGCCAATATCGTCAGTGGATTATCCATACCGCTATACACAAAGCCCGTTTCCGGCTCCCGTCTTATTATTACTTTTTGCGCAACAAGCATATGCAGCTGGCAAATAAACAGCATGGAGAAAAGAAACCGCATTACCATATATGGATTGCTAATACTTGAAACTCGGACAAAAACTGTCATGCTTATTACCACGATAATAACTCAGCACACCTGTTTTCACCAGCGATAATTCTATACCACCCCTTGCCCCGTTAAACGTACTAAGTGATGAGGTAGTAACATCATAAGTGAATGTAAACGTATAGTCTTTGAGGCTAAGGCCAACCATAGGTATGATCGCATCTTTGTAACGGTAATAAGCTCCCGCTATCAGCACTTTCTCACCGTCGCCGGAAAGATTGTAGTGTGCATTCAGCCCGCCTACTATTTCGTAGGCTTTCGCCTGCACTGATGTATAAATATTCGGGTTAATGATCACCCGATCATTCAGTTTAAAACTGCCATTTAAAAAACCAGTGTAGCGGGGCGCTATGCGGTTATCTATACCATCGGCATTGCTAAAAAATGTTTCTTTGGGCCTGTTGACATGCATGGCCGAAAATCCGGCATTCAGGTACACATTATCACTGGGGAAATATGCATAGTTCATGCCCACCTGCATATCGAGGTAGTTGATATTATTCCTGTCAAGCTTCGGGGCAAGTGCTGTCTGGTGCACATCAAAAAAGCGTCCGTTCCACTGGCTGGGGAATGTAAGGTTAGCTGTATTGATCCGCTTGTTCGCCCAGCCTACGTTAAATCCAAGACTAACAAGGCTGCTGTAGTTCACCATTTGATGATAGGCCACCGAGCCATACACTTTTGTAGACGTGAGCACACCTGTGCCCGCCACATCCCTTAGAATTACGCCGCCTACGCCAAGCCAGCCTGTAGCTTCTTCGTTCTGCATGGTTTGCACATCGCCCCAGGCGCTCATTGTTTTGTAAGGAAAGGCTGTTACCGATCCCCATTGATTACGAAAATTGGCCCCCAGCCGGAAGTCACCATCAGGCATAAAGCCCGTGTTGGCCGGATTGGTCAGCAAGGGGGAATTCATAAACTGCGAAAAATGCAAATCCTGTGCATGGAGCTTTGCTCCAAGCACTGCACCGAAGATCCCCAACACGATGATTTTTCTTTTCAACATTATCGTTACTCCTCTTTTTTTAATGGAAAAGGCGTTGCGCTAACGTATCAGCGTAATATCCCCTTTCTTAATTACTTTTCGTCCGTCGGTAAAATCAACAGCCAGGGTGTACACATAAACATCCATGGGTTGTACAACCCCTTTCAGCCTTCCATCCCATCCCGTCTTCTGGTTTGTTGTTTCAAATACTTTTTGTCCCCAGCGGTTCCAGATGGTAAACTGCATTTTACCAATACCAAAACCCCTTACATAAACGACGCTGTTCTCGTCATTGCTCATTGGCGTAAAGGCATTTGGCACATCTACCACAGCATCAATCAGGTTAGCAATCCGCATAGGGAACGTATCGGTACAACCTGCTTCATTGAAAGCCACCAAATAGGCATCATAGGTAGCGGTAGCATTATATTGGTGCGATACAGGTGCCATTGAGTTTATTTCAACAGAATCACCATCACCAAACACCCACTTAAACCGGATGGCATTCAGCGACAGGTTGGTAAAGTTTGTCGGCGTATTTACCTGCGGCGGTATGGGTCCAAAGGTGGCATTCGCTATAGGTGATGCAAAGACTTCTACATTAAATGTGGTCACATCCTGTCCATTACAAGAGCCGGGATTAAACACTGTAAGTGTTACCGTAAACGGACCTGTCGTTGTATAAGTGTGTACAGGATTTTCGTCTGTAGATGTATTGCCATCGCCAAAATTCCAGAGGAAGGTTTGTGCGCCAGACGATGTACTGGTAAACTGTACCTGCTGATTTACACAAATACGCTGCGGTGCGCTGACACCTGCACGCACATTCAATACCACTTCCACCCGAAGGGAGTCAATATCTGGCGAATTACAATAGCGATCATCCTCCAGCCGCAGGGTAACCCAGTAAGTGCCCGGTCCGGCATACTGATGTGTTTGTGCGGCGCTGCCAGTTCGAACCGGCGGCGTGTTATCACCAAAGTCCCAAATAAATGTATTGGCGCCAAACGGATGTGTTGGCGGTTCAATGGTTGTATTTGTAAACGTATAGGTAAAGTCTTCGCAAGGCCCCGTCCGGTTGGCCGTAAAGTCCGGAATAGCCTGGGTTGCGCCAACACGTATATTGAGGAATGAGCTGTCACGTATATTACAGGTATTGGGGTCAATGGCCACCAGCATTACCGGGTGAATACCCACAGTACCAAATGTCCACTGCGCTGCCGGAGTAGTGGTAACAAGGTTCGGTGCATTACCCGGCACATAGTCAAAATACCATTCGTAGCTGGTTCCGTTAGCCAGCGTGTCAATAAAATCAACTGTCAGGGGAACACAACCGGCTGTATCTCTCGGCACACCGTCAATTGCTGATTGCACACCGCCGGCCACACCGGCCAGGTTCATGGCAATTTTTACCATCGCCAAATTACATTGCGCACCGTTACGGCTCACCCTTGCATTATTAATCGGAAAGGCTGCATTCGGTGTAACAGGGAATGTAGGCGGGGGATTAGCAATATTACAGTTTGCACAGATGGCCTGGTAGATAACACCATTGCGATCAAAACGGCTGGTACCTCCATCCACATGGTCGCCGCCGCCTGCCGCAGAATTATTTTCACCAAAGAAGCTGCCGAATAATTGTGATTCAGCATTTTTCTTCATGACAAAGAAATAAAAATCCCTTCCGTCGGTTGTTGACTTAAACGCATCGGGTGTTACAGGCAATCCAAATGTAGACGCACTGTTGAACGGATTTGCATTATCATAGTGACCGCCCCATCCCGATATGTATACATTTTCGCAACGATCCACGAGGAATGCTACCGGCGAAATATTGGGTGTGGCTGCACCTGTTCCAAACATGGTAGAATATACATAGGCTGATAAATTGGGCTGCAGCTTCGCTATAAATTGCTTGCCACCCGGATTACTATACATCGCCGGAGTGCCAGGCAGGTTATTTACAACCTGCCAGTTGCCTGTTGTCTGACCCATAATATACGGAAACCCATTGTTGTCAAATTGTATTCCATATACCTGGTCAAGTCCTGAGGTTCCAATAAAGGCTGAACGGATAACAGTGCTGCCGCTATTATTAATGACCGCCACAAAACCATCCATCGTACCACTTAATGCTGTACCAACTGTACCACCATGTGTGCCGGCAAGAAAATTTCCACTCTCGGTACCACCCCCTACGAATATATCGCCATTGGGTGCCAGCGATACCACATAGGCCGCGTCGTTACCAGAACCGCCCATATAACTGGAAAACAGTAATGTAGTAAGCGAGGCATTTAATTTCAATAACACACCATCTTGTGAGCCTCCTAAGGAGGACTGAAAGGGTGAGCCAGCTGTGGGAAAATTAGAAGAGCGTGTGCAGGAAGCTACATATATATTGCCGGCAGCATCAACATTCACTTCACTACGGGCATCATCACCATAATTTCGTTGTAAGGAAGTTAGTGCCCTTGATTCCTGTATGTTCACACCATCATCACCAGAACCACCAATCTTGCGGGAAGCAATCAGGCCGCCTGATGTATTCAGTTTTGTTACTACAATATCATAACCACCACCGGCTAGGCTGCCATTGTTTGTAACAGGATAATCGTTTGCATTGGACCGGCCGGCTACGATCAGGTTGCCTTGTGCATCGGCGACAAGGCTATGCGGCTGATCACGTCCGGTTTGTGCGCCACCATTTCCGCCGAGGTAGGTAGCATACATTTTTGTACCGCCATCAGGCGACAGTTTTATAATACCCATATCATAGGTACCACCGGCAAAGTTTGTTTGTGTGGCACCGGCCTGTGTTGGAAACCCGCTGCCATATACCTGGCCACCACCAAACATGGCACCATCAGGCCCATAAGTTGCCGTAAAACCCCAGTTATCAGCCGAGCTGCCGGAGAAAGAACAAAATTCAATAGAAGGATCTATCACCAATGTAGCGGTGGGATCATAATCTTTTATATCAAAACGCAGCACATTATCCCTGACGATGTACTTGCAGCTTACTTCGTTTCTGCCCGATACACCTGCCTGGTAAGTATATGGCTTTCCCTCCTTCATTTCACCAACCGAAGTAGACAGTACCAGCTCTTTATTCTTTACTTCCATTTTACCCAGGCCATCATACCGGAGGGCAATTTTGGAAAGATCAGCGCCGGGCTTTACGATAAGGTCATATTTTAAAGTTCCGTTATCTGTGTAGTAACGGGCATCTACGTTTGGATAAATATTTTCAATAGTTAAAGCCTGGTACACCTTGCAATCAGATGCCCATTTAGCAGGGTTATTACCGATATAGTAATTATGATGATATGACTGCACTTTGGAAGGCACAATCCTTGCCTGCTTTGAGGCACCAATAAAATCTACATGCCAGCTGTGGGAACGTACGGTAAATTCGTTGGGGGTTTCTTTATTGGCGGAAGCAGTACCATGCAGGTGCATGTTTTTGGCCAGGTTGGCCATGTCCACCGCATTATGCTGTAAAAAAGTAACACCGCCATTGCGGACAAACACAGAACCATTGGTCACTTCACCCTGGTACAAAACCCGGTTGTCCCATTGTCCCTTATTTTCCACAAATTCAATAACCCCTTGCCCCAGCATATGCAGGGCCGGAAATGCGAATGCTGCTAATAATAGTAAACGTTTCAGTATCGGAAAGTTTATTGTAGTAAAATAACTCTTTTTTTGCTCAGTTGGTTTGAAAACTTCTGTTAAGAATCCGTTTTTCTCTGTCATTTTATTGTCGCTTATAAAAAAATGCCGCTCAGGATATTTTGCTCCATACCAGCGCACCTTTTTGGTGACGGAGAAAGCTCTTTAGCTGCAAATTTTCTGCCGAAAGCAGATCAGGATCCTTTTCTACAATAGCTGCCGCAAGATTCTTTGCTAACTCCAGTAAAGGCCGGTCTTGGACAATACTTGCCAACTTAAAGTTTAATGCCCCGCTCTGCCTGGTGCCATCAATTTCACCCGGGCCACGCAGTTCCAGGTCTTTTTCCGCTATTTCAAATCCATTAGACGTTTGTTCCATGATCCGGATGCGCTGCCGGGCTTCATTACCCAATTTTGACCCGGAAATTAATATACAATAGCTTTTATCTGCACCCCGTCCTACCCTGCCGCGGAGCTGGTGCAACTGCGAAAGACCAAACTTCTCAGCGCTTTCAATCACCATTACGGTAGCATTGGGTACGTTTACGCCCACTTCTATAACGGTGGTTGACACCATTATCTGCGTATCCCGTTGCACAAATCTTTTCATGTTCGTTTCTTTCTGCTCCGCAGGCTGGCGTCCATGCACCATACTTATCCAGTATTTAGGCTCCGGGAAATAGGCTTTTACATTTTCGTAGCCCTTCATAAGGTTTTCATAGTCCAGTTTGGCGCTTTCTTCTATCAGCGGAAATATGATATACACCTGCCGTCCTTTGTCTATTTCTGTACGAATAAAATCCATCACCTTGCTACGTTGTGCGTCGAAACGGTGAACGGTGGTTACCGGTTGCCGGCCTGGCGGCAGTTCATCAATCACACTATAATCCAAATCGCCATAGGCTGTCATCGCCAATGTACGGGGAATAGGCGTAGCCGTCATCACCAGCACATGCGGTGGTGTATCTGCCTTTTTCCAAAGCCTTGCCCGTTGCGCCACGCCAAACCGGTGCTGCTCATCTATTATTACCAAACCCAGGTTTTGAAACTGCACCACATCTTCAATTACGGCATGCGTGCCGATCAGGATTTTCAGTTCGCCGCTTTGCAGCGATGCAAGTAGTTTTCTCCGTTGTGCCGCTTTAGACGATCCGGTGAGCAAGGCTACTTCCACACCTATTTTTTCCAGCAATGGCTGAATCGTTTCAAAATGCTGGCGGGCCAGTATTTCGGTGGGGGCCATCAGGCAGGATTGAAACCCGTTATCAGCAGCCAGCAACATAATCAACACAGCCACAATAGTCTTTCCACTTCCCACATCACCCTGCAGCAACCTGTTCATCTGCCGTCCCTTCGCCGTGTCGGTCCTTATTTCTTTAATAACCCTTTTTTGTGCATTGGTCAGTTCAAAGGGCAGGTGGTTTTTATAAAACGCATTGAACAAATCGCCCACTTTATCAAACACAACACCTTTGGAAAAACGGTGACGGCCGCTTCGCACCAGGTTGGCCCGCATTTGTGCAACAAACAATTCCTCAAATTTCAGTCGCTTTATTGCTTCATTATAATCAGCCGTTGATTTAGGAAAATGCGCCTGCACATATGCCGTATAGCGATTGCAAAGTTTTAATTGCTTAAGCAGGCTATCCGGCAGGTTCTCGTCAATATCTTTTTCCCGGATTTGTGTAAGCAGTTGTGCAGTAAGTTTAGCCAGCTGTCTTCCGCCCAGTCCTTTTGCTTTTAGTTTTTCTGTTGTCGGATAAACAGGTTCGAGATAATTTTTTTCCAAAGTACTCCCCGGTGATAATATTTCAAATTCCGGGTGCACCATTTGCGGCATACCATTGAAGAAACCGGTACGGCCAAACACCAAATAGCTTTGGCCAATTTCTAATTGTTTATCCACCCAGTTCAATCCCTGGAACCAGGCCAGTTCAATAATACCTGTCTTATCTTTTAGTTGGGCTACCAGCCTTTTTCCCTGCCGCTGGCCCACCACATCTTTGCTCTGTAATACACCAGCCAGTTGTGCAAAATCAGTATCCGGGCTAATCTCACTGATATTGTTCAGCCGGGTACGGTCTATATGGCGCAGGGGAAAATGATCGAGCAGATCACCAAACGTAAAAATATTCAGTTCCTTTTTCAGCAAGTCGGCCCGTTGCGGCCCCACACCTTTCAGGTACTCAATGGGTGAACTCAGTATATGTGAACCAACAGAAATAAGCTTGTTTTTTACAAAAATAAGGCATCAGTAACCGAAAGCCTTTTGCAGAAAATACGATACCCTTTCGGAAAATGACGATAGAAGATGGCGGGGTAACACTCAATTTATCTGCCAAACCACGTAGCAACTCTTGCTATTGGAGGATTCGGTTTTATCTTGTCGACAAATCCATTCCTGTCCTAAAAACCAAACGGCATGAACCACCAACTTCTGCTGCAAATTGATGCATTTTTCACCGGGTACCGTTTTGCACTATTGTGTTTCTTTTCAGCCTTTGTTATCACGCTGCTGGCTATTCCGCCTGTTATCGCTTTCATCAGAAAATATAAACTGTTTGACAAGCCCAATGCCCGCAAGGAGCATACAGCACCTGTGCCCACCATGGGTGGCATTGCCATTGCCGGTGGTTTGTTAGGATCCCTGTTCCTGTGGTTTCCGTTCAGTGCCACGATTGGACAGGTAAGTTTCTTTTTCTCGGTTGTGGCTTTATTAGCACTGGGTATTTTAGACGATCTGAAGGATCTGCCCGCCACCTACAAATTCTTAATACAAGTAGCTCTTGCTGCACTGATTGCCGTATCCGGTATACGTATTACTTCCTTTGAGGGTTTGTTTGGCATCAACGAAATTCCTTTGTTGGCCCAATATGCATTTACCGTTGTAGCCATAGTAGGCATTGTAAATGCTTTCAACCTTATTGATGGAATTGATGGCCTTGCCGGCGGACTTGGTTTCATGAGTTTAATTACCCTGGGATTGCTGCTGACCATGAGCGGCGATGCAAACACAGCACTGATTGCTTTTGCCATGGCGGGTGCTATCCTTGCATTTTTATATTTTAACCTCAACCCGGCCAAAATATTTATGGGCGATACAGGATCTTTAGTATTAGGATTTGTAGTAGCCGTATTATGCATCCGTATGATGCAGGTTAATGCCGTTGGCATTAACCCGGTTATCCCCCGGTCACCAGTATTTGTGCTAGGCATAATTATTATACCCGTATTCGATACCATTCGTGTATTTGCCACCAGGATATGGAAGGGGCAGTCGCCTTTTGTAGCCGACAAAACCCATATACATCACCTGCTTACCAACCAGGGGTTCAGCCATAGCTTCACTGCACGTTTCATTTGCTTTATCAATGGTTTTATTTTACTGGAGCTAAACTGGATGAAAAACATGCCGCAGGAATGGATGCTGCTGATCCTTACAGCCACTATCCTGCTCATTACGTTCATCATGAAGAATATGGGGCTGCTGAAATCAGTATTGCAGAAGGCAAGGATGATGGTTGCTGGAAAATAAAAAGAATTGCGGCCCGTTACGGGCTATAAAAAAATAAAACGGGCAATGTTATTGCCCGTTTTATTTTATCAATCAATAATTGATTTCGTTTTTTCGCCCTACTACAATTTAAATACGATCCAGTTAAACCTGGCAGTCCCGGTAGCTACCGGCGTGCAAAGCACCTGTATATTCGTAAGGCTGGAAAGCCTGGCCTGGTGAATAGTGGCACCCGCTCCATCAGCATTTGAAATCAGCACAACCGTGTTTGCGAAATCCCAACCGGCAGGTAAAGCAACAATACCAATGTTGATAGTTTGCATAGCCGTAGAAGCAAAACCACCTGTAGAGGTACCGCTATACCGGGTACGGATACCACCGTCCACATCCAGCGCAGTGGAAGGTGTCACCGCACCTGCACCAATACCCAGGTTACCCGTCACATTTGCATTACCCACCACGCTTAGTTTGTTGACAGGTGAAACGGTACCAATACCCAGGTTACCGGCACCAGTCAGGATCATTCGCTCTGTATACGTGGCATCGTCGCCCTGCACACTGTTTGAACGGAAATATAAACTACCTGCACCCGGATAGTTGAGCACCCCATTGGAAGAATTAAAAATAAGATGTGTGTTCATGCGTACGGGGCCGTTCACATCCAGCTTTCTGCCCGGCGAACTGGTGCCAATACCTACAAAGCCGGTAGCGGTACTGTTAAAGATGTTGCCGTTATTATGCCAGGCCGATCCATCCCAGAAAATGGTATTCCCGGCTGCAGAACCATCAGCTATTTGTGTCGGAACCGTTTGCCAGCTGGCAAGCCCTGCTGCATCCGATGTAAGCACTTTGCCTGCTGCTTCTGTACCATCCGTTACTTTCAGTGTACCGGTTACATCCAGTTTGGCTGCAGGTGTAGCGGTGCCAATACCCACATTCCCATTATTATTATACAGATTACTGCTGTTGCTCCATGTACTACCATCCCAATACAATGTATTACCTGTTGCCAATCCGTTGGTTATTTGTGTGGGAATCGTTTGCCAGCTGGCAAGTCCATCAGCATCCGATGTAAGCACTTTGCCTGCCGCTTGCGTACCATCCGTTACTTTCAATGTACCAGCCACATCTAATTTGGCTGCGGGTGTGGCGGTGCCAATACCCACATTAGCATTGTTATTAAAAACATTAGCGCTGTTGGCCCAGGCACTGCCTGTCCAGTAAAGTGTATTACCCGTGGCGCTTCCGTTTGTAATTTGTGTGGGCAATGTTTGCCAGGATGCAAGGCCAGTGGCATTCGATGTCAATACTTTTCCTACTCCCTGTGTGCCATCATTCATCCGCAGGCTGCCGGTAATATCCAGTCTTGATGCAGGGGTTGTTGTTCCGATACCCAACCATCCCTGTCCTGTCAGCACCATCATTTCGCTGTATGTACCTTCTTCACCTGTCGGGTTGTTGGTGCGGAAATATAAATTACCACCACCACTCCAGTTGATGATGCCATGCGTGGAATTAAAAATCAGGTGTGTGTTCAACCGGATGATGCCATTTACATCCAGCTTTTTGCCGGGTGATGTGGTCCCGATACCCACGTTGCCATTAAAATGATTATGGATATTGGAAGTGCCCCTCCATATTCCGCCATCCCAATAAGCCACCTGGCCTGTGGCAAGCCCCAACTCAATCTGCCGGGGGACAGCTTGCCAGGTAGCTTCCCCAGAAGAACCGCTGGTAAGTACCCTGCCACTCAAGGCACCACTCAGGTTCAGCCGCATCGTACCACTTACATCCAGTGTGGCACTGGGAGAAGATACACCAATACCTACGTTACCGCTATTGGTTATTACCATCCTGTCAGTATAGTTAGTGTTATCGCCTGTTGTTGTGTTTGAACGGAAATATAAATTACCGGCATTGCTATAATTAATGGCCCCGTTAGAAGAATTAAAAATAAGATGATCGGTAATCCGCGTTGGCGCTTTTAAATCAATCCTGCCGGCATTCACAGTCATATTGGGCAAAACATTCGTATTCACTAAGGTATCACCCCGCTTTGACCATAGCCCGTCATTCACAAAATAATTATTGGTGTAATTAGCCGCTGCACTGTTATTATAATTCGTAACAATGTTGAGTGCATTGTATTCCCAAAAATCTCTTTTGACAGAACTTCCATCAACCCCGGTACCTACAAACCCTTTTGTCCCAATTGCAAAGCCTACGGCCTGTCCCCTGGCTACCCCGGGGAGATTGGCTATTTGCGTCCAGGCATTGCCCACAGGATCATATTCCCAAAAATCTTTCCGGAAGGTTCCGTCCGTTCCTGTTCCAATGTAGCCCTTGCCTGCCATACCAAAACCGACAGCCAGATGTCTTGCAATACCTCCAAAATCCGCTTTTTGCGTCCAACTGCTGGTGCCAGGATCGTATTCCCAAAAATCTTTCTTATAGGCTCCATCATTTCCTGTACCGGCATATAATTTCTGACCGGTTGAAAAGCCTGTTGCATATAACCTGGCAGTGCCTCCAAAATTTCCGATGGAAGTCCATGTATTGGTGCCCGGATTATACTCCCAAAAATCTTGTTTAAGCCCGGTGTTATTAGCTCCCAGGCCGATATACCCCCTGGTGGCTGTGCCAATCCCAATTCCGGCACTCCGCGTACTTCCTCCAAAATCTGCTTTTTGTGTCCAGGTGTTGGTGGCAGGATTATACTCCCAAAAATCTTTTATTTCAGTACTGCCATTTGCACCGGTACCTATATAACCCATGGCGCCAATAGAAAAACCCGCTGCATAATACCTGGCCGGGCCGCCAACATCAGCCTTCTGCGACCATGCATTAGTAGCAGGATCGTATTCCCAAAAATCTTTTTTAATGGCAACGTCTATGCCTGTTCCTATATACCCTTTACTGCCGATACTGAAACCAACAGCAGCATAGCGGCCGTTGATACCGCCAAAATCTGCCCGTTGTGTCCAGGCAGCAGCCAGGGTATCCTGTGTGATGGTAAACCCGCAATTCTTTATCCAGGTGGTGCCGTTATAAATATCCACGCATTTATCATCCAGGTTCAGGACGATAAGGCCCGTTGCCGGGTTCACAATCGCATTGCGTTGTGCCGTTGTCATACGGGGTACCAGCAACCCTTTATCGGTACTGTTAATATCCAGTGCAGCGCTCGGATCAGGTGTAGTAGTGTTGATACCGACACCCTGCTGGGCTGTAACAAGGGTGGTGGCTGCTATGCTTAACAGCAGCAGTAAAGCTTTGAGTGACATATGTTGGTTTTGTTTGGTTCATTCTATAATCTTATGGCGGCGCAGTTCAGCATGCGTGAGGGCAGGCGGCAGTTCTCCTTGTTTTATTTTTTCTATCACCAATACAGCGGTCTTATCCGCCTTATCAACTGTACTAAAGCCCCGGTTGCCGGGCATGGCAGGAATGGTGGTTTGCTGAATATATAATTTACCGTCAATGTATATACTGTAGCCGTAGGTACTGCTGTCAGCCTTTATCACGAAGTGCTGTATATGGGCATTCGCCATTTGCCTGCGGTTGGCTTCTTTTACGGCGAGGTTTATTTTTTTAAGGGAGTCGGTATTTACAGCCAAAGAGGTTTGCTGCGCAGGTATATCCTGCGCAAATGCTATGAGGGTAATAAATAAAATAAATAAATATCTCACAGGTGGCTTGGTGTACACAAAATACAAAAAAATATCAGCCACGAAATAGGCGGGAAATTTCAAATCTGTGCGTACCCGAAAACCAGCTTTATCGCCCGGTGCCCGGCTTTGGCTGATGGTGCGGCGTTCCATTATAAATCGTACCTTGTACAGTCATGTACCAAACCCTTGGTTATAAATGAAGGCTGGTAAATACATTATTGCATTACTCTTCTTTTTACCATCCGTCTCGTATGGTCAAACGGTTGACTTCACCTATACAACTACCAGCGGTTTATTCTGTAATCCTCAAACTGTTCAGTTTACCCAGGCCTGTAGCGGTAATCCAGATGGATTTATATGGCGTTTTGGAAACGGTGCATCCGGTATTCTGCCGACAGACTATGCCACGTACACAGCACCTGGCACGTATGCTGTTACCCTCATTGCTATTTATGCAGATGTAGCAATTTCTGTTACAAAAAATATTACCATCAATCCAACGCCGGTTGTATCATTCGTAGCAGATAAATACCAGCTATGTCAGCCGGGCAGTATCCTTTTTACTGCTTCAGCTAATACGGCTATCGCCACCTATGAATGGGATTTTGGTGATGGAAGCCCTGTGGTTACCACTGCATCAAACACAGCCAGTCATTTCTTTAATACATTCGATGAGTTTGTAGTAACCGTAAAAGGCATAACTGCCGCCGGCTGCCAGGCGAGTACGCTTGATACAGTACGCATAAAGCGTTTCGGAATTATTGATGCCGGTCTTGATAAAGCTGGTGGCTGTATTCCGATTAATGTACAATTATCAGTAGCCCCCGATGCACCGGCAGGTGATCCTGTCAGCAATTTCACCTGGAACTTTGGCGATGGCTCTCCCACTGTTACAACCACCATTGGCATTGTGAATCATTTGTATAGCACTACAGCCGCTATTACAACAGCGGGTGTAACGATGACAACTACCAGTGGTTGCACCGCACAGTACAACTATGCTGAATTTGGATATGGTGTGCCGCCTTCAAATCCGGTTGCTGTAACGGCTACGGGACTAAGTACATTTTGTGCAAGTGAACTGATCGTCTTTCATGGTTCCGCTAATGGTGCGAGTTACTTTGTCTGGGACTATGGAGATGGAATTGTTGATTCTGTCGAATCGCCTGTCATTGCCCACCGCTACCGTACGCTCGGCCTTAAACAAGTCATCATGACACCTTATTTTCATGGTTGTGCTGGGCCTTCCGATACTATCGATCTCGACATTATCGGCGTTGTGGCAGATTATAAGACCAGGAACATTTGTTCAGCACGCAATCATTTTATTTATGAAAACCTGTCGCTCGGCAACGTGAGTTCGTTTTCATGGACCTTCTCCGATAATCCATCGGTGCCCGATGTTACAAACTACAACACAACACATGATTTTCCGCTTAATGGTGCATTTACCACCCGTTTCTGGTTATATGATGAAATCACTGGTTGCATTGATACCTTGATTACAAATCAGTACACAGCCACGCCTGTACTCACCAGTACCAAAACACATGTGTGCAAAGACAGTGTCATCAATTATAAAGTACTCAATCCTTACCCGCCCGGTAGTGGCTACCTGTATGCATTTCATGTGGACGGTTATATCGTGGCGCATACTATCTATCCGGAACTGATAGATTTAAAACCCGATCAACAGGGCGTATTCAATGAATTTGTGATCATATCCGGCCCTGATTCCACTACCTGTGATGATACTGTTTACCTCCCGCATCCAACTTATGTTGGCGGGCCTGTGCTGGAGGTATCCATTCCCACCAGCCAGTGCTTTAAAAATAACAGCTTCCCAATTACCAATACCTCGCATCCCTTCTTCCCATCAGATCCGATCGCTACCTGGGATTGGAATTTCGGGGATGGAAATACGAGTAACGCAGCCATACCACCTCCGCATAGCTATGATCGCTCTGCCACATACTGGATACATTTTAAAGTCACGGATACGAAAGGGTGTGCACAGGCCGACTCACAACTGGTATACGTATATCCCACACCGGAGATATTTGTCTTGCCCCGGTTTGATACTATTTGTGCAGGCGAACAGAAACAACTGCTTGCCTTCAGCGTGGACAATTTTACCTGGACACCAACTACCAATATCAGCTGTCTCACCTGCGATACAGTTATGGTGCGGCCACCAACTACTACCAGCTATATAGCTGAAGCAGTGAACTGGGCCGGATGCATTAACCGTGATACCAGTAATATAAAAGTGTATGAGCCATTTGCTCTGCAGGTTATGCCGGCAGATACCGCTATCTGTATTGGCGGAAAAGTACAATTCAATGCGGATGTGAAAGGTGTTACCAACTGGCTGCCTCCAAGGTACCTGAGCGCCACTGACATTTCAAATCCATTAAGTGTCCCCGACAGTACTATTACCTACCAGGTTATCGTACATGACTCGGTTTCCTGCTTTGCAGATACAGCCTATGCCCGTGTACAGGTCAATTATAATCCCACGGTCAATGCAGGCAATGATCAAATCGTGCCTTACAATACCGCATTTACGGTAAGCCCGGCATACAGCGCTGATGTTGTGTCATGGCAATGGTCTCCACGGCTCAACGGGCTATCATGCCCCACTTGCCCAGTATTTGCCGGCACAGCCCTGGAAACAGCCACGCATCAAATAGAAGTGAAAAACATGCATGGATGTAAAGCCAACGACGATGTGAAGATTACTGTTGATTGCAGTAAAGCGAACTTATTGTTGCCAACTGCTTTTACACCGGATAATAATGGTCGTAATGACTGGTTTTTCCCGCTTACAAGAGGATACCGCACCATAAATAAAATGGTCATATACAACCGTTGGGGCAACAAAGTATTTGAACGGAACAATTTTGCTCCCAATACGGCATCATTGGGCTGGGATGGCAGGCGGAGTGATCTGCAAGGCATGGACGCTGGCGTGTATGTTTGGTTTGTAGAAGCGGTTTGCGATATGGGACAAACCGTGTCATTAAAAGGTACGGTGACGCTGGTGAGGTAATGATAATGCAATTATATTTTCAACACTAAACAAGATTATGCTGAACTGCCTGCTTTATTAATCCGGCAGTATTATTTACATTGAACTTGGACAGCAGACTCTTTCTGTGTGTGTTCACAGTAGGAATACTGATAAAAAGTTTTTCGGCTATTTGTGCATTCGTAAACCCATCTGCAATCAATACCAGCACTTCCCTTTCCCTTCTTGTTATCAGGGCAATCTTATCCTCAGATGCTTTTAGTGCTGCAGATGCCTCATTGCTCAGGTATGTTTTTCCTGTCATAACAGCAGCTATTGCTGTTTGTAATTCTTCCTTTGTTGCATTTTTTAACAGATAGCCTGAAGCACCGTTATCCATCATATTCCGGATAACAGCCTGCTGATGAAAAGTGCTTAAGCCCAGTACAAAAACTGAGGGGTATAATTGCCTTACGTCTTTACACAATTCCGTTCCGCTCCTGTCCGGCAGGTTTACATCCATCAGGATCACATCCGGTTGGTGTTGTTTTAAAAAACTCAGGCAGGAAGCGGCATTGGTGGCATGCCCCATCCATTCAATACTGCTTTCCTGTTGCAGTAAGGAACGAATACCCTCTATTACCATATAATGGTCATCCACTATAAAAACCCGTATTGCCATCAGGTATTAATTTCTATCATGACGGATGTGCCCTTACCCGGTGCAGATTGCACATCCAGTTTTCCTTTTAAAAAATCCACACGGCTTTGAATATTCTTCCAGCCCATTCCTTTCGACTGTTTTAGCACACCGGAATCCATACCTTTTCCATCATCTTCTACCGTCAGTGCCAATAATTTCTCCTGCTTCGATAAATGCAGTTGCACCAATACCCCCTGCGCATGGCCGTGCTTAATGGCATTGTTGACCAGCTCCTGTGCGATGCGGTAAGTAGTTACTGCCACTGTTTGATCAATAGCTGCATTTTCCATACCAATGGATTGATAGTTTACCTCAGTAACGCCACTACCCGTAATTTCATGGCAAAATTCCCTGAGTGCCGTATCCAGTCCATACTTTACCAGCATCTCCGGCATCATATTATGGGCTACCCTGCGCATTTCGCTGATGGAAGAATCGAGCATGTCAAGGCTGCGTTCAAAAGCCTGTGCATTCGCAGGCGTCATGACTAAATTTTCCTTCATACTGCTTAATGAATGTTTTATGCCACTCAGCATACCTCCCAATCCATCGTGAAGATCTTTGGCAAGGCGGCTTCGCTCCTGCTCTTCACCTTTCAGCACAGCTTCTGTGGCGGTCAATAATCTTTCTTTTTCCAGTTCATCAATCTTTGATTGCTGCAATTTCTGACGGCTCTTATAATTGCGGTAAGTAAGTAATGAAATAACCAGCAAAGCAATAGCACCGGCAATTAAAAAATAATTGACAACAGACTTTTGCCTGAGCTTCGCCTGTTGCAGCTTTATCTGCGTCTCCTTTTTTTCTGTTTCATATTTTGTTTCCAGCTCTTCTGTATAAAAATTCAGCTCTTTAATATTGGCTGCACGGCTGATTGAATCATATTTAAATGAATAACTCTTCCCCTCTTTGATATGGCCCTGCAAATAGTTTAATACGGCAAAACTTTGATACAGGTTCGCCAAAGCGTCGGCATTATTCATATTTTGTGCAATAACAATTCCACTGTCAAGCTGCGCTTTTGCCAGGCCATATTTTTGCCGGGCCATCAGGTTCAACGCCAATGCGTGGTGTATTTCTGCAATCACCTGGCTGTCGGGCATATCCTTTCTGTATACTGACAATTCATTAGCATACATTTCTAAAGCAGGTATATTTCCTGCCCTGAAATTATCATTGCATAGATTTACCAGAGCATAGTTTATATTGGTGGCATCCTCCTGTTCCATGGCCAATTGCAGCTGCTGCTTGCTGACAGCAATGGAACTGTCCAGCATATTTAACTGGGAATAGCTGGCAGATAAATTATTTAACCCCATCGTCATGGCATAGTCGTTCTTGAACTGCCTGCCAAACTCATATGCTTTCTTCGCATGGATAATGGCCTTGTCAAACTGTTCTAAATTATAATAAGTAACCGAAGCCGTAAGGTTGCGCACCGCAAAGCTGGCACTGTCTTTTGTTTTTGCAGAAATATCCAGGCATTTCAGAATGCATTCAATAGCAGATTTATGATTGCCAAAGTGATTGTAAACTGCCGCCAGGTTATTGTAGCTCCTGGCTAATAGTTTCAAATCATTCTGCGCTTCTGCAAAATCCCTGCCTTTTGCAGCATGTTCCACTGCTTTTTTTGCGTCTCCTTTGTTATAATAATATTCTGCATATCCTGCCTGAATAAAAAAGTCATACTTATTAACCTTTATCTTCCGGGCTAGATTATTGGCCTGATCCACATAGTAGTAAAAACTGTCATAGTCCCTGTTGGAGTACAGGTCCCCTGCATCTAACAACAGTTTGATTTTTGCTGAATCCTCTTTAGCGGTGCGCACGGCAAGTAACAGGCTATCCTTACCTGCTGGTTGCTGTGCCCCAAGTAAACGGCAGCATAGTATGGACAAAATGAACAAAAGCCTTTTTTGCATAGCCTGGGTTATCTTTCTTTTACAAAATAAAATTAAGGGAGAACTGCCTCCTATCATACTTTTAAATGATTTTTAGCCGGAGAAAAATCATCTTTTTCAACGATTGCAATGGGTATGGCCCGGGTATAATTTTACCCAACTAAATCAGAAAAAATGAAACAAATTCTCATGACCCTGTTTGCTGGCTGCCTACTATTTGCCTGCTCAAAAAGGGATACTGCACCGAAGGATGTGGCGATTGATTACGGAATGTATAAACCAAAAACCAGCTTTCACAGCCAAAGAAATTACACAGGAAGCTCTTCTTCCTATTCGGCAGATACTACCCATTACACCTATAGCGGCACCTCAATTAATTATCTGCGCCAACACAACGGACTTTCGTACGATTACAGACTTACACTTGACAACGGCCTGTACACACAGGTATTAGTAACTAACAATACGGTATCTCCCTCAAAAACCTATTACCGCCTGAATCCGGCAGGCTATATTGACAGCAGTTGGATCACCAATACTTCAGGCACAACACAGAAAAGCTGGTATTTGTATACGATAAACGGCACTAAAGACATTGAGACTTCTGATTATATAACCTATAAAAACGTAAAAAAATATCATTACCAGCATGATATCGCTGTCTATTCCTTTAATGAACGTATTTCCTACACTCCTGCTATTGCACCCGCCAAAGATTCGGTGACGTATGAATACACCACACTACCACTTCGTGCCGATTACTTTAATACAGGAATGCCGGTTTCGCTTTATGGTAAGCCGGAAAAATATCTGCTAAAAAAAGCAACCTATCATAATCAGCTTGATAATAATACTATACGGCAAACGATGGAATACAATTATCAGACAAATCATATTGGCCTTATCACCCAAAAAATAATGAATATATATACCCATCCGGGCAATATATTATTGCTTACGGATACTACTGTTTACAGCTATTACAATCTATAGTCATCTCAAAATCATATATGAAACTGTATTTTACAAGCCTGCTCCTGTTGTTCTTTTATGCCTATTCGGCTGCACAAAAAAAAATAATAACAAAAGAACCGCTCATCCCCTGCAATGGCAATGCCGATGCGCTACCCGGAAAATATACAGATCATACCAATCCGAAATATCCCAGCAGCCTAAAAGGCAGCACATCGGACAAAGCCGCTATGAACAAACAGCTGATCGCAATAGAGAAAATAGAAGAAGCCAGCCGCACCAATTTTCAGCTAACCGGCTGTGTGGCCAGGGTAAGCTTTAATGGCGGCGTTAAAAATGCTTTTGGCGATTATGGATTTCACACCTATGGCTATCAGTTAGGCATCTATCAAAATGTTTGTCATGTTACAGAAAAGGTTGTCAAAACTGTAGGCGAATACCGCACCGTATTACGGGTCGATGTAAACACCGGCTTTGGTTCGGGCAATTTCTATGGTTACGAAGGAGATTTCTATGTTACCGATAAAAAAGTCCGGTATAATATTGCCATTGAAGCAAAAGAGGGAGCGAATTATAACAAAGACCGGTTTAACAACCGAACAAAAATAACACGGTACCTGGACGAGGATATGGTATTAGCGGGCCGGTCTGGCAATTCTAAAGACAAGCATAGCGATTTTCAGCAATTGATCAACGGTGAGGGCTATGTTGAAAACTGGATGCAGGGACGCCCGGAAGATGCAGCAAGGCCCGATGGGTATCAATGGATCGACCGACACTATATCATTACACGGCCAGGTATTCCGTTACTAATACCTGTAACACGAAAAGCCTACCTCGAAGCACTGCTGGAATTTTATGAAATCGAAAAAGCCAATTTCCGGGTCGCCATGGGATACATCACGCAGAACGAACCCGCTAAAGCAAGCACCTGCGAAGCAGATAAAGCAGCCTTTGCTAAAATATACGAATATAAAAAAGCGAAAGTCCGGCAATTGCTTACTTCATCTCCACCGGAGTGGCTGCAAAAATCTGCCGTTGTGCTTAAAGGCCTTAGGCCCGATGATAACAGCAAAGCTTCAAACGGATTACTCGATTTCGAAAATTTCTATGATGGCGATCCCAAAGCTTATACGCTCTATGAATACAATCCAGCCTATTTCAAAACAAGTGCCAGCCAACCGCTAAAGCCTGCGTTTATGGAAGTGCAAATCCGCTATGAGCTGAATAAAGACAAAGGGTTCTCCAAAAGGTATTTCGATAATTTCCTGCAGCAGTTTAACCTGCAAGGTTTAAGAAACATGCTTAATTAAATTCTCAACTGATCATGAAATCTATCCGTCAAACAACTAAAATTTCCCTGGCATGTATTACCATGTTGTCCATGCAAACCAATTTTGCCCAGGACTGCAAAACCAATACAGAATTAGATGTTGTGCCCGGTCAATACCTCACTGCAGCACAACACCCCTGGCCTGCAGCAAGAGCCGGATACTTAAATGAACTGAAAACTGCCGGCGATAAAGTAACGGCAAAAAAAATACTGGAGCAAGCAGAAAAAACAGAACAGCAAAGCCGTACCGGGTTCAACCTGACAGGTGGCAATTGGGAAAACACCTATTCCGGTAACGGATACGAGTATGCCGCCAATAGCAGGCTCGCTCAATACTATCTGCAGGCAGCCCATTATGAATTCTTCTGTGCCAGCGGAAAACCGAAGCGGAGTGGTGAATACAGCACGGTGTTAAGGGTACATGTAAACTCCCTTTCGGTAAATACATTAGCCAAGTTCTTGCGCAACCCCTTTGGTACAAGCTTCGGGAATTATGCCTTGGGATTTGAGTATGCCGATTGGAAAAATCATAAATCCACCAATGCGGGAGATAAACTAATCAAATTGTTCACTTACTTCTCCTGCAACAACACATCACTGATTGAAGCCATCAACACCGGGCAAAACTATTTCCAGGATGTGGCGGAAAAAGATGTGAAAATCAATACAAGGGTTCCGCATATCTATCGCTATTGGTTTGTAAAAAAGAACACAGGGCCGGTACTGATACCCGTAAGCCGTAAAGAATACCTGTTAAGTTTATTAGAGTACTACGACCGGGAAAAATTATACTTTACAAAACTAGTTGCAAAACTAACCGCCGACCGGGATAATAATGTAAAGCAATACGAAGGATGGGAAACCACGGTAAATGAAAAAATTGAGCTGGTTAAAACCGCCTTAGCCAATGGAACAGAAGAGTCGCTGTCTGCACAAGCTATTATTAACCGGATGGAAGATGCCAGCCTGAACAGCAAGAGTAGGCTGAAGGAAAGAATAAACTACAACCGTTTTTGGGGCTTTTACAGCAATGAAAAAAGAAGCGAGCCTTTATATCAATACAATCCCGCCTATTTTAAAACTGCGGCAACAGGGGTTGCCACCCCGCAACTCATAACTGTGGTTTTCCGGTATGTAACCATACCCTCATCGCTGCGCTTGTTAAACAACTTTACGGCCATGTTTGACTATGCAGCATATGCTAAACTGCTGAACTAGTTAAGAAATCATACTTTTTAACGATAGGCCTCAGCATTACCAGCATGTACTTTTATCCTATAAAATTTTTAAGCAATGAAAAAAATCAGTCTAACCATTTTACTGTTCCTGTCATTGGTAACATTAAAGGCACAGCAAGTTTTTGGAAAAGCAAGCTTTACAGTACCTGCCGGATGGCAAATGACCACAACAACTGAAGCCGTAACATTAGAAAAACCGGGGAGAAAAGGAACTGTTTGTAAAATTATTATTTCGGCTACCAAACGTGGAGCAGTTACTACAGAAGCAAGTTACCAGGCATACAGAACAAGAAATGGCGGCAGGGGCATTACCTATCAAAATCAGGCAGGAGCTATTACAAAATACGAAGCTGACGGATTGACCAGTTTCTTTTCAAGAGGTACCGGCACGCAAAATGTGCTGCCCGTGCACAGTTATTTCTACTCATTAAGCAATGGCAGCCAAACATTATACTACCAGTTACTGACAAGCAACAACGATTGTATAGCCGAGTTTAACCAGTTTATGCAAACGCTAACCATGGAGCTGGAAGAAACAGAAAATTCACAAAACACACAGGGAAGGGCAAGAAAATCCCCACCTCCTGCACCGGCTGCACCAGCACCAATGATGTAAATGTCCGCTGCAAAACCTGATAAATTCACTACAATGAAAATGTTCAAAACAATCCTGGCATCCTATACCATCTTTTTAATGAGCATCACCGGCTATAGTCAAAAACAAACCGTTGATATGGTTAGCTTTACTGCCCCCAAAGGCTGGCAGCAACAACAGAACGAAGGGGGCGTGCAATTATCAGTCTCCGATAAAAAGACAGGCGCTTATGCAATTGCCCTTATTACAAAGGCAACAACGGCCGGCGCCGATGCCAACGAAAATTTTAACACCGATTGGACAAAGCTGATAAAAAGTGCTGTGCAGGTGGACGGCAACCCTGCTATGCTGGACCCGACAAAAGAAAATGGCTGGGATATTATTTCAGGTACAGCCAACTATACCGATGGCGCACAAAGAGGATTAGCAACATTGCTTACAGCAACCGGCGGCGGGCAAATGGTGAGTGTGGTACTGATGACCAATACAGACCAGTATCAAACTGAACTGTTGTCCTTTCTCAGTTCGCTGGAACTGGCAAAGGCTTCACTTCCTACACCCATTAGTGGAACTAGAGAAAATAAGACAAACAATTCATCCATTGCCGGCATGTGGGTTAATTATAATACAGAATCAAGTGGTACGTACAACGGCTTTCCGCAGCTGACCGGTGGGTACATGCGACGGGAGTATATTTTTTATAAGGATGGCACCTATATGTTCCGTGCAAAAGACTGGTTAGTATATGTGAAGGATATTTTATTTGTATGTGAAACAGGTACGTATACTGTCAATGGCAACCAAATTACCCTTACACCCAAAAAGGGTAAAGGCGAATGGTGGAGCAAAGCAGCAAGCGGCCGGACCAGCGGATGGGGTAAACTGGTAAGGGCTTCTACCGATTATAAATTGGAGAAAACGACGTACACATTTGATTTCGACCAGTACATAGGCAATGATGAAATAACGCTGTTGCTAAAAGCAGTAAAACCTACCAGCCGCGATGGAAATGATGCTAACAAACCAGGTGTGCAGGAATTTCGTTACAAATCAAGGGATATCAAATTATCGCTGATTGATAACCCGCCAGGATTTAAAACCGGTTTTGAAAACAAACAACTTACGGCCATCCCTGCTGCACAACCAAAAAAATCCAATAGTAAATAATAGGATCCGTTCCCGGGCTCGCAAAAAAAATGGAAAGACTGTAGAGGTATGGGCAGTTTCCCAACGGTGGCTCCTGGCTTCGGCAATACAAAATCAATACAGATGGCAAGTACCGGTTTACGTAGCAGGAAGCCTCTGCATTCGCCACCGATCCTGCACAGGTATTGCAATATAAAACCGCGGGTAAATAGTAAAAGGTAATACCGTAACCATAGCACCTGCTACCATGCCTGAAGAATGGAGCAGGCAAAATAAATAATGGCATGCCTGCTCATAACTGTGGCCCGGCCCTGCTCATGCAATCTTGCTATATTTACCCGCAAATTATGCAGCATGGGCCTGGGCAATAAATTGCTTTTCTTCTTCAGCTCTCTCGGGGCGTTCAATGGGCTTATTGCCGGGATTTATTATATCGGCTTTGCTGCTAAAAAAAACCTGTCTAATTATTTTTTGGGCGGCTTGTTGCTGGCATTGGGTATCCGCATCGCAAAATCGGTAGCCTTCTTTTTCGATTACATGGTGCCACGTTCGCTCTTACAAGTTGGTCTCACAGCCTGTGTATTCATCGGTCCCTGCTTGTATTTTTTTGTAAAGGCTGAACTGACACAGGCCCGCAAACTCCCAAAATCCTGGGGCATGCAATTAATTACCTGGGCCTTTCTCATTGTAGTTGCGGGACTAATTATACCGTATGAACGTTTTCCTTTTTTATGGGGCCAGCGTATCATCCCAATCATCTACACACAATGGGGTGTATATGTGGTCATGTCCATCATTGCTTTAGTACCCGTTATAAAAAAGATCGGTAGTAAGGAAAAACTGAAAACCTTTGAAAAATGGGTACTCTCCGTAGCCGGATCAGTAAGCATAATATTCCTGGCCTATGTTTGGGCCTACCTGAATATTTTGCCGGGAAGCTATATCATCGGGCCCCTGTATTTTTCACTGGTGCTTTACATGGTCATCTTCACCTTGCTGTACCGGAAAAAGGCCAGCGACCTTTCTTCATTTTCCCAACCAGCAAAAGAAGAAAAGAAAATGCCGGCAGAGGATGTTAAATACCTGCTCGGCAAACTGGAGAAAGCCATGACGGAAAAACAACTGTTTAAAAATCCTGACCTCAAACTCAACGACCTGGCCAAAGAGATTCAGTTATCCGGCCACCAGCTATCCCGCCTGCTGAACGAATACGTTGGAAAAAGTTTCACTTCATTTGTGAACGAATACCGCATCGAAGAAGCCTGCCACCTGCTGTTGACAGAAAAAAATTTCACCATTGATGCTATTTCATTTGAAGCAGGCTTCAATTCCAAGTCTGTTTTCTTTACCAGTTTCAAAAAACATAAGGGTATGACACCCAGCGCCTTTCAGCAAGCAGGGCATCCGGATTTATAAATCCGTATAACCGGTTTAGGATTATAGAACCCCTTCCTGCCCCCGTTTTTGCACATTTGAAAAAATAAAATTCAAATGAAAAAACGTTACATACTGCTGGCCTTGTTCTTCCAAATCTGTACGGCTCAATCGCAGGAAAATCTTACAGAGCGGCAGCTTATTGAAAACACTATCGGCCTGTATTTTGACGGCTGGGCAACCGGCGACACAGCTAAACTTGGTAAAGCCATGCACCACTCCTGCCACCTCAAAAATTACAATAACGGGAAGTTCACCCAGTTCACCCGCAATGAATACATCGCCCTGTTTAAACAAACCCGTGCCCGGCCCGCCGGACTCATCACCCGCATAGTTTCGGTAGACATCACCAACAATATGGGCAGCGCCAAAGTGGAGATCAGCACCGCTACTGACCTCTTCACCGATTATTTCAACCTGATGAAAACAACGGAGGGTTGGTTCATAGCCGACAAAGTGTCCACCCGCACACCGCATAAGGTGGTTGATAAAAATCTTATCCGGCCTGTAAAAGATACTATTGTTGCAGGACTGAAGCGCCCCTGGAGTATCGCTTTTATAGCAGCGGATGAAGCCCTTGTTTCAGAAAAAGAAGGCAACCTGGTTAAGCTGAACCTGTCAACAAGAGCGAAAACCATCATCAAAGGTTTCCCGGCTGATATGGCAGACAGCATTACCGGCTTTGGCGATAATACCGGGAAGTTTGACGTGGTGCTGGATCCGAATTTTAAAGAAAATAAATTCATCTATTGTTCTTATGTCACAGAAACAGGTAATGTAAGAACCACCCGCATCATTAGGGCCGTCCTGAACAATGATTCATTAGAAAATATTAAGATCATCTTTACAGCGGAGCCTTATACAACAGAACGTTTTCACTATGGCGGCGGAATGGTCTTTGGGAAAGACGGCAAACTATACTTCACCATCGGCGAACGCTTGTTTAATGAGAAGGATGAACCTGCATTACCTATTGCGCAAAATGCAGAAGACAGGCGTGGCAAAATATACCGCCTCAACCCGGATGGTTCTGTTCCAGATGATAATCCTGATTTTGGAAAAAATGCCGTGCCCGGTTTATATGCCATGGGCATACGGGCTGCACAAGGATTGACGGTTGATAACAGCACCGGAAAAATATGGTTTACCGAACATGGTACTCACCAGGGCGATGAGCTAAATGTATTAACAGCCGGTGCCAACTATGGCTGGCCCATGGTAACAACGGGGAAATACCGCTTCGCCGAATTTGCCCCAAAGCCCATTGAAAAAAATAAGTACACAGCTCCGGTATGGTCATGGCTACAAACGGTGGCGCCAACGGGTTTGCATTTTTATACAGGCAATGAATTTGCCGCCTGGCAAAATAACCTGTTGGTTGGAGGGTTATCCAAAGGAAGTTTGTGGCGGCTTGTCATCAGCGGTACGAATATCAAAAGCATAGAAGAACTGTTTACCGATGAACGGGTACGCATCCGCAAAATAATACAAAGCCCGGCAGGGAAATTATATATACTGACGGATGAACTGGATGGCAAGCTGATACAGATAAGGAATAGTGAACGATGAACAACCCATTGCAAACGCACTTCACCGCCAATATAATTTTCAGCTATGCTTTTATGGATTTATAACCGCTTGTACCAGTTAATATTAATTAATACTCGTTAATATAGAAGCAGTATAATTTCAACTTCTAAATTATTTAATTATGAAAAAGTTATTATTACTGAGTGTAATCACATGTACAATCATTTCCACTGCTGCTAATGCGCAAAGCGGCCCTTCTCCTTCTGCTTCGGCCCCATCAGCCAGGCAGCAAACTGCTCCCAGCTTTACGCCAGAGCAACAGGCTGCGATGGTAAAAGAAGCCAAAGAAAAACAAGTACCTATGCTGGTAGAAAAAGCCGGGCTTACACAGGCGCAGGCAGAAAAACTCATTGAGATCAATTTTGAAATCCGCTTCCAGGCAGGACAAGCCTTAACCGGTTTGAATGATGCAGAGCGCAGCGCTAAACTGGCAGAATTTAAAGCACTGAAAGAAAAGAAATACAGTGAAATTCCGCTGACAGCTGATCAAATAAAAGCTGTGTATGCCGCTTACGAGGAAATGGGGCGGAATATGCCAAAGAGAAATTAATGGTGTGCATATATTCTGATTTTAAAGCCGCTTCAAAGCGGCTTTTTTTATTTCAACAACAAACGAAGGTATACATCACCGGTGCCGTTCAATAAGTTTATACCCAACCCCCCGTATGGTCAGTATCTCCACCGACTTATCAATCTCCAAATAATTCCTTAACCGGTTTATATACACGTTCATGGTTTTACTATTGAAGGCATTGTCGCTGCCCCATAGTTCCATCAGGAGTTCCTGCCGGTCAACAACGGTTGACTTTGCTTCGCAAAGTTTTTTCAGCAGCTCCACTTCCTTATACGAAAGCTGAAAGCGCTTTGAGGCATTACTCAGTTCCTGCGTGGATGCATTGAGCAGGAAACCGCCAAACTGGTAAATGTTTTGTGTATCACGTGCAGGCGTGCCGGCTACTTTGGCAAAGGATCGTATCCTGGCAATTAATTCTTCCATAACAAAGGGCTTGCGCACAAAATCATTGCAGCCCAGGTCGTATGCTTTCACCAAATCTTCTGTCAGTGGCTTCGCCGTCAGCATAATGATGGGCACTTCTTTATTAACCGCCCTGATCTTTTTCACCGCAGTATAGCCATCGCTTCCCGGCATCATGATATCGATAATGGCGACCTTGGGATCAGTGGCAGTAAACAGCTCGTAGCCATCATCCCCATTCAGGGCATAGCTTACCTCAAACCCATAGAGGGCCAACGTATCTTTCAATATCTGGCAAAGCTCAACCTGGTCTTCTATCAGTAATATCGGTATCATGATTCGGTAGTGTTATAACAAATTCGGTGCCTTCTCCCAGCTTCGACTGCACATTGATCCGGCCTGCATGTTTTTTAATAATGTTATTGACATAGTACAGGCCCAGGCCAAACCCTTTTATCTTCTGTGCATCGCCCTGCGGCACCCGGAAGAATTTCTCAAATATATTTTTCAGGTATTGGGGTGGTATGCCCATGCCATTATCCTGTATCCTGATGGTGCAATCCCGGTTGTCTCCCGCCACATCTATGCGGATTTGCACTTCTCCTTTGGCATACTTAATAGCATTGTCAATAATATTGTGAAAAGCTGTTTCCAGGTGAAGCCTGTCCCCCTGTATATAAGCAGGGCCGCCGGTTAATTGAAACCAGACATTTTCTTTATGCAGCATTTCATGGCTTTGTATCAGCCCGGCGAAAAGATCATGCAGATCAATTTTTTCTTTCTTCAAGGTCAAATCGGGCAAATCCTGTACGGCTGATTCCAATATCCGTTCTACAAAATCATTCAGCATATACAAATGCCGCTTGCTGGTGTCCAGGTAAAACTTCGTTCGTTCGGTGGGTGCGGTATGAAGCTGCAACGCATCCAGCCCGGCTGAAGCAATGGTGATGGGTGTCTTCATTTCATGCGTCAGGTTGTTGATGAAGTCCGTCTTCACTTCGTTGATCCGTTTTTGTTTGCGGATGGTCTTGTACACAAACACCAGCGCTGTATTGCTGATGAGCAGGATGAATAAAAACCCCAGCATGGGCCAGGCCAGGTCTTTTATAAAAAACTGTTTGTCCCATTTCAGCTCAGCAAAAATCAACGCCGTAGGATAAAAAAACATACGCTGGGGATTGGTTGAGTACGGATAATCATTTGTTCTTTCACGTTTCCATACTTCGTTAATCCGTTGCGGCATATCTAACCGTGCCTTCCCATCATTGAAGGGTACGGGAAATGTATCCAGCCGGAACGCTGCCTGCACCCCAAGCGAATCAAGTGCCTTCCCGTACAATTTGCCGAATACAGCCAGGTTCAGGACAAGCGTTTTCGGCCGGTTGATGATGGCTTCGATGGAAGCCGGGTTTACCCGGATGGCATAGAGCCGGGATGTAGGGGCCGTCACCGTTACCTGTTGCGAGTCTATACGGTTCACCGCCATTTCGTTCAGCGTGTAGGTTATCAGTGCATTTTTAGGTGTGGCCGTAGTATCTGTTCCGTTTGATTTATTGTATTGAAAAAGCGAAGAGAGCAATGCATTGGTGCAGGCTGTATTGAATTTTGCTTTAGCAGCGGCTATGCGTTGTGAGATAAGGTACACCTGTACCCCATTAAAAAACAGGAAGAAGAAAAAGATAAACAGGATGGCTGCTTTTGCAGATGTTTTCATGCCCGGCAATTGAAGCACCAAGATAGGCGAGCCACTGCGCAAGCCCAACCCGCCCGTCCTTTCATAACAGCCTGTTTGCGCTGTATATTGACCACCTGTCAGACATTTATTTTCATTTACCTTACCGGGGGCAGTTAGCCGTTGTTTTTAACAGCCGCCGTAGCAGGCTGCTGTTGCAAACTATACACGGCTTCCATAAACAGTTTGGTAAACTCGTAGTAAAACAAGAGGTTGGCCCGTCCGCCAGCGGTGTTACTGGGTTCGGCTTCATCGCTGGCCAGAGTGGCGGCGGTAAGCAGCCAGAGTTCTTCTTTGGCTTTTTGTAAGCCGAAAAAACTGAAATACTCGGCAATCACTTCTGGGGCTACTGTGCTGCCGGGGTTTTCTTTTAGTTCTTTTTGCCAGTTTGATAAGGGTGATGGAAGTAGTGACATGGGGAGGAGTTTTTTGTTTCACAGCGAATATAACGTAAAAAATTAAATGTTGGGCATTAACCCAACTATATTTTAATAACTTTCCTTGACCTTTTCCCCACATTATCAGCAATAAATGGGAAAAGATTTAAGACAAGAATATTTAAAGAAGTTTGGTGAAAACCTGAAGAAAATCAGGAAGTCTAAAGAACTGTCCTTAAGGGAACTTTCTGCCTTGTGCTCTGTAGATTTTGGCGATATTTCAAAAATAGAATCCGGAAAAATAAATATTACGATTCTCACTGTTCTTGAACTCGCAAGAGCTTTGGAAGTGCAGCCTAAGAAGTTGTTCGATTTGCCGTTTATTTTGGAGGAGTAGATATTTGGGTGTCGCAGCAAATAAGATTAACCGCCTTTGCTGGAAGTGAGAAACCTGCGCTTCTTTACAGAAAATCAAACCTATTCCCTCAGTAATTTTGGCGTATCGCTAAGCTATAATTTTAGTAAGCTTAAAGAAAAATATATCGAAGAAGAAACTGGTGAGTGATGACGATCAGTTGCAGTGAGTTAAACTCGGTAGGTTAAAGAGGCAATTATATAGCAAACGAAGGAGTGTTATTACTTCTCAATACACTTTGGCCCAATTAAGAGAAAACAAAAGAACATATGTTTCGAAAATAATTTGGAAAGTTTCTATTTACTTTCTGCCAAAATCTGCAGGGTTTTCACCCCATGCACGGGTTTCCCATTTCAATAATTGATTGGGAAACTCGTTTTTGTTAAGCCACTTTAATGCACGATCAATCATTTCAAACAGCTTAGCGTTCCTATCGTTGGGTTCATGGTTTGTCCTAGCTTGTTTATCTTTTACCCAACCAATTGCATTGCGGCTATCAGAATAAATAGGGATTGCAAGTTTATTTTCTTTACAATAGGCCAAGGCATGGACAATCGCCAAAAACTCACCGATATTAATTGTGCCGTCTTCAAAAGGTCCTTGATGAAAGAACTCTTTGCCAGTTCTTGTACAAACAGCTCTATATTCTACCACCCCTGTCATAGTATTCCACGCTGCATCTACGGACATACTATCCATCAGAGGCTCTCCAATTAATTTGATCTGATCCTCTGTTAACTCCGATTCAAAAAATTCTTTGCCAATAAAATCACTGCTTTTACCGTCAAAAGCCTGTTCCGCTAATTGCTTTGTCTTAAACGATTTATACTCTGCACCCGGAAAGCCCTTGATCTGTGCATTACAAGTATCCCAATCACTGAAGATTCCTGTCTGCCTTCCTTTCCAAACTACATAGAATTTCTGTTTTGCCATAAGGCTTTGTTTATTTATCTAAACAAAAGCCAACCTCTACGGATTGGCTCATGCCTGTACAATTCGCAATTACTAATTTTCTTTGCGAACCCCTTTGAATTTACCGCCACTGGTCTTTACATCCATGAACTGTCCATTATCTGTATTCCTCTTTACATACAGATCAGTTTTAGGATTCAGCACTTGGCTGCGTTTATCTACTTGGCCATTGCGGTGGCCATCCCCAGCTTTACCATTTTTAGCCATTGTCTACCTCCTTTATTTTGAGTTATTAAATGCTTTGATTCCAAGAAATAAAAGTGCTCCAAACGCTAATCCTCCAGCCCAACCTTCTACAGCCTCTGATTTACTTTCATTAAAACAAACCCTATTCACAAAAATTTGGCAGTTGTAATTAAGCCAGTTGTAATGTCGGCCTTGCAATAGCTCATCTAAACCCCTCTGTAACACAAGCTTTTGCTGATAAGGTGATTGACGTTTAGCAACATGTAGTTGCTTGCCTTTCGAAAATCCTTTCTGTGCTTCAATTACCGGACGCTCATGTTCAAAATGATTATGCAGATAATGCCAAACGCCCGTCTGATCATACCCCAAAACAATTCCTGGATGTTCTATATCGGAGAGAGTATTAATCTTGCGGCGAAACAAAATTTTGCCGGACCATTCATTCAACCAAAGACGAAGTGTTTTACCATCCGTCATAACCAGATCAACATGGTTGCCGTATAATTTGTAGCTTTTCATTTCCATAGGTTCTATTTAAAATTGTTAAGAATGCGCTGTTTGTCTTCGCTTGCTTTATCATTTTTATGAAAGAGCTCAACAAATACTATTTTCGACTCCTCTCTGAATAAGGCATACACCAGCCTGAGACCCGAATTCACACCCCTACCTTTAAGTGCCCTACTTGCAATCTTTTTTACTTTTATCACACAGGTTGCGATGCCCAAATTATCAATCCGAAAGCTGAAAGGAGGGCGTTCATCAGGGGATACTGTCAACACCTTTTTTATGACCTCCATATCGTCGGGCAGCGTCCGGTAGCGTTTAGAAAGATCTTTTAAATCCTTTTTGTATTCAGTTAGTTCTTCGAAATTCATTGCTCCTCAATTTCGTTTCCGTAGTTCCTTACCGAAAAGGGTGCTTCCCGGTAAAAGGCCAACTCGTAATCAATCTCCTCTCCTTCTTTGGAAGCCAGCCACGGCATATCCTTATGTGAATAGGCGCTAATAGCTGAAGCAGACCAATCAGAATATTGTTCAATCACTTTATCTATAATCTCTTTTTCGCTTGCCTTCAGTAATGTCAAGTCAGGCTTTTCCAGCGGTATATACCGAGTCTGTGGATACCCGTGAAAATCTGTCTTAATCCGCTGTAGCTGATTTTTTTCCATCATCTGGCCTACTATCGTATCCAGTTTCTGTGGTACTGGTCCATAGGGTAATTTCCGATACTTTGCTCCTGTCAGATGTTCTTCATAAAGTTCATAGTAATTAAAATCTGCAAAGTAGAGCAGCTTATATAACACGGTCTCTCCCACATTTGGTTTACCAGCACAACGTTCAAGAATATATAACAATACATTTCTAAATTTATTTACACTCAGTGTTGGAACTGACATCCTTGTTTCAACCAGTGCTGATTTAGCTTCTGCGATCTCTTCGCCTTGATCGGCAGCAGAGAAATCCTTAGATACAAAATCGTCCAATGAAAATTCAAGGACTTCTGAAAATTTTTGCAGCTCCAGAATATCCACACTACGGTTCCCTAATTCAATCTGGGCCAAAGAGGGTCGTGAAATCTTTACCCTTTTAGCTAGATCTTCCTGAGAGAGACCCTTTAATTTTCTTAATTCTGTAATACGTTGGCCGATTTGTTTTTGTGACAATTTTGCTTTCATGTGATTTTCTCCAGTATCAAATTTAGGAATGTTTTATAATAAAACAAATATTTGTTTGTTTTTAAAACATTCTTTTAACTTTGTCTCAGCTCTTATGTATTATTCATTGAAATTAAAAGCATTGCAAAAAATACGCAGAATAAAATTTTAGACGAATGATGCCCGAATTCCCCATAGCAAAACAAAAGATTCTTGAATCTCAAGGGCTCTTTTTCGAATTTGCGCAAAAACAAAAGCTTGGCCCCTTGTTCGCTGATATTCCGAAACAAGCCTTACCCGAAGGCAACAGGATGAAACAGGAGTATTCCAAAACAATGGTGCATGAGTCAGGAATGACGGCTATCAAAAGCCATTTTCAAATCAACATCGCTCAGGCAAAGGCGGATCCGTTTATTATCTATGAACAACTAGTACAAACAGCGGCTGATTTTGCTGATCAACAAACACTGATGACACTGAAGGGCATCAGTGAGATTACCGAACTTACCGGAAACGTAGTTGGTTCCCGCTACGGCTTTACTACTGAGCAATTTTTTGAATGCATAGAAAAAGTTGAGATAGAATTTGACAAACAGGGTAATCCGCGTCTTCCGGTCATTGTAGCCAGCCCTGAAATGGTCAATAAGATGATCGCCGTGCTAAAGGCTGGTGAACATCTGCCGGAAAATAAAGGAAGAATGGAGGCAATAATAAATACGAAAAGAAAAAAATGGTATGACAAAGAAAATAATAGAAAACTGGTTGATTAGAGCCTCGGAAAAATCTTACCAGCTCCCTTTTTGTTACCTGCTGATGCAGGAAGGAAAGATTGTGCTGCACATGACCCGTCACAGTTTTATGGAACATGGTAAGGACATTCTTGCTGTGGATGCCAGCGGTGCTGCACATGCATATCAATTGAAGGGTTTGGCAGGGGGAAGACTTACGATCAGCGGATGGCAGGAAATCCAGAATCAGGTCATGCAAATGGTGCTGACTCCTTGTACGCATCCATCAATAACATCAAGTGAATATCACAAATCCTACCTTGTTGTAAATGGTGATATCGAGGAGGAAGTACAACACGCTATCACCGCGATTAACAATGACTGGGAAAAACGGGGACAATCGCAATACAAAATCAACACGATTGTAAAAGGCCAGGTACTGGACATGGCTTTTAGATCCAAGGAAACTTTTATGCCTTCTGAGATCACAGATTTTAAATCGCTGCTGGAATTCCATTTGGAAGATGGTAACAGTTTCCTGGATAAGGAGAAATTTTCCAACATGCTTATCCATCTGTTTGAAGAAAAACCCCATCACACCAATGCGGAATGCAGGCGGCTAATTAGCAGTGCAGCCTTACTCTGTTCCCTTGCTACTGCCAGCTACACTAAAACATCCAACCATCACGCCCTCATTGAGGCCTGGACCATCTACATGATGTCTGTCTTTCGGACAATCGAGAAGAATAATCTTAGCCATAAAGATTATGAAAACGAGATCGGGATGGCACAAACCATCATTAGCAATGCTTTAAAAAATCTGTTTGATGAAATAAAACACCGCGAAGAATTGTTGCACGGAAACTTAATGACCGACGCATTTGTTTACAAAGCAAGGGTGACCATTTTAGCTGGTCTTGTTTCATTCCTTGGAATTATCACCGACTTCGATACGAAGGAAGAGATCAATACATTTCTCGACAAGCATGGAAATAATATGGGACTTTGGGGCGAATCCAGTGTTCCTTATTTCCTGTCTGTTTACTTCTTTTACTTACATAAGGGAGAAAAGGACAAGGCGGATGCATTCATCGCTGAATTCTTTCAAAACACCATGTATTCAATTATAACGCCGGGTGTGTTATTTCCCGATATTTATACTGATGCAGATAAAGCCACAGCCTTACAATTTGAAAACGGTGTTGACTTACCCACAGAAAGAATTTCTTATATCCTCGAACCCCTAATCAACTTTTTGGGTCAGCCGCAGTACAGAGACCTAATCGCTGCGCAATGGCCGGAGATTAGCCGCTGTGTTTTTGCGGAAACCGAACTGGATAATCCAACGGACGTTTATTTATGGAGAGTGGAGAGCGCACAACATACAACTCGCTATCCGGTTCCGACAAAAAGCTGGGCCGAGTTACTGCAGGAAGCAAAACAGTCTGATACAACGGCGATTGCTTCGTCACTAAAGAGATTTAGCAACTGGGTACCTCTTTTCCTGATGGTGTATCCGCACAGATTAAGCAGCAACTTGATTAAGTGGCTTATGGATATTATTCCTAGTAATGTGGAACCGTATGATTCTCCAGCCGGGTCTCGTTCATAAACACAGCCCCATAAGACTCTTTTAAATCTTATGCGCCGTAGGCCTAAGTTTGAAGGTCAGGACACTAATTAATACTCATTGTCAATGCAAAATTTCCAAAACGCATAAAGCCAAAAATCGGTAACAGTGGGTATCAACCAACAATTCTTAATCAACCCTTCCTCCTCTCAACAATATTAAACACCAACCCCGCCATCATCAGCGCCGATGCAAGCAGCTTCCACACAGACAAGGCTTTTGCTGTGGTGAGTTGCTATATAAAAAAAGCCCGGCTATTAACCGGGCTCTCTTCATATTTTATTTTTTGCGGGCTTTTCGCTTTGGATCAGCTTTCTTTTGGGCTGAGCTTTTCTTTTGCGTAGGTTTATTCTTCCTGGGGTGCGCTGCTTTTTTTGCCATACCATTAAATTTTTAGGTTAGTAAATTATTGGTTGATGGAAACAGGGTATTTTACCCTTCATGCCATTTTGTGCCATCAATAAACGAAGATAGGCCGATACTGCCTAAATATCATTTCCCGATACAAAACTTCGAAAACACATAGTCCAGCAAATCATCATTGGTTATATCACCGGTTATTTCGCCCAGGTAGTGCAGGCAGCGGCGTATATCGAGGGCGAGCAAATCACCGGGCAGGGCATTATCAAGCCCGGTGCGGATATCCGTTAATGATTTTTGTACTTCTTTCAGTGCATGGTAGTGCCGGGCATTGGTTACTACGGTGTTCTCCGTTTGCAACTGCCCGCCCAGTACTGCATCCACCATCCGTTCTTTCAATACTTCGGTGTGCAGGTTTTGCTTTGCCGCAATAAAGATCATATTCCCCATACTGCTGAATTTTTCCTTAGCCGCAGTTTCACCAATCGTATCAATTTTATTCACCGCTAACAAATACTTCAATCCTTCTTTCTCCAATTCAGCTTTAGTGTGCAGCACTTCAGCCAGGTCATCCGCTGCATTTGCTAAGTACAATACCAGGTCGGCCTCCTTCATTTTCGCCAGGCTGCGCTCCACGCCAATGCTTTCGATGATATCGCTGGTATGCTCACGGATACCAGCCGTATCTATCAGGCGAAACAGGATGCCATCAATATTTATCACTTCTTCTATCGTATCACGGGTGGTACCGGCTATTTCACTTACAATCGCCCGGTTCTCATTCAGCAGGGCATTCAGCAATGTTGATTTGCCTGCATTGGGTTTGCCCACAATGGCCACACTCACGCCGTTCTTTATCACATTGCCCAACTGGAAGGAGGAGACCAAACTGTTTACAGAAGCTGTCAGCTTTTCAATCAGCGTATAAAACTGTTTGCGGTCTGCAAACTCCACATCCTCCTGGCTGAAGTCCAGCTCCAGCTCTATTAATGCAGAGAAACGTATCAGCTCTTCCCGTAATGCTTTCAGGTCTGCAGAGAAGCCACCCCGTATGGTATGCAGGGCTGCTTTTTGTGAAGCTGCTGTATTGGATGCTATCAAATCAGCCACGGCTTCCGCCTGTGCCAGGTCCAGCTTGTTGTTTAAGAAAGCCCGCTGTGAAAATTCACCGGCTTTGGCCGGCCTTGCACCCAGGGCCGTACAGGCATTGATGATTTGTTGCTGCACATAGGGGGAGCCATGCGCACTTATCTCCACCACATCCTCACCGGTATATGATTTTGGGCCTTTGAAAAGCGACACCACCACCTCATCCAGCACGGTATCATCCTGCTTCAGGTAGCCCACATGCAGGGTATGCGAGGGCTGTGCTGATAAATCTTTTGCCGGATATAATTGGTTGATGATACTTAATGCATTTTTCCCGCTCAGGCGTATCACACCAATAGCGCCAATGCCTGGCGGTGTTGCCAGCGCCACAATTGTATCATCCCATCCCGATAACTGGTTCATAGTTGTCAAAAGTATCGTATTCCGGTAAACCCTGTGATGCCAACCTACCAGCAGGCTTATAAAGCAAAATCCCCCGGCAATGCCGGGGGATATTCTATTAGCTATAATTTGTCATTATTCGCTCTGTACCTGGAAGGTAATGGGCTGCTTGCGGTAAGCTTTTACCTGGCGTCCGTTCTGGATGGCAGGCTCCCATTTAGGTCCTTTTTTGATTACCCTGGCAGCTTCCTCTTCCATACCATAGCCATGGCTGGTCAATGGTCTTACTTCGCTGATGTTACCTTCTTTGTCCACGATAAACTGAACAAGTACGGTATATGTTCCATCAGGTGCGCCATTGTCAACAGGTGCGTTAGGGTTCAGGTTTCTTTCGAGGAACTGCCTCCACTTAGCGTCACCGCCGGGGAATTTAGCCTCAACTTCCACCTTATCAAATACCTTATTCTCGTCTTCCTCTACTTTTTTCTCTTCTACGATTTGCTTGCCCTGATCCACCTCTTTAGGCGATTCCAGCGGTGCTTCTTTTACACCTTCCTGGCTTATCTCGGCAATCTTAGTATCCTCCAGGTCTTTCTGTGTTTCCACAGGTTTTTCCACTTCCTCATCCTCTTTAATTACGGGTGGAGTGAACTGCTTCATTTCCACTTTGGGAGGATCGGGTTTTGGGGGAGGTGGCGGAGGCGGAGGCGGCGGAGGGATATCTTTCTTTTCCTCCTGCTTAATCTCTTCAATGTTCATCTCCGTCATTTTTACCTTTTTTTTGCCATCACCTTTCATAGCAGAAGCCAGGAAAGAACCACCAATTGCCAGCAGGGCAACGGCAGAAGTAATAAGCAGGGCACGGGTAATCCGTTTGTTGTACGACTTACGCAGGTCGTATGCTCCGTATTCTTTGTTCTTTCCCTCAAAGATGAGGTCAAGTACATCGGCGGATAAAATCTTATTAGCTTCCATTTGTTTGCTTTTTAATTAGATGCCTGGTTTATCCAATTCCATAAGCCCTCAGCTTATTTCTTTGGGGCACTTGCATCTGATACTTTAATGAGATCAATCTCTTCTTGGCCTAATTTAACCATGGCATAACGCTTCACATTGTTAATTGCCATTTCATCCAATATATCCACAGTGTTTTTATACGTAGCATCTTCACTGGGCTTAATAATTACAACAAAGTCCATGTCCTCACAAACTTTCTCCCAGTTAGGATCCCCGTCTTCCTTGGCTTTCGCCTTTTCCTTGATACACGCTTCTGTATTAAGGTTCTGTGGATCAAAACGACTCATAACTTCTTTTTTCTTATCAACTATTACTTTGCGGATTTCTTTAAAAGTGGAGGATTTGAAGTTGTTCTTCTCTGCCGACACTTCTAACTGGCCTTCGTAATAGTAAACGTGGTTATCCTTACCCAGTAATATGGTAAGCACACCAGACTTTTTTACTTCAGTCTTTTGTTCTTCCTTGTCCACGTCTTTTGGCATATTCAACGGTAAAGTTGTGGGGCTGCTCATAGTAGCCGTAAACACGAAGAAGGTGATAAGCAAAAAGCCTAAGTCCACCATGGGCGTCATGTCCACACGGGTAGAAAGCTTCTTTGCTTTTTTTACACCAGGCCCTTTCTTATGACCACCACCACCGCCGCTTTCATCAATACTTGCCATAGCTTTTTATTTAATGTTGTTTAAAATTATTTTACAGGCTTACCCTTATCCCATACCCTCCGGGCTTCCAGTTCTGAACCAGACGGAGCGCCTTCAAGAGCAGTAATGAGATTGTACTTAAACTGATCGTTTTTCTTAAGGGCTTCAATTACCTTTTCAAACGCAGGGAATTTCGAACTGTTATCGCCTTTTATCAGGAATTTAAAATCCTTTTCTGTTGCAAACGTGCTGACAGTTGCCTGTATCCAGGTTACCAACTGGTTGTTGGTAGAGTCCATTACAGGAATACCAGGCCATGTTTGCGGCTGTTGTGATTTTAAATCCTGGCCTAATACCTGCTTCACCGCTGCAAAGGGAACACCAATCATATATGTATTCTTAAAATTGGCCTTTTCTGCAGCAGTCAGGTTAAGTGAGGCCAGTGTATTGAGGTTGTCAATAAACTCACCATACTTCGCAGGCTGCTTAGATGTCAATAACGTAAAGAAAACCCTGTTTACCGAGTCAATAGAAATCATTGCGGCATTGCTCTCTGGTAAAACCGCTGAGTTCACTGAAGCCGGGGTTTTGATTTCCACGGTTTCAGGCGGTTTAAACTTTGTCGCCATGATGAAAAACGAAAGAATAAGAAAGGCCACATCCACGAACGGGGTCATGTCCGTAAAAGTGCTCTTCCTTGGTATTTTAACACTTGGCATGATTAATTCTGTTTAGTAATGAGATGAATTTTTAACCGGTTTCCACACATAAAACCGCTGTCTGCCTGTTAATTATTTATACAGGGAAGCGAAGCTTTGCGTGAGGGTAAACCCAGATTCATCGATACCATAAGTGATAGAATCAATCTTGGTAGTGAACACGTTATACATAATCAACGCCAGGGCAGATGTACCGATACCGAGGGCTGTATTATACAGGGCCTCAGAGATACCAACCGCCAGGTCGTTTGTAGCGCTACCGCCACCGCCTTCTTTACCGAGGGCAGCGAATGAACGAATCATACCCAATACCGTACCTAACAGGGCCACGAGGGTACCAACTGATGTAATGGTAGAAAGGAACACCAGGTTTTTCTGCAGCATAGGCAGTTCAAGCGCTGTTGCTTCTTCTACTTCTTTCTGGATAGACAATACTTTTTGCTCTGTATTCAAACCGCCTTCGTTGATCATTTCTTTGTAACGGCGAAGACCAGCTTTCATTACATTACCTACAGATCCTTTTTGTTTGTCGCATTCTGCCAGGGCAGCATCTACGTTACGGTTCGCCAGGTGATACTGTACTTTACGTACAAAGTCAGCGATAGAACCATTACCCAATGCACGACGGATAGTCAGGAACCTTTCAATAGAGAATACAATAACAATTAAGAACATACCGATCAGCAGGGGTACGATGATACCACCTTCATATATCGCATTCAATGGTCCTTTTGGTTTATGGTGCTTAGGCCAGAAACCTCCCGCTTTATCAGGCAACTCGAAACCCTTGGCATCACCCATGATAAAACGCCAGATAACATAACCGGCAACAATACAAACAATCGGCGCAATCCATGAAATCAGGTTGCTGCTTTTCTTCGGCTGAACAGATGTGGCCTTAACAGATGCAGTTGGTTTAATCTCTGCCATGATCTTAATTTTTAGTTTTTAAAAGTTTAGAATGCAAGTCCTCTTAGTTAGGAGCTACAATGCTATGAAAAAAGTTTTTAAAAAAGTCCCCACCCGTTCATTTTTTCGGGATTAGGAGGGTCAAGTTAAGGATTTTTTAATATGGAACAACTACCTGACAAATAATTTGATGGGGAATTGAAGAGGAAGTTTTTCTGCTATCGCCACTGCTAACATTTATTCGTACCGGAGTGCGTCTATCGGATTGAGTCTTCCGGCTTTAAGCGCCGGGTACAAGCCTGCCAGCACACCAGATATGGTGCAGATAACGATTGCATAAAGTACCCAGTTCCAGGGCACCACAAATCCTGTCTTTAATACCAGTGAAAACAGGTTACCGGCTAATATACCAAGCACTATGCCGGAGATGGCACCAAGCACACTAATTATTATCGCTTCCAGTAAAAACTGGCGGCTGATCGATGTATTTCTTCCGCCAATGGCTTTTACTAAGCCCACTTCCCGGGTGCGCTCTGACACAGATACCAGCATGATGTTCATAAGGCCAATAGCTGCACCTATTAATGTAATCAGCCCTATGATAGTGGCTGATATGGTCAAGAAACGAAGGCTGTTCATGGCCTTTTCAGCTATGCTGTCGCTCCTGTCCAATGCAAAATTGCTTTGCTCGGTTGTTTTCAGTTTGCGAATGGCCCTGAATACTGATTCGGCCTCCCCCATGGCCTCATTTACCTTAAATAAATCGCCCACCATGATTGCAACAACATACGAGTACCCGCCGGGAAAATTCCGGCTGGCATTAGTATAACTGGTTATAACAAGATTGTCCCAGCTAAAACCAAAGCTGGTTCCCCTTGATGCTAATACACCTGCTACACGGTAGGGAACATTATTTATACGTACCACTTCATTGATCAACTTATCAGGCGAAACATTAAATAACCGCTTCGCCACATCGCTGCCCAGCAGGCATACATTTCTGCCTGAATGTATGTCATTGCGGTTCAGGTTCCGTCCGGCTTCAATAGAAAAACCGTTTAATGCCAGGTAATTTTCATCCCCGCCAAACAGCATTACATTCGGGAGTGTGGATTTGTTTTTATAGGCAATCACATTATTACGGTTGCCAAATATGGAAATGCCTTTTTGTGCCGGGAAATCAAATCGCCTTACAAATTCTTCAGCCTCGTCCTTTGTAATCGCTTTGCCAAGATTGGCCGTCTTTTCTTTTTTTCCCTTATGCGACAGTTTTACACCTTCACTGTTACCACCACCAAAACGAACACTGCGTTCACGAAAGCGGATGGTAAATGTATTGGCCCCCATCGTAGAAAAACTCTCGGTAAATTTTTGGTTCATGGCCTTGATGGCAGTAATAATACCTACCAGTGCCATGATACCAAAAGCTATGATGGTTACAGTAATGCCGGTGCGAAGCTTATTGCTCCGTACCATACGAAAAGCCAGTCCAAAATTGTCGGATAAACGCATACCTGTATTACCGAAGGTAAAATTTATTCGGCAGGCAGTAAACTATCAGAAGTAAAACCAGTTGAGCAGCAGGTTGGGGAAAATACCCAGCAGGATAATCAGCGCAGCCACTGCAATAAGTGTCCACCGGAAAGGTTTAGATGCGGTAATCTCCTGTGGCTCGCCATCTTTGAAATACATGGCCTGTATTACCCTGAAATAATAATAGGCACTGATAGCCGCCATGAGTACGCCAAAGATGACCAACCAGAGATAATGCCCTTCCCTGACAGCAGCTGTAAGCATATAAAACTTAGCAAGGAAGCCGGCCGTAAGCGGAATACCAGCCAATGAAAGCAGGAATACCACCACAGATCCGGCCAGTACCGGGTGGTGTTTGGCCAGGCCATTAAAACCGTCGAATGTGTAGTCCTTCATTTTTACCAGTACCGCAAATATGCCAATGCTGGCCAGGCTATAGGCTACAGAATAAAGCAGCAAGCCTTCCTTCGCCATCGTGTTCATCGAAAACAAGGCAAAGAGCATAAAGCCGGCCTGGGCTATGCTGGAATAAGCCAGCATACGTTTTACGCTCTGCTGGAATACAGCAGTGATATTGCCAATAAATAAAGTAGCCGCAGTAATAATAGCAACTACAAATTGCCATTGTGGTTGCAGCGCTCCAAAGCTATCATCGAACAGGCGGATAAAGGCAATAAATACAGCCGCCTTCACAATCGTAGCCATAAAAGACGTAAACACAGTAGGCGCACCATCGTACACATCCGGTGTCCAGAAATGGAATGGCGCCGCAGATACTTTGAATGACATAGAGAACAAGAGTAACAACATACCACCCACCAGTAAAGCAGATGGTGTGGTACCAGGTGCCAATGTCAGGCCTGCAATATTAAATGTGCCCTGCGATCCGTATACCAGTGCGATGCCCATCAGCATCAGTCCTGTAGAGAACGTACCTAATAAGAAATATTTCAGTGAAGCTTCATTACTTTTCAGATTCCGCTTATCACTGCCGGTAAGAATGTACAAGGGAATAGAAATGATCTCGATACCCAGGAACAATATGAGCAGCGATTTGAACGAACTTACCATTGCGATACCGCTGAGTATAAAGAATATGAGGGTAAAATATTCAGCATAGTTTACACCTACATTTTCCATGTCTTTGGCTGTAAGGAGCAGGTATACTAATGTGGCAAAAACCGCAATACCTGTAAACAGCATTGCAAAGCGATCAAACTCCAGCATCCCTTTTGTATCAATAGTAAAGAAATGCGTACCGCACATCTCCAGGCCGTTAACCAGCAACAGCAGGGCCATACCACCAATACCGATGAGCCGCACAGCACTTTTTTGTTTCAGCAGGATACCGCTGAACATCATGATCACGCCTAACAGTGCCGATATAATTAATACGTTCATGTTACTCTTACTTTATATTCTGTGGTTGTGGGCTGTAGCGCTGATCCATCAATCCGCCAGATAAACTATCTGTAATATCCAAAAGCAACTGGGGATACAGGCCAAATACCAGTATCATTATTACAATTGACCCCAGGGCCATTTTTTCCATCCATGACAGATCGCCTTTTCCGGCTAACGATTCCCTGGCTTCTCCATAAAACACCTTGCGCACCATGTTTAATGTATACACCGCAGCAAGGATTATTGCCAGTCCGGCAAACACTGTAAATAATATCCGGTAAACTTCATTCGTCTTTGCATTCAGCAGGCTGTTGAACATTAAGAACTCGCCGGCAAATGCATTCGTAAGCGGCAATGCGATATTAGCCAATGCTATGATGACAAAGAAAATGGCCATTACCGGGTATTGGTTAGCCAGTCCGCCAAGCTCGGAGAGTTTCCTGGTGCCAAACTTTCTTTCGATGATCTCAACGAGTATCCACAATCCAATAATGTTTATACCATGGCTAAACATCTGGATCATGGTACCCTGCATGCCCGTTCTGTTTTCAGCAAATACAGCCATACACATCAGTCCAACGTGGGCAATGGAAGAATAAGCCACCAGTTTTTTCAAATCATCCTGCCGGATGGCAATCAATGAAGAATACACAATACCAAATACGGCGAGTGACATTACCACATCACCCCAGGCATGGAAAGCGCCGGGCATGATTGGCATTACCCACCGGATTAAGCCGAGTACACCCATTTTTACCATGATACCACTCAGCACCATCGTGGCCGGTGCAGGCGACTGCTCATACGCATCGGGCTGCCAGGTATGGAACGGAAAGACCGGCATTTTAATAGCAAACGCTACAAAGAACAGCCAAAATACCCAGCTCTGTGTTTTCGCAGGCATCGCCAGGTTGTCAAAAGCGGCATAACTGAAGGAGTTGTTTGGTGTTTGCGATTGCAGGTAGATGATTCCTACCAGCATTAACAGCGAACCAACAAACGTATAGACAAAGAATTTAAACGTAACCCGTATTCTCTTTTCACCACCCCATTGCGAACAGAGAAAATACATAGGTATTAAAGCAAGTTCCCAGAAGAAGTAGAACAACAGTGCATCGAACGCTACAAACACACCCATGAGGCCGGCTTGCCCCAACAGCAACAGTGCGACAAAATGGTTCATCTTTTTGTAGCTGCTGTTCCAGGTACCGGCAATAATGAGCGGGAAACCCACTGCAGTAAGCAGGCAAAGAATTTTACCCATGCCATCCATTTTCACCGAAAAGCTGCTGCCCAGTGGCTGCATCCATTCCAGTGTTTTTTGCAATGATGCAGATCCATCAGGTGTGGTAACACCAATAATCGCAACAGCCAATGTAATGACAGATATACCTAAACCCCATGAACGGGCCGCCTTATCGCTCTTAAAAAAGAAAGAGGCGATACCTGCCAGCAATGGAAATACTATTAGAAAAAAAGGAACCATACCCCTATCCCCTAAAAGGGGAACTTGTTTTTATAGTTAACGATTTTCTTTCCCGTTTCATAATTGCTTATTTCCGGAGAAAAAATTGAATCACAAAAATCAGCACCATGCTCAATACCATCAGCAATATATAACTGCCCACCTGGCCACTTTGCAGCAAGCGCAGCTGACGGCCACCATACTGTACTGCACGCCCCACACCATTCACCATGCCATCCACTACTTTATTGTCCACTACATTTTTCAGGAATGCCCCGAACTGGTGCAGCGGTTGTACAAATATTTTCTCGTACAGCTCATCCACGTACCATTTATTCTCCAGCACTTTGCCGAAACCGGTAGCCTCGCTACGCTGGTAGTTTTTGAATTTCATCCAGGCAAATGCTATCATGACTAAAACCAATACCGTTGAAAGGCCCATCAGTAAATATTCTGTTGAGTGAGATACATGATGCTCCTCACCATGCGCTGCAATTACCGGCGACAGAAATTCTCCAATCTTGTCACCTCCTTTCATAAATACTTCAGGTATACCTACAAAACCACCAATGACCGACAAGACTGCCAGGATAATTAATGGGATAGTCATCGTTGCCGGGCTTTCGTGCAAGTGATGCTCCTGCTCATGTGTGCCACGGAACTTGCCCGTAAATGTGATGAACAATAACCGGAACATATAAAATGCCGTAAGCAATGCAGCGAATAAAGCGATGCCGTATATTATTGGATTCTTCAGGTAAGCGCTTAATAAGATCGCATCTTTAGAGAAGAAGCCACTGAACGGTGGGATACCGGCTATAGCAATACATCCGATTAAAAATGTGATGTATGTTATTTTCATTTTTTTGCCCAGTCCGCCCATGTTGCGGATATCCTGTTCCCCACCCATGGCATGTATCACACTACCACTGCCAAGGAACATCAGTGCTTTGAAGAAGGCATGCGTCATAACGTGGAAGACTGCCGCCACATAGTTGCCACATCCCAATGCAAGAAACATAAACCCTAACTGGCTGACAGTAGAATAAGCCAGTACCTTCTTAATATCATTTTGCTTTAACGCAATAGATGCTGCCAGTAGTGCAGTACCCAACCCAATTACAATAATTACGGTTTGTGTAATCGCTGCCATGGAATAGATAACATTGCTGCGGGCTATCATATATATACCCGCTGTAACCATGGTAGCTGCGTGGATAAGTGCGGACACAGGCGTTGGGCCGGCCATGGCATCGGGCAGCCAGGTATACAATGGTATCTGTGCACTTTTACCAGTTGCACCTACAAAAAGCAATAAAGTAATTACTGTTATATCAGTAGAAGAAAAACCCCGTCCCGTTACCTGGCCCCTGGCCACATCAACCACTTCATTGTAGCCTACCCCGCCTGTTTTTTGAATAATCCAGAATATAGCAATCAGGAAAGCAAGATCACCAATACGGTTCATGATGAATGCCTTATTGGCCGCCTTATTGTATTCTGTGTTTTTAAACCAGTAACCAATGAGCAGGTAAGAGCAAAGCCCCACGCCTTCCCAACCGATGAACATGATAACGTAGTTGGCACCCATTACCAGCAACAGCATAGAGAAGACAAACAAATTGAGATAGGCAAAATAACGGCCGAAATGTTCTGCCTTCTCTTCGTGCATATAGGCTGTAGAGTACAGATGAATCAGAAAGCCCACACCGGTGATAATAAGCAGGAAAATGGAGGAGAGCTGATCAATTTGAAAGGCAAACGGTATTTTCAAATCGCCCACCCGGATAAAATCAAAATAGCTGGCGATATGCGTATTACCACCTTTTACCTGGATAAATACCCACACACTCATGGCAAAAGCAGCCAGTATACTTCCGCAACCGATGAAACTTATCACCGGTTTTGACAAATGCTTTCTTCCCAGCCCGTTGATAAGAAACCCTATCAGCGGCAATAACGGTATCAGGTAAACTATATGTAAAGCGTTCTGCATAACTGTCTTCTAGTGCTTCAGCCTGTTTAAGAAATTAATGTCCACCGAATGTATATTACGGTACATCATAACGATGATCGCCAGTCCCACACTTACTTCTGCTGCAGCCACCACCATGATGAAAAAAACAAATAGCTGTCCGTCGGTACCTGCGGATAGCACAGCCTCCGTCAGCTCACGCTTCTCCCGCACTGCATCATCGATTACCTTCAGGTTATGCATTTTGGAAAACGCCACCAGCAACAAATTCACGGCATTGAGCATCAGCTCCACACACATGAATATGATAATCGCATTCCTGCGTGTAAGCACACCCACAATGCCAATACTGAAAATGGCAAGAGACAGGTATATATAATAACTAATCGGCATCGTATTATTCTTTTTTACCAATTACAACAGCACCTACCATCGCACTCAAAAACAGAATGCTGCTTATTTCAAATGGCACTACATATGTTGTAAAGAGTTCTTTTCCGAGATTTTTAATCAGGCCAATATCACCAGACACCACCAGTGCTTCCTTGTGTTTTAAATCTACATCACGCAGGGCGGCCACGAGAACTAGGAGTAAACAGCCACCGGCTATTGCTCCCACCATCTTCAGCCACCGGTTCTTTTGCGGTTCTGTTTCCTTATTCAGGTTCATAAGCATGATCACAAACAGGAACAACACCATAATCGCCCCGGCATATACGATGATATTAACGATGGCCAGGAACTGTGCATTGAGTAATATATAATGACCGGATATAGCAAAGAAGGTGGCAATCAGCCACAGTACACTGTATACAGGGTTTTTAGCCGTGATCACCATCAAAGCACTAAAGATGGCTACCGCCGAAAGAAATCCAAATAATAGCTGCGTTATTCCCATTTTCTCTAAACAGTTTTTGCTGAATGCGCCTTTTAGTTTTTAACTGCTTTATCACCCAACGCCTTTTCATAGGCTTCTTTCTGTTCAATCGGGTGAGGTATCAGCAAATCATCTTTTTTATATATAAATCCCTTACGTCCGTAGTTGGCCGGTGCAAAAGTTTGCGACAGGTATATCGCATCTTTCGGGCAGGCCTCTTCGCATAGTCCGCAGAATATGCAGCGCAACATATTGATTTCATATTTCGCTGCATATTTTTCTTCCCGGTACAAATGCTCTTCACCGGGCAGCCGCTCTGCTGCTTCCATGGTTATAGCTTCTGCAGGGCAGGCCACAGCACAAAGTCCGCAGGCTGTACAATTCTCCCTTCCTTCTGCATCACGGTTCAGTACATGCAGGCCCCTGAACACTTTGGAGAATGTCCGTTTTTGTTCGGGATAATTAATAGTGGCCTTCCGTTTAAACAGGTGGCTGATGGTAATACCCATGCCCTTCACGATATTCCAGAGATAGATACTCTCCAGGAACGTCATCGGTTTCCTGTTTACTTCCACTGACCTGTTTGTTAAGCGCATACTCATTTTAAAAGTTTGCAAATATAGTCTGCTGCTATTTTATTTCTTTAAATACAATATCACCGCTGCAGTCAGCAGCATATTTACTAATGCCAGCGGGATCAATTTTTTCCATCCCAGGTTCATCAGCTGGTCGTAGCGGAAACGGGGAATCGTCCACCGTATCCATAAGAATACAAACAGCATAAATGAAATCTTAGCCATGATTACCCCAAAACTGATGGCCGACATCCAGAACGAGTTTAAGCCCCATGTTGCTTCATTCACAAAAGGAATATCGTAGCCACCAAAGTACAGCGTCACCATTATCGCACTGCTGATAAACATGTTGATGTATTCAGCAAAAAGATAAAAACCAAGTTTCATCGAAGAATATTCCTGGTGATAACCAAAGTTCAGCTCGTTTTCTGCTTCCGGTAAGTCGAAGGGCGTACGGTTACACTCCGCCAGCGCACAAACAAAAAAGATGATGAACCCAAGCGGCTGGTATAAAATATGCCAGCCATGCGCTACCTGGTTGGCCACAATTTCACTCATCTTCAATGAGCCGGTCATAAATAGTACAGCAATAAGTGAAAGCCCCATGGGCAGTTCATACGACACCATTTGCGAAGCACCACGTATGGCCGCCATCAACGAAAACTTATTATTGGATGCCCATCCACCAATCATGATGCCATATACACCCACACTTACAATGCTAAACACCAGTAAGATGCCCATATCCACATCTGCCACCTGCATCGGTATTACGTTGCCACCTTTGGTAACAAACGGTGCTGCCCAGGGAATAACAGTACTCGTCAGTAAGGCGGTAATCATCGCCAGGGCCGGGCCAAGTATAAATAAAAACCTGTTGGACGCTAAAGGAATAATCTCTTCTTTAAAAAACAGTTTACCACCATCGGCCAGTGGTTGCAGTATACCAAACGGACCAGCACGGTTCGGGCCACGCCTGTCCTGCAGCCATGCTGCCACTTTTCTTTCTGCGTATGTGGTGTACATAGCAATAAAGAATGACAGGCCTACGATGCCGCCAATCAGCAATGCTTTTTCTAGAAGAAACCACCAGTCTATTACTAAAAGAGTCATGTTCGTCTATGGTTATGTCAGTTGTCAGCGGTGAGTACACTACTCACAAGTCACCACTCACTGCTCATTTTTGTCAAATGTTTTACTAGTAGCCGGCCCGGGCAATGAGGCTATCTCCACACTGTTTACATCACTGATGCTGTGTATATCCATCAGCAGCTTCGGATCACGGCCACCCATTACTTCGGCTATTGTTTCCTTTGGTTTTTGCAAACCAATATAGTGTCCCTGTGATATCACTGAATGCCTGTTGATATTCGTTGGGCCTTCAATTACCCAGTCACTTGCTTTCTTTTTATCAAAACGGCAGGTATTACAGATCCAGCCGGGCTTGCCGTCAAAGCTCTGTACTTCGCCCCATTCATCTTTTCTTGCCGTTACACGCAGTACATCTTCACCACGCTGCCATAAGGTTACCTTACCACAGCAATTGGGGGTTTCGCATTCACGGTGCGCATCAACAGGTTTGGTAAACCATACCCTGTTTTTAAACCGGAATGTTTTATCCGTCAATGCACCCACGGGGCAAACATCAATCATGTTGCCGCTGAAATCATTGTCGATCGCTTTAGATATGTAGGTAGATATCTCTGCATGATCACCACGATCGAGCACACCATGCACCCGGTTGTCCGTGAGCTGATCGGCCACATAAGTACAACGGTAACAAAGTATGCACCTTGTCATGTGCAGTTGTATATATGGGCCAATATCTTCTTTGTCGAATGTTCTTCTTTTGAATTCGTAGCGGGTGCCTTCTTTGCCATGCTCATAGCCCAGATCCTGCAGGTGGCACTCACCGGCCTGGTCGCATATGGGGCAATCCAGCGGATGGTTAAGTAATAAAAACTCCACCACACCTGCCCTTGCTTCCTGCACCCGTTCACTGGTAATGTTTTTTACAATCATACCATCCATCACATTGGTGCGGCAGCTTGCCACCAGTTTGGGCATGGGCCTTGGATCGGCCGTAGAACCAGCCGCCACTTCCACAAGGCAGGTACGGCATTTACCACCACTGCCTTTCAGTTTGCTGTAAAAGCACATGGCAGGCGGGGTTACATCACCACCAATCTGCCTGGCGGCAGTCAGTATAGATGTACCCGGGGCCACTTCGATTGTTATATTATCGATAGTGACTTTAAAATTTGCCGGTGCTTCTTTTTTTATTTCGTCAGCCATAATTTATTTCACACAAAGAAAACTACGGTTACAACGTTAACAACGAAAAAACATATTCTAACCTGCTATCCATCTCATCAATAGGTGTTTATTATTCTTTTTATTCCATCTTTTAAATAAACCACATTAAAGTTTATTAATAAACCCAATTTGCACCCCGTAAGCTTTAAATAGGTTTGCACCTGCTTATAATGAATATCGGCAACAGTCTCTACAGACTTCAACTCAATCAGCAACTTATTTTCAATTACCACATCTGCCCTGAACCCTGCATCCAGCTTAATTGACTCATGGACAAGCGGTATTGCACATTGTCGCTTATATGGAATCCCCTCTTTTTCCCACTCAAAACAAAATATTTCTTCATATACACTTTCGAACAAGCCCGGACCATAGAGCTTATGAATTCTGAATGATACATCAAGGGCTTTTTTAGCCAGAAAATTCTCCCGTTCTATATCCACATTCATGCTGTATCAGTTCTTTGTCTCTTAGTTGTCTTTGCTCCTTTGCGTGAAACCTACGCAGGTGCCGGCACATGTATCGGGTCTGCATAATGTGCCAATCCATAATTCCTTCTCAAACAATCATCCGGGTTGTTGATATGCCATTCAAACTCATCACGGAAATGACGGATAGCGGCTGCCACCGGCCATGCTGCAGCATCACCCAGCGGGCAAATCGTATTGCCTTCAATCTTCCGTTGTATATCCCAGAGCAAATCGATATCACTCATTTTGCCCTGCCCGTTATCAATTTTCAATAATAGCTTTTCCATCCAGCCGGTACCTTCACGGCAGGGTGAGCATTGACCGCAACTTTCATGACGGTAAAATCTCGCCAGTGTATACGTATGTTTCACCACACACTGCGAATCATCCAGTACAATGAAACCACCCGAACCCATCATCGATCCACTGGCAAAGCCACCATCGGCCAGGCTTTCATAATTCATCATCCGCTTTTCACCTTTGGCCGTTGTCAGCAAAAGATTAGCTGGCAAAATAGGCACGGATGAACCACCAGGGATACAGGCTTTTAATTTGCGGCCATTGGCAATCCCACCGCAATATTCATCGCTATAGATAAACTCTTCAACCGAGATAGTCATGTCTATCTCATATACGCCCTGCTTTTTAATATTGCCGCAGGCACTTATGAGTTTTGTGCCCGTTGATTTACCAACACCAATTTTTGCATATTCCTCACCACCTTCATTGATGATAGGCACTACGGCCGCAATCGTCTCCACATTGTTTACCACCGTTGGGCAATCCCACAAACCTTTTACCGCCGGGAATGGTGGTTTTATTCTTGGGTTACCTCTCTTTCCTTCCAACGATTCTATCAGCGCTGTCTCTTCACCACAGATATACGCCCCTGCTCCACGCTGTACATATATTTCGCAATCAAAACCACTGCCCAGGATATTTTTCCCCAGCCAGCCATTGTTTTTGGCTTCGTGTATAGCTTGTTCCAGTATATCTACAATCCATGCATACTCACCACGGATATAGATATAAGACCGGTTGGATCCTAGCGCAAAAGAAGAAGTGATCATTCCCTCGATTAGCAAGTGCGGGATGAACTCCATCAGGTAACGGTCTTTGAATGTACCGGGCTCTGATTCATCGGCATTCACCACCAGGTAGCGGGGTACGCCTTCCGGTTTAGCCAGGAAGCTCCATTTCATACCGGTAGGGAAACCGGCACCGCCACGACCACGCAGTCCGCTCTTCTTCACTTCTTCCGTTACCGCATCCGGGCTCATGGATTTCAATGCTTTCTCCACACTACGGTAACCACCTTCGCGGCGGTACACATCATAGAGCCTGATGTTTTCAACGTGTGCTTTATCAAGTAGTAATTTTCTACCCATTTATTCAACCAGCTTTTTCTTTTTATTTATCAGCAGGCTGCTTATAAAAAGCAACCCAATCATTACCAGTTCCCAAACTTCGTTTTCAATAATGTACCTGAACATCTTATCATAGTTCCTTAGTTGCAGCATTACAAAAAACACAACCAAAAATGCCAGCAAACCGATATACACCCACCGGAAAAAATTCCGTGTATAAGCCGGGAACCTGTCAATCGTTCTAAATACATATTCAATGAGCAACGCAATCAGCAAACAGCCAAACAATGATGTTATGATATACCAGTCGCTCATATCGTTTTATCCTGTCACTCCTTGCAAGCAGCAACCATCACCTGCCTTCCCACTCACACTCAATAGCTAATTGCCATTATATAATTCCATTATGTGCGCCATTTTCCCAACTTTACTTTCCTCCATTCTTCCTCCTGCCGGAACAAGAGTATTAAGTTTTTCTAAACAGGCCGGATTGTCTTTAATTGCATTCCTGATTAATTCTATTGACTTAATATTTATCCATTCTCCATGCCCTTTTTGAAAAAAATAAGTAAACTCCCGATCAGGCACTTGTCTGGCTATCGAACGCTTACCGTCAGAGCTTGGGTTCCATTCTGTGTGATATCCAACAGTTCGAAAAGTATAATACATATTCACTTTCCCTTTAACAAAATAAGTAACCCATGTACTATCATTCCATCTAACTATCCCGTATTTAGTGCTACACTCAACTATATTAGTAGGGCTAAGTTCACAGCCCCGGCAATACGTTTTTTTTACAATCTCTATTCCTTCTTTTGGAGTAGCCGTCAGCGTATCACCATTTTTCTGAATCTTATAATATCCTTTATCTCCTGCCGTTAAATTTTTAGCTTTCTTAAATAATTCATTATAGGTCATCATTCCCGAGGTCGCCAGTTTTATGGCTGCCATAAGACAAGAACTAAACGAAACAACTAGTAAAACGTACAGCCCTAAACCGATCGCCCGCTTTTCGTTTAAGATACTTTTCATATTTATTTACCTGCGCTATTTAACCGCCTGTCTCGCAAATAACACCCACCGCTTTCCCTTCCGCACCCATACTTCCAGCACTTTTAAATGATAGACACCGTCTTTTCCATTCAATGTCGCCTTTATATCTGCTACAAATCTTGCATTGGCCATATTCCCATTGATGGTTACCGCTATGCTATCTTCCTTGTAGCTGTTATATCTCATATAACCCTTTTCCAGGTTATTGATCATATCTGTTTTTGTTTCCACCCAGCCATTGCTATGACCATAACTCAGCGCTTTATCCGTTTGCTGATTGATGGACACTGTATTTTTATTAACCAGTGCCTGGTGAAATTCCTTTAATGTGGTTGTTACCTTTTGTTCATCTGTTTGTGCTGCCGCAACAATCACATTTAATAAAAGAGCTATGACTATTAACTTTCTCAAGTCTTAGTTATTAGCAGCTACCGCATTCCTGCTTTCTGCAATGATCGCATCCACTTTTTCTTTTGTCAGGTGCTCCCGGTAATGTTTGCCCATCTGCATCATCGGCGCATAGCCACAGGCACCCAGGCATTCCACCGTCTTCAGCGTAAACATGCCGTCGGCTGTTGTCTCACCGGGTTTAATGCCCAGTTTATCGTAGATATATTTTACAATATCATCACTTCCGTTGATCATACAGGGACCGGTTTGGCATACTTCAAACATGAATTTACCAACCGGTTTCAGGTTATACATGCTGTAAAATGTGGCCACTTCATACACTTCAATCGGCTTCAGGTTTAAAACCGCAGCCACATAGTCCATCGTTTCTGTACTCAGCCAGCCACCAAATTCCTGTTGGGCCAGGTGCAATACTGGGATTACAGCACTCTTCTGTTTCCCTTCCGGATAAAAATTAATTATCCGTTGTACCTCCTGCATAGCCTTATCTGAAAACTGCACACTCATTTTGTATTCTTTATGCGTCTAATTCTCCCGCAATTAAGTTTAATGAACTCATCGTCATAATGGCATCACTCAGCATACTGCCCTTGGTCAGCTCTTCATATGCCTGGTAATACACAAAGCAGGGCCTGCGGAAATGCAGGCGGTATGGTGTACGTCCACCATCGCTGATTAAATAAAAACCAAGCTCACCATTGCCACCTTCTACGGCCTGGTACACTTCACCGGCAGGTATATCGGTTTCACCCATGATGATTTTAAAATGGTAGATCAGCGCCTCCATTTTGGTGTATACATCTTCCTTCTTAGGCAAATAATATTCCGGCACATCGGCATGGTAAACATCAGCTTCCGTGCCTTTAAACTCCTGCACTTTCTGGTAAGCCTGTTCAATGATGCTAAGGCTCTCCCACATTTCTTTCTCCCGCACCAGCCAGCGATCATAGTTATCGCCTGTAGTACCTACAGGTATATTAAATTGAAAATCTTCGTACGAACTGTATGGTGTATGCACCCGCACATCATAGTCCACACCCGCTGCACGCAGGTTGGGCCCGGTGAAGCCATAGTTCAGGGCACGGTCCGCACTGATAGCACCTGATCCCATTGTACGCTCCATAAAAATACGGTTGCGTTGAAACAGGTTTTCAAATTCCTTCAGCACTTTAGGATATTCAGCCAGGAATTTCTCTAACTTCTGGAAAGCGATATCATTAAAATTTCTTTCAAAACCACCGATACGGCCAATATTGGTGGTTAGCCTGGCCCCGCAAACCTCTTCATAGATTTCATAAATCAGTTCACGGTATTGCATCACATACAGGAAGCCGGTATAAGCACCAGCATCCACACCTACAATGGAATTACAAATAAGATGATCGGAAATACGGGCCAGCTCCATGATGATAACACGGAGATAATCCACCCGCTTTGGCGTTTTCACACCCAGCAATTTTTCGCAGGTGAGGTGCCAGCCCATATTATTGATAGGCGACGAGCAATAATTCAGGCGATCGGTCAGCGTGGTAATTTGTGCTAATGGCCGGCGCTCCGCCAGCTTCTCAAAAGCCCGGTGTATATACCCGATGGTTTGTTCAGTAGAAACAATCCTTTCTCCATCCAGCTCCAGGATATTTTGCATAACGCCATGCGTAGCCGGGTGCGTTGGCCCCAGGTTCAGCGTGGTGGTCGTTTTCTCAATCGAGCCTTCTGGTAATTTTATATGATGTTCTGACATAAAAAATCAAATTTTCACATGCACACATTATCCTGTTCCCACATTATCACATTATCTCATTCCCACATTATCACATTATCTCATTTTCACCTTAACCTCTTCCAAACATCTCATCATCCTTATCAATCCTTGTCTGATCTTCCAATGGAAACTCCTTCCTCATCGGGAAATAATCCATCTCATCCACATTCAGGATACGTTTCAGTTTCGGATGGCCTACGAAGTTTATTCCAAAGAAGTCATAGGTTTCCCGTTCCATCCAGTTGGCCGCAGAAAATAATCCTGTAGCCGTGTAAATGTCCGGGGTATTGATATCTGTAAATACTTTGAAACGAATGCGGATATTATCCGTCATATTGTGCAGATGATACACTACGGCAAGTTCTCTTCCTGCATTACCGGGGTAGTGTACACCCGTCAGGTCGGTCATGAAACGAAACTTCAATACTTCATCATCATAGAGAAAATTAAGCACCTTCAGGTTGAGCTCTTTGGGTGCTTCAAAGCAAAGCATGCCAAAAGACTCTTCAAAATTGGACACCTGGTCTCCAAATTTCTCTGTTAGTTTTGATTTTATCGTTTCGTTATTCAAATTCATCTTCTATTTGCTCATTTTTCAATCATTACGCTTCCTGCCGCAAAATCATGAATAGCCCTTCTTTCTTTATTACTATTTATCGTGAGGAAGGAAATCCACCCCAACGTTATTTTAATAATAAACCGCAGGTGTGCCTGCAACAGGTTTATCTTTTTATCAATATGCTCATGACGTCTTACCCGTATCTTCATCAGGTAATTGCCCAGTGTACAGCCCAATACCATCGCTACTGGCTCATATACACCCCAAATCAAAATAAAAAGAACTGCCCTTATCCATCCGTCGTCTTCCTGCCCGGATCCGTTTATATTATTCAGCACTGTCCCTGCCCCCAACATTAATACTATCATGACTACTGTGTCAATGAAAGTGGACTGAATCCTTATTTTTAATTCCGGATAGCTTGTTTCCACTTTTGTCTATTGTATGCCGTAGCTCTCCAGCAATGCTTTATACTGGTCACCGTTTCTCCGCCTTAAACTTTCCTTACCCACTAAGTCCTGAATACGCATCACGCCATCAATAATTGCTTCAGGCCTTGGCGGACATCCCGGTACATAAACGTCCACCGGAACCACCTGGTCAATGCCCTGCAACACGCTGTATGTATCAAATATGCCGCCGCTGCTGGCACAGGCACCTACAGCCATTACCCAACGGGGTTCGGCCATTTGCAGGTACACCTGTTTTACCACCGGCCCCATTTTTTTGGCTATCGTTCCCATTACCATCAGCAGGTCGCACTGGCGCGGGCTGAAGCCCACCCTTTCCGATCCAAAACGGGCAAGATCATAATGTGAACCCATGGTAGCCATAAACTCAATACCACAGCAGGAAGTAGCAAAAGGAAGCGGCCAGATAGAATTCTTCCTGGCCAAACCAATGACACTATTCAGGCTGGTAGCAAAAAAACCTTCACCCTGGTGACCTTCCGGCATTTCAGCAATGCTGATGTCGGCCTCCAGCGGCTTTTGAATCAGGTTATATGATACTGGACGAGGCATAATCAAATTTTTAATTAGTTAATGCGGAAGTGTGAAAATGACCAATATAACAATCCACCCATCAATAAGTTTCATTTCCGCATTTCCATATTTACTCATTCCCCCCATTCTCACATTCTCAAATTCCCACATCCTAATCCTCCCACTTCAGCGCACCCTTCTTTATTATATATACAAATCCGCAAAGGAAAAATCCCACAAACATGACTACAGCCCAAAAACCCGGCCATCCTAAATCTCTGAAATTCACAGCATAAGGATAAAAAAATATCACTTCCACATCAAACAACACAAATAAAATTGCCGTAAGGAAGTATTTAATCGCCATCGGCTGGCGGGCATCGCCATGCGATTCGATACCGCTGGCAAAGTTCTGGAGCTTATCCGACGTCTTTCTTTTTGGCCCTAAGAGGTGGGTAACAACCATCAGAAATGCTACTAAACCCACCGCAATTGCCACTTGCAAAGCCACGGGCAGGTAAGATTGGGCACTGTTAAGCCCCGCACCTGTTTGAAGTAAGTGAATCATAGGCCTTTACTTGCGGCAAAAATAAGGTGGTACTGCCAGATTTCCCTGAACAAAAACAAGCGTTAGGCCAAAAAGAAAAATCCCCCGCCGTTACCAGCAAGGGACTTTCTTTGTAAAAGAAGAAAACCGAGTTTATACTATTTTTTTTCAGCCGTTGATTTCGGTGCTGCTTTCTTTGTTGTTGTAGCTGCAGGCTTTGTTGACGTGCCAGCCGCCTTGGCCGTGGTTGTACCAGCAGGCTTTGTAGTGGTGGCAGCCCTGGGCTGTGTTCCGCCAGTTTGTGCCGGCGGTGTTTTGGGCGTTGAGGGTGCATTAGACGATGGCCTTGGCGCACTCAGTCTTTCAGCCATATCTATGTACTTCTTAATTGTTTCTGCATTCGCTGTATCAATAACGAGCCATTTATTAAAATACTCCAATGACTTGTCTTTGTCACGGGCGGTGTTATAATAATAGTCAGCCAATGAGCGAAACGAAGACAGTAATTGTTTTTTATACTTTACCGTATCTGTGTTGGCGAATGTTTCCATCAACAGTAAATCCGGTACATAGATGCTGTCTTTTTTTACAGAATCGAGTATCCTGGAGGCGTTTACTGACCATTCATAACCATACATCTGGTCAGGAAATGTATCCCTCATTTTTACAGCCCATTCCCTCGCTTTTACATAATCAGGTGTAAAATAGCTTGCCATGGTGATATCGAAATAATCTACAAGGCTTGGCTTAGCCCTCAGATCAATTACTTTACTGATCAGGACGCTTTCATAACTACGCTTTTTCTGCTCCTTATAAGATGCTGCGCCTTTTTTCAGCAAATCAATTTTCAAACCGGCCGTAGTATCCAGTTTGGCAGCACTGAGGTAGGTATTCAGAATTTCTTCATCAGTTCCACCTGTCTTGGCCAAAATTTCAGCCCTTAACTGTAAATCATACAGGGTAACTTCTTCAGGCTTTTCTTTGCTAAAAAATATATCACTTGTCCTTTTTGCATTGGTAAAATCGCCTTTTGAGAAATATGCATCTGCCAGCAAACGATACACTCTTGGCTTGGTAGCAGCCCCGTTGGTAGCAGCCACAGCTTCCGCTTTTGTTACAGCTGTTGCATAGTCTTTTTTAGCCCAAAACAATTGTGCCTGCAGGTATTCCGTTTCCCAACTCTGATCAGTATTGGCTACGTATTTATTCAGCTGTGCTTCTGCTTCTGGATATTGCGTGCGGAAAAAATAATAATAAAACAGTTCATAATAAGCAGGCGCAAATCTTGGATCACGTTGTGCGGCACTGTTCAGGTATTCAAGCACCCGCTCGTAGTTCTTCTGTGATTCAAATATTTTGGCAAGCCTTAAATCTGCTACGGCAAAAGCAGGGTTTGCTTCCAGCGCTTTTTTATACGCCTGGAATGCAAGGCCACCACCGTTACCGGGATCGGCTTTTCTGTAGTTATTACCTAACTGTATCCAGGCTTCTGTATTTTTTGGATCTTTTGATGTAGCTGCTTCCAGCAACTGCACCGCCCATTTAAAATCACCTGTTTTAGAATCGGCAATGGCACGGCCGATGGCTGACTGGATTAAAGGATCATCACCTTTTTTACCACGGCTGGCCGTAAGTGCAGCTTCAAATTTCTGACGGGCATCATTGGCCTTATTTTCCATAAGATCCACATGGCCCATACCCACTAATATATAGGGATCGCTGCCACTTTTTTGCATAGCAGCCTGGTAGAGCTGACGTGCTTTCGCATTATCGTCCATATCGAAATATACCTGTCCCAGCCAATATGTGGCGGCTGTATTATTCGGATCAGCGGCAAGCATTTTTTCAAAAACGCCAATTGCACTTTTGTACCTGTCCGCATACAAGTGGTTCATACCCTCCTGTATGCTCTGCGCTTTTAACATGGTTACCGACGATAATGCGGCAACTAAACATGTAACAATGGTTTTCTTCATTTTCTTCTTCTTTTAGTATAGTTTGTAAATATAACTCTAACTTATTCGTTCAGCCTTACCGGCCGCAGTCCCAGGTCCCGCAATGCAGGTGCCAGGTATGTACGGCGGAAAAGCAACTGTCCCATCTCCCCACTCATGAATTTTGCAAAACCGGTGCCAAGTCCGGTATGCTGTTCCTTTAAAATATATGTAAAATCCCGAACCATGGGGTAAGCCATTGCGCTTACATTGGCCTGATAGGGTTTGTACAAATACCCGGGAAACTTTTCACTTTCCAAGTATACCACTTTAACTTTTTTCAAAAAACTCAGCTGCTGGTTATCTTCCGGGTTACCAATCCACTCTACACCAATAAAACCCACAACCCCTTTATTATTCGCTACATAGTCCACCACTGCTTCACTTGTTCTGGCGGCCATCGCGGTTTTTGTCAACGAATCACCACGCAATACTGAATCGATGATATAACGTACGGTACTGGTTGCTTTAAGGCCGTCGAATACCGGGATTAAATTTTTCTTAAATTTCCCGGTAAGAATCTGTTTTACTTCCTGCATGGAGAAAATCGTATCTGTTTCATCCGGGTGAACAATCATAGCTATTGCATCCCTGGCAACGGTAAGGCAACGGGGGCCGACTTTCAGAGAATCAATAACTGCCTCCTGCTCTGCCGTTGTATTACACCTCGTTGCAATGATCATCCGTACGCTGTCGGTAAATAAATCCTTCAGGCACTCCTGCTCCGGTTTGTAATCAACATTGATTTTTGTATCCGGGTGATTGCCTTCATACACCATAATGAACTCGTCGAGCACAGGTTTAAAAGATTCATCCGCACTTATCCGTATACTGCCCCGGTAGGGTGTATCCGTTAATGCATCTTCCTGTTCTTTATACGATTTGCAACCCATAAAAAACAAAGAGCTCATGACAAAAGCCAGTCCGATATATACAAAGCCTGATCTGCGCATTACTGAAAATAATTTTTCTTATATCCCCTGTATATCCGCCATACACCGTACAACACACAAACCACACCCAGCACTTTGTCTAACTGGTCCGGCGGATAACGGTCATTAATAGCCAGGTCCAGTTTATGCCGGAACATGAAAAGGACACCAAAAAGGATAATAACTATTCCCATTCCATAGTCCAGCACCGACCGCATGAATGACACCTGCTTCTTTCTTTTCTTTTCATATTCTTCAATCATATCCTGTCTTTTTGGGGATGGGCAATTTATAAAATTTTATTCTTCCACCCCGATAAATGTTACCGGTAGTATATGTAATACAGGAACGTTTGTTCCGTTCTGAATAGCCGGTATCCATTTGGGCATTTTCTTAGCCACCCTTACCACTTCATTATCAAACTCGTTGCCACCACTGCTGATAACCTCAAATGAGCTGACCGTACCATCTTTCTCTACTTTAAAGCGGATTTTCACCATTTTCTTTTCGCCCGCTTCCAGGCTGGAAGGCGTGTTCAGGTAACGGCCGAGGAATTTACGCAACGCCTCATCCCCACCCGGGTACTCAGCGCCCCTTTCCATGATGACAAATTCAGGTTGTTCCGGCTGGGCAGGGCCAGCATTCCCGGTTCCATTCCCAGGTTCTGTAACAGGTGCCGGGACGTTAACGATACTATTATTTTTCGGCCCTTCCACATCGGTTGTGCCGATTTGCTTATCACCTAAATCTTCTACAGGTTTCGCCGGTTCTTTCACATCCGCATCCGGTTTTACAACCGGGGTTGTATATTTTACCTGTGCTACTTTAGGGGCGGGTGCCACTGTTTTGGGCTTCATCGTTTCCTTCGGTTTCACCGGCTCAGGTTGTTTCTTCTTTTCTTCCGGCATACGCACTTCACGAATAGTTATCTCGTTCCTGGCAATGGGCCCGGACATATTCCTATCCTGTATTCCGGAAAACTGGCTGAAAGCTACCAGGCCTGCCAGCAACAGCATACCGCCGCTTAATGCAGTGAGCAAACGTTTATCGTATCCCTTGCGCAAAGCATAAGCACCATATTGTTTGTTACGGTTATCGAACACAATGTCGAGTAAATCAGCCCGCATAATTTCACTGTTTGTCATGGTAGTGTGTTTGATAATTAGATGCGATCTCCGGATTAAATCCATAAGTCTTAACAGTATAAGCCCGCAACTCGTACCGGTTTTACAATCTCCTTATGAAAACGAATACAAACAGGTGACAGAACTACCAACTGAAGACTGCCAACTGCATACTGCCGACTGCCAACTGAAGACTATCTTTGCACCCATGAAAATTTTAATGGTTTGCCTTGGCAATATTTGCCGCAGTCCGCTGGCTGAAGGTATCCTGCAGGATAAAGCATTTAAATGCGGGCTGAACTGGAGTGTGGAAAGTGCCGGCACCAATGGCTATCACAACGGAGAAGCACCGCACAGGTTATCACAAAAAGTAGCGAAACTCAATGGCGTTGATATCAGCAAGCAGCGTTCACGAAGGATAACAGCCGACGATTTTGTCATGTATGATAAGATTTATGCAATGGCTGAAGATGTGTTGCATGATATGAAACGGATTGCCGGAAAAAATTTCGATGCAAGCAAGGTGGAACTGCTGATGAACGAACTGCATCCCGGGCAGAACCGTGATGTGCCCGACCCCTGGTATGGCACAGAGCCGGGCTATCATGAAGTATATAAAATGATTGAGGAAGCCTGTGATGCGATTATAGAAAAATATTCCCCGAAAGGGGTCCTTCGGACAATAAATAATAATCAATACGCAACAAGCAAGTAAGTGCTGCGCTCACTTATTTGATCTACTTCACTGCTATGAGCAATAAACCAACATTACCACAAGG
>CAYLRV010000002.1:0-106451 GCA_964386395.1 uncultured Chitinophaga sp.
ATTCCGTATATGGAACGGCTGCAAGGCAGGGAACAGGAACATTTTGTTGCTGAGTATAAAAAAAGAATTCAGCAGGCCTTTAAGCAGTTCCCGGCGATCTATGCATTTAAGCGGTTACTGCTCTATGGCCGAAAAAACAAGACTACTTAAATTTTAGCGGCGCTTTTCCAGGGAATATTTGCAGGTGTACGTATTTTATTTTGAACCACGGAGACACCAAGACTGGGAGCAGCACGGAGGTTGTCTTTGAACCGCAGTGATACTAAGACTGGGCGCAGCACAGGGACTCTCTGTGAATCACGGTGCCTCCCTGTCACCGTGCCTGCCGGTAGGCAGGGCTCAAAAAATCAGTAGCTGCTTCTTCTCTTGAAATAACTATCTGCAAATAATTTCAACGGTACACCGAAGGCCACCACCAGGATGAGTGCATTTTTCAGGATGTCCTTCACCGGTGTTTTATCAATCGGTGCCGGTTGTTTTAAATGACTTAAGGTTGGTACAAGCAGGTAGCGCATAGTAAAGTAGATAAAGAAGCCGTACAGCAATGCAGATATAATAATATGCAGTTTATCAAACCGCACTGCTTTGAATATAAGGAAGTACAATATCGTCCAGCAAATCGCAATGCCATAATGAAACAGGAGCCCAAGGCTTACAGCAGTGGTTTCAGACATTTTGCTGATATCGCCGGTTACGGCAGTAGCGATGTATTTCAAAGTGCCAACAGCATTGCCTTTTCCAAGGATAAAGATGGCGCCAAGTATATCTAATGAACCGGCTACCAGCCAGGCATAGAAGATGAATAGCAGGAGGTTTGGTTTCTTCATTGTATAAATAAACTAAAAATTTATTGCATTGCTAAACCGCTCCCGTATAATTCATTTTAGAACCACACAGACACCAAGGCAGTGAGGAGCACTGGGCTTTCCCTGTGCCTCGCTGTGTTTCTGTGCCACCGTGGTTCAAAACCCAAATTGTATTTGCCAGGTTTCTTGAATTATCATTATCTTACTTTCGTAAAAAATCAACCATTATGTCCAACACACCCCGTAAAGCCTCCACCTTTTTGTTATTCCCATGGGGCTTGATGTCAATCGCATTAGTATTATTATTGAACCTTACGCTGAATGAAGGCTGGTTCAGCAAAAACTGGAGCTGGATTGCCCTGGTATTAATTATACCGGCAGCCATCCTGGAAAATTTCAAAGTGGGTTATTCTACGATGCAGATCATGTTCCGCAAAGTAGTATTCTCGCTACTTTCTTTCCTGCTGGTAGGTATGGCCTTTGGTTCAGCCCTTACCGGTTATTACAATCATAAGTTTGGTAAAATAGAGGCGCCGATTAAATCTATCAACCTGCCCTGGTATGTATTGCTGGCGCTGGGTGTGCTGCTGCTGATACAGGTAGCACAATTATTCAGTATGCTGAAAGCCGTGAAGAGGGAGTTTATGCAGATGGATCCGGACGAATAATCATTTTTGCTTTATGGCCGCTTTTAAGAATGGCAGCGTGGGCAACGAAGAAATAATCCTGAATTCCTCCAATAATTTCGTCTCATTATCCAGAAACCTCAGCACCTGCTGGGGTTTGTTTTTTTTGAAAAGCTGCGTGAAGATTTTATCACCGGGTAGTTTTCGTTCGCTTAGTATACGCAGCAATACACTGTCATAAAAATGGAAGCGGTGCTTACCTGTTGGCCATGGTATAAAGGGATTGCCCTTCTTCACCAGGTTCTCCACCAGCCTTGCCGAATGTTTCTGTATAAACTGGAAAGTATAACCACTGGAAGCTTTTGTCTGACCGCCAGCTGTACCAATGTTGATGATATGTCCATCCACGGCAGGGAATTTATAGTTCGTCATGGGAATAATACCCTGCTCCTTTTCAATTATCCTGTACGCAGGCAGTTTAAGCTGTTCGCTGATATACTTCTTTAGCCCTTCATCGTATTGCGCATCTGTCAGCAGCGATTCGGTAAACAGGGTATATTCCACCAACGCCATAGTTTCTGTAAAAGGCATTACATACACAAAGGCCGTTCCGTGCTGCTGACTTGTCCGGAAATCCATTAAGGTGGCTTCATCCGGCTTAAAAGCTGGCGCCGGTGTTTCAATTATCCAGCCGCGGAAATGCTGGAGCAACCAGTATTCATTCTTTCCCATTTCGGGTTTGGCAACCGGCAAGCTGTTAAATACATAATTAGCCGCATACTGTTGATTGTTGACGGTTATTGTTGCACCATTTTTTTCATTGGTTACAGCTGTTATTTCTCCTTGCATCCACTGCAGGTTGAGGTGTTTGGCCAACTCCTGCCTGCAGTAATTATAAAAATCAATGCCCGGTATTAATTTATAACTGTAGGGAGACAACTCCAGCCGCCTGGAAAAACCGGTATTGTGTATCCAGGCATAGTCCCATCTTTTTTTCACAACACTGTCAAATAATCCGGCACCTGTTTCCCAAAAACACCAGGTGCGATCGTTCTGTTGTTTACTGTCCTTTTCTACGAGTAGTATCTTCTTGCCACTAAGTTTCTCCTCTTGCACCATATGCATGGCAAGACTGAGACCGGCACAGCCCGCGCCGGCAATAATGTAATCGTATGTTTCAGGGGTATTCAAAAGAAGTATAAAGATAAGGCGCAGGCATTCGTGTACCGACCCGGTTTTCGACAGAGCAAGGGCTGCAGACCTGGTCAGGCTGAACCAGCCGAAGACTCTTTAGGTTCTTTTTCCGGCTGATATTCCACCCGTGCATTGCCGGCCATTAGTTTTTTATCACGGCGTACTTTATTCCAGTATTTTCTATTGACGAATAAAAAGCCGAAACTTTCGCCATGATGCTTATGCAGGTGTTTATGGTGCATCTTGTGTGCCCATCGTATGGCCCGTACATAGGTGTTATTGCTGCGGGTAAACCATTTAAAACGCTGATGAATAATAACATCATGCACCATGAAATACGCAAACCCATAGAGCATGATGCCAAAGCCAATCGACTGCATCCACCATTTATGATCGTAAGTACCAAAGTATATCAGTAAAAAGCTAGGCACGGCAAAGATGATAGCAAAAGCATCATTCTTTTCAAATATACCCGGCTCCACCTGGTGATGATCTTTATGCAGGTACCAGAGAAAGCCATGCATGACGTAACGGTGTGTGCACCAGGTGATCCCCTCCATGATGATGAAAGTTCCCAGCAATACCAGTATATAATAGATAACACTCATTGTTTTGTTTAAGCGATTTCCGGCAGTATATGCTCCCGGTAATAATGCTCCAGTTTTGGAAATGCGATCCTGAACCAGGCCGTGTAACGTTCAGGATCGGTTGCAAGTTCGGAAGAAATCTCTTCTATCGTTTTATAGGATACCGCCATTACTTCATCGGTATTGAATTGGACAGGGCCATCGTAACGTCCGGCATACACATGGTCAAACTCATACTCAGTCAATCCATTTTCAAAATCAGCATGATACACAAAGTCAAATATTTTATGTATGCAGGTACTAAAGCCCATTTCTTCCTGCAACCGCCTTAGCGCAGCTGCAGCTGTTTCCTCACCGGGTGCAGGGTGACTGCAGCAGGCATTTGTCCACAATCCGCCGCTATGGTATTTGCTAAGGGCCCGTTGCTGAAGCAACATTTCACCTCTTGCATTGAATATGAAAACACTGAAAGCACGGTGCAGCAATCCTTCCTCGTGCGCCTTCATTTTTTCTGCCTGTCCACACTGCTTATCCGTTTCATCCACCAGTATCACTGCTGTATACTCCATACTATATTAACCGTAATTGGTTTTTGATGCCAGCCCTGAAAACAATCATGGCTTTGTAATAATTGGGTATCCTTATCCTGGACTCAAGTACCCGGGCAGGTTCCATTTTTTTTATTTTCCGAAAAAGGGAGAGATAGTATTTATAGGCCACATATACACCGAAGCGGGCTTTCATGGGTAATTTGACAATACCTGTAAAAGCATGCTTAAAATCATTTTGTATATCTGCTTCTATTTCCCGCTTATTTGCTTCCGTGAAGTTTTCAAAGTCGCAACCCGGAAAATATATCCTGGATAATCCGTTGTAATCTGCCTTGATGTCCCGCAGAAAATTTACTTTCTGGAAAGCAGCCCCCAGTGAACGGGCCGATGATTCAAGCTTGGTATACTGTTCTTTGTTTCCTTCACAGAACACATAAAGGCACATCAGCCCCACCACTTCTGCAGAGCCATAAATATATTGATTGTACCCTTTGGTATCATATGACTGCCGGTGCAAATCCATTTCCATGCTTTGGAAAAAAGCTTCTATGAGCTGATGATCGATGCTGTATTTATTTACCGTTTGCTGAAAACTGTTCAATATCGGGTTCAGGCTGATTTTCCTTTCTATTGATGCATAGGTCTCTTCCTTAAATTGCTGCAGCAGCGTTTCCTTATTTTGATCATGAAAGGTGTCAACAATTTCATCGGCCAGCCTTACAAACCCATAAATATTACAAATTGGTGCCCGCAGATCCTTATGCAGCATTTTTATAGCGGAAGCAAAGGAGGTGCTGTACCGTTGCGTAACGATACGGCTGCAATCTTCACTGGCCCTATGAAATAATTCGAGCATGGACTGTAATATAGGTTATTATTTGAATTGTTTTTTTACCTCCCCTGCCACTACTTCACCGCTTATCAGTGAAGGAGGCACACCCGGCCCCGGTACGGTTAATTGTCCTGTATAAAATAAGTTTTTCACTTTCTTACTTCTGCAGGCGGGCCTGAATATAGCTGTTTGCCGAAGGGTGTTTGCCAGCCCATATGCATTCCCTTTAAAAGAATTATAATCATGTACGAAGTCACTCACTGAATAAGATTTTTTATACACGATGGCATCACTTATTTTTTCTCCTGTCAGCTTTTCAAAACGTGTTAAAATTTTTTCAAAGTACTGCTGCCTTAACGCTTCGGTATCTCCTTCAAGGCCCGATGCCACAGGTACAAGGAATACAAGGTTTTCATACCCTTCAGGCGCAGCTGTATTGTCTGTAACTGTAGAAACACTTACGTAAAACAAAGGTTCAGTAGGCCAGGCCGGAGTTTTGTAAATTTCCTGCCCATGTTTGTCAAAAGGCACGTCGAAAAAGAGGGAGTGATGCGCCACATTGGTCAGCCTTTTTTTCACGCCTACATAGTACAAAAGGCAGGAAGGTGCCATTACTCTTTTATTCCACCAGGATGAAGAATAACTTTGATATGCTTCCGGAAGCAGCGCTTTTTCGGTATGCTGGTAGTCAGCCCCGCTGATGATCGCATCGGCTGAATACGCATTTTTATCCGTTATTATTTTTTTCGCTACTCCGTCTTCGACAGTTATTTGTTTTGCGTTTTCGTTGAACCTGAACTGAACACCGTTTTCTACTGCGAGTTGATACATTCCCTGAACAATGGCATACATACCCCCTTCGGGGTACCATGTCCCTTCTTTGATGTCGGCATAATTCATCAGGCTGTACAGCGCCGGGGTATCTTCCGGCAATGCTCCGAGGAATAAAACCGGAAACTCCATGATTTGCCTCAGTTTAGCATTCTTGAAATAACTGGCTACATGTTTTTTAATAGAAGAAAATACCTGCAATTTAAAGACGCCGCTTATGGTTTGCCAATCCATAAATTCTGTAAGCGAGCGGCCGGGTTTATACACCAGTTTATTTATACCTACTTCATATTTATAAGCTGCGCCTTTCAGGTACTCATCTAATTTTTTGCCGCTGCCTGGTTCTATCGATTCAAAGACCTGCTTCAGGGCTGTGTAGTCAGCAGGCATATCCGTATGTCCATCTTCCCAGTATACACGATATGAGGGGTCCAACCTTTTTAATGTGTAATAGTCGGATACTTTTTTTCCAAATTGGGCAAAATAGCGATCAAATACACCGGGCATCCAATAAAAGCTTGGCCCCATATCAAAAGTGAAACCATCTTCTCTTAACTGTCTTGCTCTTCCGCCGGGCGTTGCATTCTTTTCTATGACTGTTACGTCCCAGCCTTCTTTAGCCATAAACGTGGCGGCCGATAACCCGGCAAAGCCGCTCCCTATCACAATTACTTTTTTTTTCTGCACTGATTATCCTCTGCTGATTTGTTCTTTTAAAAGTTTGCGGGCAAAATGTATCCTGCTTTTAATCGTTCCAAGTGGCTCTGCCAATACTGTGGCTATCTCATTATACTTATACCCTTCAAAATACAATAAAAAAGGCACACGGAATATATCAGGCAGTTCTTTGATGGCTTTATCTATTTCTTTGCGCCCAATATTTGTTTCTGCCATATTTTTTACAATGGCCTGCTGGCTTACCAGCAAATGTTCACTGTCGGCATAGTCATAAACAGCCTTCAGTCTTGCCCGTTTACGGTAGTTGTTAATGAAAATATTGCGCATAATGGTAAATAACCATGCACGGATATTTGTACCATCACTGTACTTATCCTGGTTGGAGAGTGCTTTGTATAATGTTTCCTGGCACAAATCATTTGCTTCCTCACTGTCACGGGTGAGCTTTATAGCAAATGGCTTCAAAAAATCCTTGTGACTGAGAAGCAAGGTGTCAAAATTTGAGGCTACCATTTTGTTTAATTTTTGATAGGTCAAAGTTAAACAGAATTTTGAGGCCCAAAACACTTGTTTAAGCATTATACCTGCTTTTGGAGGTTTTGGCTAAACAGATTTAATTCAGGCTTACAATGAACTCGGTTACGTCCTGCAAGGATTGCTTTAGTTGCACACAAGAAGGGGCTTTTTTCCGGTAATCTCTCGCCAGCTGACCGGATATGATAACGGTAGTCGTTGAAAAACTCTTTTCCAGCTTACGCATAAAATTATCCAGGGAGAAAGAGGGAGCTGTTGCCGTTAAGTGGAGGAAGCAAGTATTTGGCTTTTTCAGATTGTATACATATTCAGCATCTTTTAGAGGAACATTTGCCCCCAGGTACAAAACCTTCACACCTCTTTTCTTCAGCAAATAGAAAATAAACAGAAGGCCAAGTTCGTGGTGCTCGCCTTCCGGCAAAAATAACATTGCCGTTTTACTGCTCAGAAGTGACGGTTCGCACTGGTCGATGGCCACCATTATTTTCTGACGGATAAGGTTAGTTACCAGGTGTTCCTGTGCAGGGTTAATATGGCCGGTTTGCCAGAGTACGCCTATTTTTTCAAGGAAGGGAAAAATGAGCTGTGTTACGGTACGCTCCGCACCTTTCGCAGCCATAAACTCATCCAGGTTTTTTTCAAATTCGGCAAGGTTCAGATCAACCATACTTTCCAGCAGGGCATTTACCCTTCTTTCCTTCACCGCTTCTGCATCGCCAAGTGATAAAACTTTGTGCTGTAATTCAGATGCGGACATTTTATCAATGTGCGAAATTTTAAAGCCATATTTATTCAGAAGGGAGATGTTGAGCAATATTTTCAGCTCATCGCCGCTGTAATAACGAATATTCGTATCGGTACGCTTTGGCTTAAGAAAATGATACCGCTGCTCCCATATACGTATCGTATGGGCCTTAATGCCGGAAAGATTCTCCAGATCTTTTATTGTAAACGCATCCATCGCTTATATGACAATCCGGGCGCAAAAAAGTTCATTGTCAACGGCCCGCTTTACAAGATATGATTCTTAATCTTACCGGATTCCAGCAGTTTTTGCAATGGCGCAGTTATGGCTGGTGAGGCAAGGCTCTGCAGGTGCCGCCCGCCGTGGAGGTCCGTGCCGATAAAATCGTAGTACCCCTTTTTAATAAGGTGTTGGGCCAGTTCCTGGGCTGATCGGCCATAGTAACCGGCCAGCGATAATGCATTTAGCTGAAACCAGCAGCCAATATCCTTTAGTTCCTCGTAAAAATCTTTATTTGTTTCAAGATAGGTATACCGTTCAGGGTGTGCTATCACCGGCTGGTAGCCCTGCATCTGCATTTCAAATAGTATATCCTTCAGGCTATGGGGTGCATAGGCCAGTGAAAATTCGGACAGCACCATGTTACCACTTATGGTCAGCAATTTTTCTCCCCGCTTCAGTAAGCCTTCTACATGATCGTCTAAAAAGTATTCTGCAGCAGCATTAATCTCCACATTCATGCCTTCTTCTTTCAGTGCCTGGCGCACCAGTTCCAGCTTCTCGCCAATTATTTCCGGTGTATTCTTATACATCTCCCACATGATATGCGGGGTAGTTATGAATTTGGAAAATCCGGCATTTGTCAGTCCGCGGATCAGTTCGACCGACGTCTTTATGTCAGGAGAACCGTCATCAATCCCAGGCAACAGGTGAGAGTGCATATCTGTTTTCAACTGGCTGTAATCAGGTATTGGGCCTGTGCTGCTACTCTTCGATTTTGAAAACAGTTTAAACATAAATAAGGTTAGCCGAAATTAGGACTTAATATGTTTTCCCTTTTAGGCAATGAGGGGAAAACTTTATGCACAAGGTTACTTTTCGGAAATACCACATACCAGGCGGTGAGGAACATGATCATAAAATCGGTGTAAAAATTCCGGTGCTGTTGGTACCATACCTCCAAAGCGCCTTTATATGGCAGAATAATATTTTTGTATGTTTCCTGTACGGGTAAGTTACTCTGTGTAATGATCAGTTCTTCATCCCTGAATACGATAGAGCCGATGCCGGTAAGGCCCGGTATTACATTATAAACTTTTGCTTTAAATTCATCCGAATAGCGGTCAAAGCCCACTTTCATTAATGGCCGCGGGCCAACAAAAGACATATCACCGAGGAATATATTGAACACTTGTGGTAATTCGTTCAATTTACTTTGCCGGAGAAATTTACCTACCGGTGTTATTCTGGGGTCGCCCCGTTTGGTGATATCGCCATCCCCCATATTCGGACTGTTCTTGAGCATGGTGGCAAACTTCAGGATTTTAAAAATTTTGTTCTTATAGCCTACCCTGTCCTGCCGGTAAAACACTTCATGTTCTCCTGTCATCAACAATAAGAGCATAACAGGTATTAAGATGGGAAGCAATATAATGATAGCTATTCCTGAAAAAAGAATATCGAAAAAACGTTTGATGTGTTTGTACATGCTGTTAAAATTACCTTCGCTGAATAATATTAACCGATCGCTTCTTTTATTTCCCTTGCCACAATTTGCAGGTCTTCATCTGTAATATTAGTAGAACTTGGGATGCTTAAACAGGTATTATAGATATAATCTGATTTATCGTCATGCTGTATGTACACACAATCCTTATACATTGGCAGTTTATTCATCGGCATCCAGAAGCGGCGGCTTAATATTTTGTTTGCATTCAGGTGATCGAGCAGTTGTTGCTGCTTATCTGTCTGAATAGTAAAGAGCCAGCCATTGGTGTTTACGTCAGGCAGTTCCTGCTGGAAACGGATATCAGCCACCCCGGCCAGTTCCTTTTTGTAAAAAGCAACAATCTCTTTTTTTCTTTTGATGAAAGAAGGAAGCAATTCCATTTGTCCCACACCAATGGCTGCCAGCACATTTACCAGCCGGTAGTTATACCCCACTTCGTCGTGGTAGTATTCATCTGCACTTGCCTTAGCTGTGGTGGTGAGGTGTTTTGCTTTTTTGGCCAATGCCTCATCATCCGTTACGATGACACCACCGCCACCGGTAGATATTATTTTGTTGCCATTAAAACTAAAGGCTGCGAGTGGACTAAATTTACCGGCACTGATTCCCTTATAGGTTGTACCTAATGCCTCCGTAGCATCTTCCACGATTGGCAAAGGGTATTTTTTTACAATAGCCATGAAACGATCCATGTCGCACATATTGCCCAGTATATGTACGGGCATAATGGCACCTATGCGACGTCCGTCTTTGATATAGATTAAACTGCCGTCTTTTTCGTCGGTCTCATTTTCCAAAAATTCTTCCAGCAGATCTAAATCCATTTGCCAGAGATTGGGATCGGCATCAATCAATAGGGGCTCAGCACCCAGGTATTTGATCGAATTGGCCGATGCCACAAACGTAAGGTTGGGAAGGATTACATAATCGTCCTGCTTTACTCCGCTCATCAAAAGTGAAATATGCAAAGCCGCTGTTCCGTTCACTGCAGCGACGCCATACTTTGCGCCGGCAAAGTCGGCTACCATTTGTTCAAACTGTGTTACATATGAGCCAACAGATGATATCCAGCCAGTATCCAAACAGTCTTTTACATATTTCCATTCATTACCCGCCATATTTGGCAGGCTCAGCGCAATAAATTTTTCGTTACTCATATACTAGTTTTCCTGATTCCAGGTATTGATTGTACCAGTCAACGGTTATTTTTAATCCTTCCTTCCACATTACTTTAGGTTCATAACCCAGCTGTGTTTTTGCCTTGGTTATATCCGGGCAGCGGCGGCTTACAGAACCAGGGTAAGTAGGTGCATTTTCAAACTCGCCGGTGTAGCCCATCAGCTCACCTGCATAATGTATCAGGTCACCAATGGATATTTCATCCTGTGTGCCGATATGATAGGTTTCACCATTTGTGTTTGGTTGTTCCATGGCCAGCACGGTTCCCATCACGGCATCATCAATATAGCAGAAGGCCCTTGTCTGATCGTGGCCATATACTTTGAACGGATTTTCATTTTTCCTATAACGCACCACCAGGTGGGGTATCACATGTTTGAATCCCATACGGGGGCCATATACATTATGATAACGGACAATAGTTGTTTCAAATCCTAATATCCTTGCATAGTTCAGAAAGCCTGATTCACCCAGCATTTTTGTTACCGCATAGGTAAACCTCGGGTGGCCGATCTCTTGTATACATAATGGCACTTCTTCCGGCGTGGGTGTGGTATAGCCAAATGCTTCAATAGTACCAGCATAACATTCGCTGGTAGAGGTAAATAATACCTTGCCCACTTTGCTGCGGCGAACCCATTCCAGTGTATTAAATATTAATGCTGTGTTGATACGGATGATTTCGTGCGGGATGGAGTTTGCATTATCAACTCCCACTACGGATGCAAGCATATATACCTGGTCGTATGCTTCATCCAGTTGATTAAACGTAGCCGGATCGGTAAAATCGCCTGCTACTACTTTTATATTATGCTTATTTACCAGTTCGGTAAAGTAGTCGTCTTGTTTGCCCCTCGCAAAGTTGTCGGCGATGGTCAGTTTATAATCCCTGTTCTCCGCCAGGTATTTGGTGATATTGAAACCAATAAATCCGGCGCCGCCTAATAATAAAACACTTTTACTCATATACTTTTTATAAAAAATTTCTTGTAATTGATCCATATTGCGTCCCGTAGGTACGCTGCTTTCGTATTCAAACCCTACCCATATTTCGTCCTTACAGGATGCTATTATCGTTTCACTTTTCTCTGCTATCCATACTCAGCTCCTACGGAGCGGGACATTATAAGACCCGTATGGTCTTTGCTGCCTGGCATTCATAGCCGGAAATCTTACAAATCCCCCCTGCCCAGCACTTTCACCACATGCATTTCACCCAGTGATTTTATTTCCTCTTTTGTCCACACACCAATTGTATCATACATAAATGCAGCAGGCTTGCTTTTGAGTTTGTTCAGCAGTGCTTCATTATTCCGGTAGTCCTTATGGCCCGTTGTTATCACCACTACATCATAATCGTTTGCCAGCAGCTCTTCCAGGTCCTGGTTTATCCAATTGTCTTTTTCTTCCCAGTACTTAACGTGCGGATCGTGCAGGGTGATGTTGGCGCCAGCCATTTCCAGTTGATCATAAAACCCTTCCACAGGTGTATAGCGGGTATCACCCACATCATTCAAATAACTTACACCAAGCAAGAGTACATTTTTACCTTTTAATGAGCCATTGTATTGCGATTGCAAATACTGAAAGGCATACAAAGGCATTTTATCATTTATCTGTACGCCTCTTTCGCTTTGTCCCAGTTGCTCTTCGCTGCCAAACAAATTCATTCTTGCCCAGCTGGCCAGCAATGGATCTTTTGTTAAACAATAACCACCCACACCCAAACCAGGAAGCATAATATTTTTATGCGTAGGGCGCATGCGAATAGCATTCACCACTTCATATATATCCACGCCTGCTTCTTCAGCAAAACGACTCCACTCCACCATGAAAGCGATGTTCATGGCCCTGTATGAATTCTCCAGCACCTTGGCCATTTCTGTGGCATTCGTATTGCCGAGCTTTGTCAGGGGGTATTCATCTGTGCGGATTACGGTACGCAGAAAAGTTTCCACTGCTTCAGCGCTTTTCTCGTCAGTACCTGCAAATACCCGGTAAAAGTTCTGTATCGAATCTATATATTTTGGCCCGGGCATTACCCTTTCGTACGAGTGGCCAACTTTGATTTTATCAGTAGCCAGTCCTCTTTTTGACAGGCTTTCTTCTATTATTGGGCGAACAATTTTTTGTGCTGTACCGGGAGGAACGGTCGTTTCCACCAGTACCAGTACATCTTCTTTACAATTTGCACCTATGGCCTCGATTGCTTTCTTGAAAGGAGTGAGATCTACATCATATCCTTCCAGGTCTTTATTTACAGTTGATTTCTTTTGTACATCAAGGTTGATATCCACTACCACCACATCTGCTTTGCTGTAAGCATAGCTGTCGTACGTGGCATAATAGTTTTTTTTCTGCAAAGCATTTTGGTAATACAGCTCAATCTTCGGATCACTTGCAATTACCGGGAAAACCCCTTCATTTATGGAGCGGATTTTCCAGTAAGAACCGGGCGATGGCAGATCAATACCAATGACGGCGTATTCTTCGGTGAGCGCATTGGCGACCACCAGGCCCATCACCGAACCAACAAAACCCAGGCCCTGCACTACCACTACTTTTTTACCCGGATGCATGGCTACGAACGCATCAATCCCCGCTTTATCATCCTTTACCGCTGGTATTTCATATTCCACACCCGTTATAGGGCTTTTGGAAATATTTTTAACTGTATCCGATATCATTGTTTACTTTCTCCCTGTAGTTTAAATATATGGTTGCCAATTTTAGTGAAGGCCCATGGTGTTTTATATGTTGTCGCCTTTATTCTTTTATTAATTTCTTCCTCGCTCATTTCGGGCCGAATATGACAAAGCTCATCCAATTGCTTACGGGTATAGGGTTTTCGCTTCCAGGTTTCCGTAGTCTCCGGCAATGGTTTTCCTTCCAATATGCCGTTCATTATTTCATAAAAGCTTTCCTCAATCAGCCGGTAGCATTGTTGAGTAATGCTGTATACCGTATCTGCTTCACCGATCCCAAACCGCTTTACCTTTATGATACTGCCCGAATCTACCATCGCTTTCATATGATGGCAGGTAATGCCATATTCTTTGGCCCCTTCATATACAGCAAAGTTGGTGCAGCCTGTTCCGGGATATTCCGGGCTGCCCGGATGAAAATTGATGGCAGCATATCCTGCATTGTTCAGCAACTCCTGCGGGTATATCCAGGATGAAATGAACGATACCATAAGGTCGCCTTTCCAGTTCAGCACTTCTGCCGGTAACTTATCCCGGCGGCTGCCAGAAAAAATAAGGGCTCCGGGGAAGTGTTTGCGGATAAAATCTTCTGCCCGCTGGGCATATTCATTATCCTTTTTTCGCAGAAATAAGACCTTGTATTCTTTACTACTCACCTCTTGTTAAATTGAACCTTTTTTGACGGTGCAAAGGTATTGGTTTATAGGCAGAAATGGCCGGTATTTAGCCCAATACCCCTCCTCGGCCGTTAACACTTAACTAATTCACTTTCAATACATGGGTAAGCAACTGTATTGAATAATAAAAGTCCCTGTAGCAGATCAAACAACATAAAAAAACCCCTGGTGGAAACACCCGGGGTTAGTTTTCATTAAGGGGATTGCAACGTTACGCTGCAACAAGTTTGCGGGCAGGGCGTTTCACCAGGTTTTTAGCCGGGTTACCAACCACCGTTGCGCCGTCAGGAATATCTTTTACCACCACAGTGCCTGCACCGATGGTTACATTGTCGCCGATTGTAATACCTTGACGGATTACCGAGTTAGCTCCTACAAATGTGCTGCGCCCGACCTTCACATTGCCACACAATACAGCACCTGGCGCTATATGGGTAAAATCGCCAATGATACATTCATGATCAATGCTGGTGGACGTATTACAAATTACACCACGTCCAATTTCAGCCAGCGGATTGATAGTAGCATTTGCCGCAATCATTACGCCATCGCCAATTTTTACAGAAGCCGATATCACAGCACTCGGGTGAATAGCATTAATAGGATTACCGAGGTACTGGCTCAGATTAGTATGTATTTTCTCCCGGATACCATTGTGACCAACGCAGGCAAAGAAATCATAGTTCTTCAACCGGTGAATGACTTCATTCTCCTTGCCTAAATACGTTAAATGATAGGGATTAAATTCTTTTTCTTCCGAATCGCAGTAAGCAGTTACGAGCCTTCCTGCGCTGAGCAGGATGTCGATGATGACAAACGAATGACCTGAGTAGCCAACGATTGCCACTGGTTTCTTCAAAGTGGTTTTCATTGTTGTAGAATATTGGTAGTGCTAAAATAGAAAGGCGCTACGCCATCTGCAAACAATGAAAAGAATAAATGATGATTTTGAGGACTAGTACTTTGTACGGATTCGTAATTTTCCGATTGGCTGGTGGAGAACCTACTGGTTTAGCAGCTCTAAGTACCTCTTATGCAGAAAGGTATGCACAATGGGAGTGTCAAAATATTGCTCAATACGGCTTCTTAGCCTGCCTGTATATTCCTTCATTACAGCAGGGTTATCGATAGCATATTGCATTTGTGCATATACTTCGTCTTCGTTCCTGACTTCAAATATCAGCCCGGTTTGCTGGTGGGTTACTATATCAATATTGCCCTCAATACGGGAGCATATGACAGGACAATACATAGCCCCGGCCTGCAGCAATACATTTGGGAAACCTTCCCGGTGTGAAGGGTGCACGAGTGCATAGGACAGGTGCATATAGTATTCCACCGCATCACTCCATCCCGCCATGATAATACCCGGGTGTGTTTTGATTATGTCCTTTGCTTTGTCACTTACCGGATCCACTTCATCTTCATACGCTCCTACCAACAACAGACGGGCGTTTTTATTTTTATCATACAATTTTACAAAGGCCCCCAGCAATTCTTCTATCCCCTTATCGTGTACAATCCGGCCCACACAAACAAAGTATCGCAGGCTTTCATCATACTGAATATGCTTTTTTATTTCATCCAGCTTTGCCTGCACCAATACTTCGGGCGAATAGCGGGATAGCCTTACACCATTACTCGACCCATGCCCTATTACTTCCAGTTTCGATGGCCTGACTAATTTGTTGGCCACAATAAATTCTTTTAAGGAATTACTGTTGGGCCATACATGTGTTGCTGCCTTACCGGTTAGCTTTTCCATAAACACCAGCACTTTCCGGCTGAAGCCCCTGGTAGTGACATACCGCAGGCCGGCAATGGTATGCACCCGCAGTTTTACACCAGCCATTCTTGCAGCAAGCATTGCCAGCAATCCTGCTTTGGGTGTGTGCGAGTGAACGATGTCTGGTTTTTCTTTTTTGAAAAACCGGTATAGCAGCCACAGGCATTTGAGATCGCCAAAGGGGGTCATCCTGCGGGTCATTGGTATGATATGATGACTACATCCTTCCCTATCCAGCACCGTTTTTAATTCAGGCCCATCGCTGCTTACCATTATCACATCAAACCCATGCTCATTCATGTAGCGCATCTGTCCTGGCAATAGTACATTGAGTGAAATCGGAGCTGTTGTAATCCGTATCAGTTTTGGCATATATAAATTATAACACCTGAAGGGTAAGCTCCAGGTGTTGACAGATCGGTGAATAAATGATTTATTTTTTCAGGTAGCATTTCTGGTGCCATACATCGAGTGCAAATACGGTCCACAACATCTTCGCCCGCTTTTCGTCACCGGTTTTAATTTTCCGGTCCCAGAGATCCTGCATGAACCCTGGCTTGACAAAGCTCCGGCTATACGCATTGGGCGAAAGCACATAGGCCGCTATCATTTCGCTCAGTTCACCATCAATCCATTTTTTTAGCGGTATTTCAAATCCACGCTTTGGTTGATTGATAAGTTCTTCCGGCAAATATTTTTCGGCCAGTTTGCGAAGGATATATTTTGTCTGACTTCCGTTTACTTTGAATTTATCCGGAAGGGCGGGTACATATTCTAATATATCCCTTGACAGTAACGGGCTCCGGCCTTCCAGCGAATGTGCCATGGTGGCGATGTCCATTTTTACCAGGAGATTTGAAGCAAGGATATGATCAAAATCCAGGTTGAGTATTTTTTGCAGGCCTGTCAGTTTTGATTTTGTGATCCGTTCGAAATCACCTTTGATGCTGTCGAGTATTTCATCTCCCCCCACCAGGTATTTCTCGTATCCCTCAAAAACATCGAGGCAGGAAGAAAAATAGGTATGGATACCATCTTTACGGGCAAAGTCGGCCAGGCGGTATATATAGTTATACTTACTCTTCTTATTATGCGATACCGGCATCATGGCATGCATCATCTTCGCAGCTCCCTTTACAAACATGGATTTATTGAAGAAATCATATTTAGCAAAAGGTACATAGCGGCGGTAGCCGCCAAATATTTCATCGCCTCCATCCCCATTCAGGATGACGGTCAGGTGTTTTTTTGCGGCTTCACTTACATAGTAGCTTGGAATGACAGAACTATCGAAAATGGGTTCACCGTAATTAAAGAGAATTTTTTCAATATCATTTTTCAAATGATCGAAGGATATTTTTATTTCATGGTGGCGGGTATTGTACCGTTCGGCCACCAGTTTGGCCAGTGGTGCTTCATCATACTCACCTTCAAATGAAATAGTAAATGTTTGCAGTGACGGATTGTACTCTTTAGCGATGGCCGTTACTAATCCACTATCGATACCCCCGCTCAGGAAAGAACCCACTTCAAGGTCTGACGACTCGACCCGTCTTTTGATGGCTTTATGCAGAAGTGTATCTATTTTATTTAATGCAGTGTCAAAATCATCTGTGGTTTTGTGTTCATAAAAAGTATGAATGTCCCACCATTTCACCACGTTTACTACCGGGTTATTTAGAGGGATAACCGCATAACTTCCGGCAGGAAGCTCATATACGTGCTGGTAGGGTGTGGCGGCTTTTAATATATAGGCTGCATGCAGGTACTGTTTAATGTGTTTCTCATCCGGTTGTAAATCGAGCTGACTGCGCAGAGCATTCAATTCACTGGCAAAAACAAATCTCTTACCATCAGTATAGTAGTAAAAAGGCTTTTTACCTGCCCTGTCACGGGCAATAAACAAATTGTTACCCGCCTTATCATAAATAGCGAGGGCAAACATTCCTTCAAAATACTGCAGGCATTTAGGACCCTGTTGTTTATAGGCTTTTAGAATAGTCTCTGTATCTGAGTTTGTCCTGCAATCGAGGTTCAGCAACTTGCGTACTTCAAGGTGATTGTATATTTCTCCATTAAAGATGATGGTGAGATCATCAGCATGCATTGGCTGCCTGCCACCGCTGAGGTCGAGGATAGCGAGCCGGTGGTGATGTAATTGTAAACCGTTTTCTGTAAATGTTGCCTGCTCGTCAGGGCCACGGTGGTACAGATCCCGGGTAAGCTGTGGAATGTTTAAAGGGTGATGAATGGAGCCTGCAATACCGCACATAATTGGTTCGTTTTTAAAAGAGTTTTTTACTAAAAATATAGTCCCGCGAAAACTTTCCTGATTTTTCCATTACGAGAATAAAGGCTACCGCGTAAAAGGACAAACTGGGAATTTTATATCGCACCAGGGCGCCAAAGTTGGTGGTGGTGATGCCAACGATAGCCCCGAAAAGAATAGAGAAGACAAAACAAAATGCAATGACCGGATCCGAAAAAATGATACTAAACGTTTTACCGACTCCTATTCGCCGGAAACACATAAATGTAATAGCAAGAAATGCAAAGGCCTCCAAGAAAGATATCAGCATGACTGGCGACCTGATATCCCAGGGAAACGGCCGGAAGTAGGTATTGACGACCCCCAGCGGGAACATAGCCGCCATCATCAATGGAGAATCTGTTGCACCTACTGAAAAGTTCGACCCCGATCCCACTTCTGTATTTCCAGCAAATGTTTGTTGCTGTGACTGTATTGTTTTTAGCAGCTCTTCGCTGGTGAGGGCATCTTTGGATTCTGACGATGCCAGACTTTGAGATATTAGAAATCCGGCTAAAGCTGCTATCGCCACAAAACCAACGGTAGAAACTGAGCGCAAGGTTTTATCAGCGATTTTGTCCCGAAAGAGCATAAAGTACCAAAGTAAAAAAACGGCTGAAATACAAATAAGGATATACGGCTTCAGTCCGAGCAGTATCAATGCGGATATATACGCTACAAGCAAAGACTGAAATATATTCTGTTTCTTAATGAGGATCGAGTACGCAGCATAGACAAAGAAACCTATTGCGGCGACACAAAAAGAGTCTTTCAGTAAGGATACGCCCCAAAATAGTGCTGAGGGCATAAATAAAACTGCATAGGCCAGCTTTTTATGAAGCTGCGGGTATAATTCGTAGAACATTTTAAACAGACGCCATGACCCCATAAAAGCAAGGAAACTGATGCAAAAGGATATGCATAAAAAACTACGATTAAAAATCATTCCGAAAGGGAGGCCAAAACGAGGCACATTGTAACTTCTCGGTTCCAGCATATAATAGCGGGTAAACCCATAGCCGTCATAATAAAAATAAGTGTAGAGCGGATCCGTTTCCTCCACTTTACCGTTAAGCATAATTTTAGTAAACATAGATCCGTCATCCTTCACAGCATGATACATGTCTATGAGACCTTGGTAATAGTTATGGCTGTCGCCAAATCCGTAATAGTATGCAATAACAAGGGTATATACAAACGCCCCAATAATTCGAAAGGTTACCGCCGGCAGTATATATTTCTCAATCGGTGTGTTCTTATATTTTTTTACATAGGCCCGTGCACAGAGATATACTAGCAATAAACACAAGGGTGCTAGATAATAATCCTGTGTGCGTAACATCTGGTATGCAAAATCGTTGCCCACTTACGCTGCTATATTAGTTTTGGTATTTTTCATGACCGTGCCTGTCTTTTACTTACCTGACTGCGCATATACGGTATTGTATACTTCCTCGGTTTCGTCAGTCATGCGTTTTAGTGTGTAATCGGTATGTAATTTTTCATACCCCCTTTCGCCCATTTCGGCAGCCCTGTCCGGATTGCGGTACATCCATATTATCTTCTCAGCCAGTACATCAGTATTCTTAAACGGTACCAACAAGCCATTGATGTTATCATTGATCACTTCATTCATCGCGGGGACATCAAATGCTACGACGGATTTTTTATGCAACCAGCTTTCCAGCAATATCAGACCAAAGCCCTCCCAGGTAGAAGTGATCAACGTAAACTCGCTATTTTGCATCACCGGGTGCGGGTTGGGCACATGCCCCAGAAAAATAATTACGTCCTGCAAACCTGCATCGGCAACTATTTTTTTCAATTCTGCTTCACACTCTCCTGCACCAGCAATCATCAGGCGAAAGCCGGGAAGTTCCGCTTTTACTTTTTTCCAGGCTTCAATTAAGAATTTATGCCCCTTAAACGGTACCAGCCTGCCTACAATTAAGGCATATTTCCCTTCGGGTATGGCAGCTGGTATGTGTTTTTCAACAGGCTCCTTCAGAGTAAGTCCATAATATATATTGCGTATGGGGGCTTTACCAACAATACCTCCTTCCGTAAATACCCGGTATAAGCCCATCGATATTGTAATATTATAATTGACCACACGGCTCGTAAACCAGGCCACCCAGTAATAAAGGTTATATCTTACTTTTCGCAAATCAGTGCCATACTTCTCCTGGTAAGCCGGGTAATATCCATGCTTCACACTTATCACACTCTGCCTCCGTTTGAAGAAAAATTTGGTGACAGCTGCAAGAAAATCAGCATGGATCAGGTTAGCTTGAACGATATCGTACTTTCCTTTTTTAACAATCTTACAGAATTTGTAGAACAAAACTGGCGAAAGAGCGCTGTGATTATATATCTCATGGGTGGGAATGCCATGTTCCGCCAAGTAAGCGATAAAGCGCCTATTTTTATTACCCGGTTTGGGGTAAATAATCAGCATTTCTATATCGTACCCCCTTCGTTTCAGCTCCGGCATAATCTGGAGCATATACAACTCGGAGCCGGAAATGCCATTCATTTTTTGTACGAAAAGAATTTTCATGTTGGTATTTTAATATAGGATAAGGTAATTGGTATTATCGCTTTGTATTATTTTATTCTGAAATGCCCAGGCATCGCGGATGCCATCCCATTTTCTGTTTCAATACATATACAGGGCTAATCACTTTCTCCCTATCGTTGCAGATGGCAGCTACTTTGGATATGCAGTGCATATGATTTATACCGGAAATGATTCCGATTCCCACCCCGATGCATAACATTTGCTATGGGTCGCACAGGAAAAACTAATCCTGCCTACGGGAACGATCTCTTTTTATGGCTAAGTTGTGTAAAAAGTTCCTGGGCAAAAAAAGTGTAAGTCTGTATAACAAGTATTTTCCTGAACTTAACAATGAGAAAGGATGTTTTTTCATCAAATATGAAAAAATTCTTTTAAACTCCTTTTTATCGCCTCTGAAATGAAGGGTAGACAACCGGTGGGTGAGAAAATAAAATAGAATCTTGTCTGGATTAAAAGTTCGTTGCGGTTTATGATACGTGTGCGAAGGCTCGGTGTACAAGCCAAGAGTTTTCAATTCCTTAATAGCTTTTTCTGCGCCCAATGTTTTAAGAACCCTGCTGCAAATAATGGCATTATCAGTCAAAAATTTTTCGCTGAATGAACTCACAGATTTACTTGCCGCATGTAAACGAAACCGGGCGAATACATCCTCAACCTGTACAAGTTTATAGTGCAGCCCTGCTCTTACAAAAAAGTCCGTGTCCATTGAGAATAACAGCGTTTCATCCGTCATACCCTGTTCATCAATTAATTTCCTTCTGTAAAAACTCGCTGGTTGTGGCATGCAAATATGTGAAACATACTTCGTTTCAATATCCCGTTTAGAAATATTCCTTGAGTAGTAGTTCTTTGTCTCTCCGAAGTATTCAATTCGGCCATGAACGATTACAGCATCAGGATTATTTACAAAGTGCTCCGCAATTTTATGCAAGGCGCCAGGCATAAGCTGATCATCGCTGTTTATCCAATTAATAATATCACCTGTCGCTTTTCTGAAACCTTTGTTGATAGCTTCACTATGACAACGATCTTTTTCAGATACCCAGTAGTCAATTTTGTCATTATACTTTTTAATTATTTCCACCGTATTATCAGTACTTGCGCCATCAATAATGATATACTCCAGGTTTGGATAGCCCTGATTAATAATGGAAAGAATCGTATCTTCTATATACTGACCCTGATTAAAAGAAGGTGTAATAATGGTGATTTTAGGAAGTTTTGACTCCGTACTCATTCAATATTTTATTAGCATGAAAATTTTAAGTGCCGATACAAAGCGCTTTATTACTTCTGTGTATTTACTTGTTCCTGTATCCAGTTGTAGGTACTGATTATCCCGGTTTCTAGCTTCTGCATAGGCTCCCAGCCCATTTTCTCTCTGAAAAGACGATTGTCAGAGTTTCGGCCTCTTACGCCTAAAGGTCCTGGTATATTATTTACCTCAACATTTTTTCCAGATATATTAATAATCATTTTAGCAAGATTGTTAATGGAAATCATCTCCTCAGATCCGATATTAACCGGTCCAAAAAACTGATCCTGATCCATAAACCTGCGTACTGACTCCAGACATTCATCTATATATAAAAAAGACCGGGTTTGAAGACCGTCTCCCCAAACCTCGATTGCGCCACCATCGGCCGTTTCAGCCACTTTTCTGCACAATGCGGCCGGCGCTTTCTCCTTTCCACCTCTCCAGGTTCCGTAAGGCCCGAAAATATTGTGAAACCTGGCGACTCTTACATTTAATCCATAATTGCGGTAAAATGCAAAGAATAACCTTTCGCTGAATAACTTCTCCCAGCCATATTCTGAATCAGGATTTGCAGGATATGCCGATGCTTCTTCACAATTCGGATTATTCGGATCTAGCTGATTATGTTCAGGATAGATACAAGCAGAAGAAGAATAGAATATTTTTTTTACGCCTGCACGTGTAGCTTCATGGCAAACATTAAGATTTATGGTTGCAGAATTATGCATAACATTCGCGTCGTTATCACCTGTAAAAATATAACCTGCACCTCCCATATCAGCAGCCAGCTGATAAACTTCGTCAAAAGCGTTGTCTTTATCTTCTGGTGTTAATTGTTCAGGACCCAGTATAATTTTCGCCACTATGCGGGGGTCTGTTAGATCTCCGCAGATATATTCATCGCATATCTCACTGGCATCAAAAAATTCGTGTGTCGTTTTAATATCCACTGCCCGAACCCAGAAACCCTCGTTTTTCAACCTTTTACATAGATGGCCGCCAATAAAACCTCCGCCACCTAAAACCAAAGCTTTTTTCTTTGTCATTTCCTTTTTTTTTGTTTTTAAATTGTATTATTTTAAACGAAAGAACTAATCTGCTTTATTAAATAGATCACCCTCTTTTATTATATTTTAAGTACGCAACACTTCTTCAATAGAAGCTGTTGCACAACCGACTTTACTCACTACAATTGCAGCTGCTTTATTAGCAAATGTACACGCATCAAACAGACTTTGGCTGTCTGCAATACTGTAGCCCAGAGATGCCAGCACCGTATCGCCCGCACCTGTAACATCAACAACATCAAGAGCTTTTGTGGGAATTAAACTTAATATACCGTTCGTATATAAAGCAATACCATCTTCTGACAGCGTAAGCACAACACCCTTACAACTTGTAATCTCCTGAATTTTCTGACAAGCCATAATAATCGTTTCCTTGTCGGTAATTCGGAGACCTGTGGCCTCCTCAGCCTCTTTTCTGTTTGGCTTGATGTATGTCACCCCTTTGTATCGTTCGAAATCTCTCACTTTAGGATCCAGAACTGAAATAATACCATGTTCCTGACAAAGACTAAATATGTAAGCCAAGAGCGTTTTTGTCAATAATCCTTTGTTGTAATCAGATACCAGAATAACTTTAAACCGCTTGATATTCTCTCTGAGCCAATGAATAAGTATCGCTTCAGTTTCGGCACCGATTGGCCTTATATCTTCCCTGTCAACCCTGATCAGCTGATGATTACCAGCCAATACCCTCGTTTTGAGGGTGGTAGGTCTGTTATTCAACTTGATAAAGCCACTGGTTTCACAAGATAGCTCCTGAAGCCTGCCGGCAAGAACAGAATAATGGCTATCGTTGCCGCCAATGCTGAGTATTTCAGCCTTACAGCCCAGCGCATAAAGGTTGGCAACAACGTTTCCAGCGCCTCCAAGAAGAAGCTTTTCTTCCTGAAACAGTACGACCGGAACTGGTGCCTCAGGAGATATCCGATCACATTTTCCAAAAATGTAATGATCAATCATGACATCGCCAATAACTAATATCTCCATAGTTTTCTACTCACTTTAATCGTTGACATAAAAGGATAAATTTTCCGCATCCATAACCTATACGGCAAGCTTGTTCCAAACTACATTAAACACATCATCTACTGAAATAGAATCAATTTGCAGGGGTGAATGATAACGGTACCGGTCATACAGTATTTCTTTTTTTCCAACATGAGTCCTGATTTCAAGCGGATAAATTGTCGTCACATCACCGCACGCTGAGGGATATTCCGTAAATCGCCCAAAGTGATCCCCTTTGGAAATACATACAACCGGTACGCCGGTTGCCGCACCAAAATGAACAGTAGCTGTATCATTTGAAATAACAAGTCTTGCTTTTGAAATAAGCACCGCCAGCTCCGTTAAACTTGTCTTTCCGGCTAAGTCGTGCACTCGTTCCGGGTGGATAGCCCCCTTTATAATATGCGCGGCCAAATCCGAATCACTTTTAGCGCCAACGATCACAAAATTAAATTCCGCCAACGCTGAAATCCTGTTAATCAGTTCAGCAAATTTCGAAGGTGCCCAGCGTTTATCTATGGAACTTGCTGATGGGTTAATAACCAGGAAAACATTATCCACCAGGTTAAACTTTACTTTATCCTGAAATTGCCGAAGTGGTAATTCGGGCTTTTCTAACAAGACAGGTGCCGATAAAAATGCTTCTATTACTTTTTTATTTCTGTAAAACTCAAAAACAGTCCCTTCAGCACCCGAAATCAGGGATGTATAATATTTATTGGAGACTTTAAGCTGCCCGGATTTTTGGATGGTCTCATCGGCCACACAGCCTGTTTTCACCTTAGCTCCTGATGCCCTGATAAGACTGTCACCTGAAAAAAAATCCCTGGAAAAAACAGGATTAAAAGCAATGCTAGCCCCAATACGGGACACTTCCCTGATTTTCCTGAACCGGTAGGTGACACTTCTTACCATTTGTTTTTTATCGATCCAAACAAACCGATCAATCCATTTTTTATCGAGACCCTCTGCAAGATCTTTATAAATGTAATTCCCGCATAATACAATTGTATAATCGTGATATTTAGAATTGTTGCTGATAATTTCAATAAAGTTTCTGAACAATATGTAGTCTCCTATAGCGTCTGTTTTCACCAGCAGTAACGTTTTACTGTTCTTACGCTTTGTCCCCAAAGTTGCTAACCTGTCTGAAAAGAAAAAAACAAATTGCCGCACGGTATCTTTTACTGCCATGAGAAAATGAATAGACTACTTATAGAATATTTTCTTAATGATTGATTCCGGCCTCAAAAAACGAAGGACCGGTTTGAAAAAATCAAGCCGGCTCCCGCTCAGAAATTTGGACCTCCAAGATCCTTGTAGCTGATAATTTAAACTTTTGATTACACGTTCATTTGTTATTTGAGCATCAGGAAGTTTCACTAATAAAGGAATTAGTTTGTTGTGCATCTTTACTTGCTCCCTCTGCATTAATTGTAAATCTTTACTCATATTGGAAAGATGCCATCGTACAAGAGAGTACGTTCCGGGTGTATCATCGTATAAAAAAAAAGCATTTGCAATTAAGCATCGCATTAAGAAATGTCAGTCAGCTACGGCATTTATTTCCGTATCAAACTCACCAATTTGTTGCACCAATTTCCGGGAAAAGAGGGGACTGCTCAAATGGCATATTCCAATTTCCAGCACTTTTGCTAAAAAAGTCTGCCCACAACCCGAAAATCCAGGCATCCATTCCTTATCAACACCCCAATATGTAAAAAGCCTGTCCCCTTCATCGAATGGACCATTCTTGAAATACCGAACACTTCCACACACCACATCTGCCTGACTGTTATTTTTAAAAAGTTCATTTTGAAACTTAAACTTATCAGATTCAATAAGGTCATCAGCATCTAGAAACTGTATATAATCTCCTTTTGCATGTTGCAGCCCTTTATTCCTTGCAGAGGCTAATCCTGCATTGCTCTGCCATATATATCGAATACGTGAATCTTGTGCGGCCAATTCTTTTACTACAGTCATGGTATTATCCGCTGAGCCATCATCTACTACAAGAAGTTCCCAGTTAGTATATGTCTGCGCTATTATACTATTAATGGTGTCTTGTATTAAATGCCCGTAGTTATAACAAGGGACTATAACAGAAATCAACATGACAACATCGGGCATTTACCGTTCCACATACTGGGTTAAAGTAGCGTCTGCCCTGTATTTATCCTGTATAAACAGAGGTTTATTAACTATATATGCCTTGAATTTTTTGTGCGTTATACCGTCTATCAGCAAAAAATCTGCTGCACGGGATACCGGGGTTTGTATTTCTAAAAGCTCTTTGGCAGCTTTCCTATTGATAGAGTAAGCGTGGGTTGGATAATACGCACTGGCTATACTAAAATGCTTGTTGTAAGGTCGAATGTGCAAATTCTCAATCATAGTATGATCAACAACTGGGAAATCATCAATGTAAAACCCATTCTTATTTTTTCTAAACAAGAGTTTTATTAAAACAAGTTTGAAATGCCAGTACAATTTCCAAAAAAAATGAAATTTCCTGCGCTTCGCAAAACGATCATACCCCCAATAAATCAAATCAGCGTCCTCCGGTATTGCTTCAAAAACTTCAGAAATATTACTTAACGCATCAGGATTTATAAATACATCATCCTCGAAAACCATGACACAGTCAAAGTCGCTTTCCTCAATTTTTTTGAAAATTAATGTATGCCCAAAAGAACAGGCAATATCACCCAGGGATAATGCCGACTTTGCAGGATTAGAACTCCTCGCCTTCTCTTCACTATAAACATTTCTAGCAATCAAATCTTCAAGCTTTTCCTGCTTGCCATCCATTCCAAACACGTATTCAAACCTGCAGCCACTAAACTGACTTTCAATATTCTTTTGCCTGTCTTTCGCCCGGGAAATAGTCTAGACGAATGTGTGTTGGAAATACGATATAAACCTCTTAAAGTTGTTAGTCATACGAGTTTATTGGTTTGAATATTCTTTTCCTACCCCGGTATCAGTCTGCACAAACTATTTATGGTAGGTAAATCTTGATTTCAGTTTATTAATAGGTGTTTCGATAAACCTGAAAGACAGGTAGGCAATCACAAAGGACAAAATAAAATTCAATGCCATCTGAAGTCCGGTACCTACAAGGCTTATCCCAGATGAAGCTTGCAGGTAATTTATTATATCAGGAACGAAATGATGATATACATAAATACCGTAGCTGATTTTCCCTGTCAAAACGAGATATCTATTATTCAGCAGCCAGCTGCTTCTACCGGCTTGAATATTCTTAATAAGACTTAGTAAAACACCGGCGGAAAACAAGCTAAAAAAAGTTCTGCTAAGTACTTCACCCATAAAAACGATTGAGGCCGATGAGCTATGTTTAATTATCAGAAATTCATCTGCTAGAAAAATCAGCAGAGCTGCAGCGGTTATTGCCCAAATGGCTCCTAATCGTATTTCCCGCTTCTGCATTAAAATAACAATAGCTCCAAAAGCAAAGGACTCTATACAAGATGGCATCAACAAGTACCAGGCCGGGCTTTCCGGGTGCATCTTCAGCAGAAGCACCTTAAATGTAAGCGAAAGAAAAATCAGGAAACTAAAAAAGCGTATACCAAGCATCCTGGATGGCACTAGCAATATCATAATCGGCCAAATCAGGTAAAACTGTTCCTCCACCGCTAGCGACCAGAAATGCGCTAGTCCATCCAGCTCGGTTTTAAATGAATATAAAAAATTAGAAGCGTAAAAGAAGTGGTAAAAGAAATAGTCTCTTGCGCTATCAATACTCAAGACAAGAAGCACAAGGAGGGTCAGGTAATAAATAGGGAAAATCCGCAGAGACCGCCTGATATAAAATGTTTTTAATACAATGCCTATTTTTCCCGTATTCGTCCTAAGATCAATATCAAAAGAATCTTTCTCTATTATCAGGATTTGCGTAATAAGGTAGCCGCTTAGCACGAAGAACAAGGTTACACCCGCAGAGCCTAATACAGAGAGAGACGGGTACTGTCCAAAAAAATGCTGAACCATAACAGCAATAACTGCAAAGGCACGCAATGAATCAAACTCCTTAATATACTTCATGCTTTAACTTTTGGTGGCTGCTTTTATGGATTTCGGGTCGAGGCCGAATTTCTATTACTATAAGCCATCGAAAATGACGGCCAAATGCTCCATGAGCCTAAAAATCTAAAACCAAGTGTTGAATTAATCTTTACTTCTGTCACTACTTGCTATTTGATGGACTGACGCACATCCATCATCCTTGCCAAGCAGCAGAATAACTGCAAGATGTCCCTGGATCGCAATTGTATATTTTTCAAAATATACCAGAAAGATTTCCAGGAGGGCGAATAGTGGGCAAGCTGAAAAGCCTGTACCAGTTTAACACCCCTGTATGCAAGTCTCATTCCGGATATGCGGCATACTTTTTAAGATACTGGGCGAATCCCTCATTCATGAACTTTATACTATTGGAAATTTTATTTCCTGTAATCCGGTAAAAACAAACAGGTGCATGTATATAACTTATGTCAAACTGTTTTGTCATTCTTAAATTACGATTCTCCAGTTCAAAGTATTTATACCCGTTGCTATAAACCAAGCCACAAGCAGGGTTTAGATCCAGGTGTTGAGCTTATAAAGCCAGGGTATCCTCTGTCTATCAATCATCACCGGATAACACAGCAGTGTATTCACCCGTTGCTTCCCTTAGGGGGAAATTCCTGTTTGATTGAGTACAGAACGGGCGAGCCCTGTTCAACAAAATTTTCGCGGTTCATACTAATGAATAACACAGTTACCAGTCCCTTTCGCATATTAGTTTAAATATCTCCGCGCAAGAAAAGAAAAAATCCGCTCCTCAGTATAGTTTTAAAGAAAGCTGCAAGGATGGCATATCAGTCAATTATGCAGCAAGATGCGTATATAATTACATTCAAATATTGCTACTTGTAGAATATTTTCCGTACTACTTTTTCCAGGCCAATAGAGCGTAAACCCCGCTTTATAAAATCAAGCGGCCCGCCGCTCAGGAAAATATTTTTCCACGACTTATTTATCTGTATTGTAAGACCTTTGATTGCTGTTTCATTATTTTCCAGCGCCTCCTTCCTTCCTTCGAGTTGAGGTTTTAGTTTATTCCTCAACTTAATCTCCTCCGTTCGCATAAATGTTGGGTCCTTGCTCATATTGTCGGGGTGCCAGCGCACCAACGAGTATGTCTCCGGGGTATCATGATAATAATAATTTGCATTGGCTATGAGAGTACGTAATAGAAACTGATAATCTGCCACAGCACTTAATTCATTATCAAACAAGCCAACCTTATCCACTATGGATCGCCTGAAGAGGGTACTGCTCAAATGCGAAAAATTACCTTTCAATGCGCCGGCCAAAAAGGTTTCGCCAGGACCACTGTATTTAGGCATCCACTCTTTATCAGGCCCCCAATAGGTTAATTTTCTATCATTAGGATTATAGGGTTCGGTTGTAAAATACCGGACACTTCCATACACTACGTCAACTTGCGGGTGCTTATCAAATATGGCAACCTGCACTTCAAACTTCCTTTTTTCTACTAAATCATCCGCATCCAAAAACTGTATATATTGCCCTTTCGCAATGGACAGTCCGCGGTTCCGCGATTCGCCGAGGCCAGTATTTTCAAAAGAATGTAGTTGAACTCTTCCATCCTTTTCTACAAGTTTCTTTACCACTTCTTTGGTATTGTCTGTAGATCCGTCGTCAATGATAATTACCTCCAGTTCACGAAAGGTCTGGTCAATAACAGATTGTACCGTCTCTTCAATTAAGTGCCCGTAATTATAACAAGGTATAATTATTGAAACCATACTTAAAAACTTAGTTTATTAAATTAAAACTCCTGATCAGGAGTGCAAAATACTCGTTCCTTTTTTCTGGTCGCATCTGCAATACACTCAAGTGCAAAACCTGAATCAATACAAACCGTATTTAGAACTTCACACTGCAAAAGTATATTTGCCGACCCAATTCCCCCGGCTATCAGCGCTAAATCCACCTTTCCTTTGTAAGGACTCAAATCAAGCACGTCTAACATGGATTGAGTTGCAGAGATGGATTGAAAATAAACCTGATTTGCGCCTCTTCTCTTCAACTCTTTTTCGACAGCAGCGCTTTTTTTATCATCGAAAGAAGACAATATCAGTATATTTTTTTCTTTGAATAATTGCAAACTGTCCGGGCCGTTCAACAGAACATATACAAAAATAAAGGCCGTAAAATTTCCGCTATTCATATCAATTCCATGCTGTCTATACCATTCTATCATAGGTTCAATGTATTCTTCAGCAAAATGCGTGTGTGAATACTGATAAAAGTTGGCAATATACCCGGAGTGCGAAATACGTTTCAATAATTCCGGAAAATCTTTCCTCAAACGTTTGTATTCGCCCTTCGAATATGTTTCTCCCCAGCTGGTCATATTCTTTTTTAAAATTTTCCCAGCATAGTGACGCAGCAGTTTATATCCCTTTATAAATCGTCCCCTCTTGCGGCCAACACAGAATATAAATTCACCATCACACATCCGCATTACCGGCAGGTATTTCTTTTCTGCTATTGCTTTAATTATATTCCCTTTGAACTGGTTATATAACTCCACAGCTGTTTTATTCTCATAAAACAGCTGTTCAAAGGGGTATTGATTCATGGAGAAGAAACCAGGCAAATCTTTTAGTGGTACTCTGTACATTTCGTTTTGTTTTAGAAAGTCTTATCTATGTGAAATCGTTAGTTATTGCTAACCCTACTCCTAATTTAGCAAGAGCCATTAAATACCAGCGCTTGCTATACCAGTATTTTATTGTTTCAACAAAGTCACTGGTTATGCCTTCGAACACTGTTATATATCTTCCTACCAAGGAGAACATAAATACACGCAGCGATATATTATCGGCACAAAAACAGTAGGCCGCCCCAATCAAGCCATATTGTTCAATAAAGAAGTAACAAAAAAATATATAGTTTGTGCTAAAAACGATTTCCTCAATTATAAAATGGTATTTCAATACTTTTACCAGCACCACATAGGCCAGCCATGCGGCTATTTTGAAAAAGTCGCCCATAAAAAAAATGCTGAACCATAACGGCCACTCCCGCAAAAGCACGCAATGCATCAAACTCTTTAATGTATTTCATTATTTTACTTTTGCCCGCTGCCTTTTATTATTGAAATAATTTCTTCGTGATTCCCTTCCATTTCGTAAACCGAACGATGTTCAATAATTGTATCCGGGTTAATACCGGCAAAATCAATGGTCAGCAGTTTTTGAATAAGGTCTTCTGCAAACCGGTACTTAATAACAGTTGCCGGATTGCCCGATACTATTGCATAAGCAGGCACATCTTTTGTCACTACGGCCTTTGCGGCAATTATTGCACCCTGGCCAATTTTTACCCCCGGCATAATGAATGCCTCCGTGCCTATCCAAACATCATCACCAACAATTATCTTCCCCTTCGTCCAGGTTTCAACATACTGGAAGTCCACAAACTTTGCCACAAATGGATATGTAGTAAACCTTTTATAAAAATGATTACCCCCCAGCAGGAACTGCACACCATTAGCAATTGAAACATAATGTCCGATTTCAAGCCCTTCCCCTTTATCATTATAGCTGATGATTCGCAGATCACCATAACTATTATTACCCACTTTTACCTTCGAAACTGGAAATTGGGTAATCGCTACAGTCCTGTTATGCGGATTTCCTGCTCTCCATTCTTTTCGATGCTTCCGGAGCTTGAAAAAAGCACGAACCTTACCAGAAATTGCTTTTAACATGGCGATGTAGTTAATCGAAGGAGAAAAATATACTCTGCTAGCTTAGCTGCTTAAATGCCATTCGTAAGAACCTTCCAGAATAGTTACACTTTTCTTTTGAACCGTATACCTGCCATACCCGCAAGGCACCTCGCAACCTGAATCAAGTAACTTTTGTTCCACTGAAAATTTCTCATCAGGTATTTTAGCGTCTTATAACCCGGATTGTAATAGGCAAGCGTAAAGGCATTTGAAAGAATAATATTCCTTTTGGCGATATTCATTTCGGGATACTGTGCATACTTCTTATAATATTCATCGTATCCCTTCGTCATAAAGTCAATGTTCAGTGAGATATTATTTCCGGTGACACGCAAAAAAGTTAATGGCTGATGCGTATACGCAACCTGGTACTTCTCTGCAATCCGAATATTCATATCCCAATCTTCGATAGCCAGCGTTTCATCAAAATATCCCACATTCTTCAAAGCGCTGTGCCTGAAAATGATACTTGTCGAATAAAATAAATTTCCTTTTAAAACCTCCTTAAATAAATAGCCGGTTTTTGGTTCCTGCTCAAAAAAAGGATAATACAGGTTTTCCTGTTCAATAAATCTTTTTCCATTGCTATGAACCAGTCCTATCGTCTCATCTTCGCCAAACAAAGGAACCTTTGCGTGCAGATTTTTTTCATCCCACCAATCATCGCCAGACAGCACTGCGATAAATTCACCCGTCGCTTGCTTTAATATAAAATTGAGGTTTGCAGATATACCATGATTTTCTGTTCGCTTAAAGCCTTTATATGGCCGGCCAGAATTCCGGAAAATTTCATCTGCTACTTCAAATGTCCGGTCTTTGGAATTATTATCTACAAATAGTATTTCTATATCAGGCCATGTTTGATTGACAACGGAACGGGCTCCCTGCTCCACGTATTTCTCATGGTTCATACTTAAAAACAATACCGACACCAATCCCTTTTTCATACTATCCGAAATATCGTCTTACAAAAAAGAACATAAAAACACTGAGCAATATATTGTTGACCAGGAAGCCATACGTGGCACCAATTAAACCGTATTGGTTAATAAAGAAATAGCAGAGGAATACATAACTGAGGCTGAAAATTATTTCTGCTATGATAAACTGATATTTCAGTGCCTTTGCCATGAGTACATAGGCCAGCAGCCAGCCTGCGATTTTGAAAAAATCGCCCATGAACTGTACTGCATAAAGTTCAGCAGAGGGCAAAAATTCCGGGGTAAGCAATAACCGGATAATGATAAACCGGCATAGCCAAATCAGGAATGAAATAAGGGCAATCGCCGGTAAAATGATCCTGAACATTTTTCCCACCTCGGCCCGAAGTTCCCTGTTATTATCAATTTCTGACAGCCTCGGTAAATAATAAACACCGATTACTGTCGTAACAAAACTCAGGTAATAATCTGATATCCTTGTTACAGACTGCCAGTAACCAGCTTCGGCAAAGGAAAAGCGTTCAATTATCCTGTCCCGTACCAGTAATTGAATAGATGGAGCCAATATACCCGACACCAATGCCATGAGTATAAATCCAAATAGCAGCCGGATTACTTTTTTATCCACAGGCCGGAGCAGTTCCTTAAATGTAAACCAGCGGTACTTGTTGAAAAAAAACAAGTGCACCAAAAATAAGACCAGCCCGGTAAAGTTGGCTGCGATCAACACACCAAACACACCAAAGCGGTATGCCAGTATGATAGTGATAATTAACCCTATTATTGTGCCTGATATATTTACTATAGTCAGGTAGGGTATCAGTTTCAGCCCGTTCAGTACACTGCTGAATAAGGTGCTGAATGTTGTGAAGACCAGAAAAATTCCCCAGAGTATATAAACACTGGTGTACTCTGAAGTCTTAAAGGTGGTTTTGGAAAAAAAAGCAGAAAGGAGAACGCCAATCAGTGCAATAACAGCTGTTGAACATAGCGTAATCCTGAACGCTGTACCAATTACCTTAAGTTGTTTTTCCTTATCATTTTTATACTCCGCCAGGTACTTTACCACACCTGTACCAATAGCACCCGTTGCAATCAGACTTAGTATGGCGGTTGAGTTTAAATACTGGCCCATCATCGCCATACCGTCGGGTCCAATTTTGGAGGCAACTACTTTTATGCTGACTAACCCGGCAAGAATAGAAAGACCCTGGGAAATAGAGGTATAAAAACTGGTCTTCAGCAGGTTCATAGTCTTCCAATGACTTTTGCCGGTATGCCCCCTATTACTACATTGTCTTCAAATGAGTCGTTTACCAATGCCCCATTCCCCACCACCACATTGTTACCCAATACAACACCCTTCGTGATTTTTACATTATTGCCCAAGAATACATTTGTGCCCAATACCACTTTTCCTGTTGCCGGATTACCTGTTTTACGCTTAGCCGGATCCAGCTCATGAAAATCACTGTCAATTATTTCACAATTCAGGCCGATAAGTGTGTTACTGCCTATCACGATACCATCGCCTGCACTGATGGCATAAAAATTATTGTTGATCATCACTCCATCACCAATTTCAATAGATGAGGTTTCGTTCCTTGATTCCAGATGAATATACCCTGAATAAAAGAAAGGTGATGGGAAATAGCCTAGTTGAACATTTTGTCCGAATACAATCCGCCCATTACCAGTTAGCAGTACTGGCTGATTATAACGGGCTTTGCCTGTTACTTTTTTATTCGTGGACAGTAATTTGTATTTTACTATCCGCGGCCGTTGAAAAAGGAAATTCCACATGGAGACTAGTAATTATTCAGCTTTTCGATCACATAGTTTACGTCCGCATCTTCCATTACAGGACTGATCGGTATGGAAACCACCTGGTCATGGATTAATTCGGATATAGGGTAGCTTTCATTGGCCAGGAAAGAATACGCAACCTGCTTATGCGGCGGAATAGGATAGTGAATCACAATTTGAATACCATTTGCGGTAAGGTATTGCAGAAAATTTTCCCGGTCCGGCACCCTAACCACAAATACATGCCAGACATGGCCTTCCTCGATGCTACATACAGGCAGGGTTATTTTAGTATTCTTTATGCCGGACAGGTATTGCTTTGCAATTTCCTTCCTGCGTCCATTCTCTCCATCCAGTCCTTTTAGTTTATGCAATAAAAAGGCCGCTTGCAGTTCATCAAGCCTGCTATTAATGCCTTTATAGAGGTTCTGGTATTTTACATGACTTCCATAATTACGCAAGGCTTTGAGTGCTTCCGCTAATGTGTCATCGTTGGTTGTTATAGCGCCTGCATCGCCCAAAGCGCCAAGGTTTTTACCGGGATAAAAACTAAAACCACTGGCATCACCCAGGTTACCGGATTTCTTCCCTTTATAAACTGCACCATGGCTTTGCGCACTGTCTTCCAGCACTTTTAAACCATGCTTTGCAGCCACTTTATTAATGGCATCCATATCGCATAATTGCCCGTACAAATGAACCGGCAATATGGCTTTCGTTCTTTTTGTTATCCTGGCCTCTAATTTAGCAGGATCAATGAGGTAGGTTTTAATATCTGGTTCTACAAGTACCGGTGTTAACCCAGCCCTGGATATAGCGAGTATACTGGCGATATAAGTATTAGAAGGTACAAGTACTTCATCCCCATCACTCATCAGCCCTGCTTCTTTATATGCTTCAAGCACCAATATCAATGCATCAAGGCCATTGGCCACTCCAATACAATGCTTTACACCGCAATATTCAGCAAAGGCCTTTTCAAAGGCTGTTACATTTTTTCCCAGTATAAACCAGCCCGATTCCAGTACATCATTTAAAGCAGAAACATACTTATCGGCGTATTTCTGATTTATTTTCTTTAGATCCAGGAAGGGTATCATGTTCAATTTATTTTTTTAACCATTCTTGCCGGGTTACCTACCCACAAGGTATTGGCAGGTACATCTTTTGTTACAACTGCGCCTGCACCTATCATCGCATTTTCACCGATGGTCAGACCGCCAAGTATGGTGGCATTAGCACCAATTGACGCCCCATTCTCAATAGTCGTTACCTGGAATGATTCAGGATATTGTTTAGAACGGGGGTACCGGTCATTTACAAAAGTGGCATTGGGGCCGATAAATACATTATCACCCACACGTATACCATCCCAGAGAAAAACACCACTCTTTACGGTAACATTATTACCAATCACTACATCATTTTCGATAAACGTATGGCAATTGATATTACAATTCTCCCCTATCGAGGCGCCAGCTAACACAACCGCATATTGCCATATACGGGTATTTGCCCCTATCTTTTCTGTCTGCACATCAGCCAGCGGATGGATCATTGCGGTAATTTTTGTACGTTTCATAATCCCTTATGTAATCTGCGGCATCATACATGTGGGAGGCCAACACTAAACATACGGCCCCCGATGAAAAATTTATTTCTGAGGCCCATATCCCCGGAGGGATATGCAGGCCAACATTGGCCCGGTTAAGCAGCATCTGCCGTTGTGTGCGTCCATCATCGAGTAATACTTCAAATGCCCCTGTTACAGCAGTCAGGAACTGGTGACACTCTTTGTGCGCATGTGCCCCTCTTGATTCACCACCCGGTATATCATAGAGGTAAAATACCCGCTGTATATCGAACGGCAACTCCCTGCTGTTATGAATAGGTGTGATATTGCCCGATCTGCTTTTGATCTGTGGAAGATACAAGAGTGCGCAGTCGAAAACTGTTTTGTGAGCCATCAGGAATTTTTTGTCAGGGTGATGAAAGAATCGATATCCCGTATATACTCATCCTGGTTATAATCCTGGTCCGCCGCTATCAGGGCCGTGGAGTTCGTGGAAAAATTATCCATATGCCGCCAGGTCATCTTAGGAATATATAATGCAGTGTACGAACGGTTCAGTGTATACCGCTGCTCCTTTTTGCCATCAAAAAGCACAACATCAAAACTGCCTGACAACGCTATCACTACTTCCTGCAATGTTTTGTATGCGTGTCCACCCCTTACTTCGCCACCCGGCACATCGTATATCCAGTATACTCTTTTAATGGCAAAGGGAATTTGTTTATTATTCTCGAAGAAAGACAGGTTGCCACGTTCATCCAGTATTTTAGGAAACTGGATGATTTTACCTATAGCGTCTTCATTCCCGGAAAAATTGTTGTTCATACAAACATGTTAATGTTTACTTCGGAAGTGCAACTTCTTCAGCCAGGAATTTCTCCCGGTATACTTTTTCGATGCCTTCTTTCAGCGTTATAGAGGCCCTCCAGCCGGCAGCGGTAAGCCGGGACACATCCATCAGTTTACGGGGAGTGCCGTCAGGTTTTGAGGTATCCCATTTTATTTCGCCGGTATACCCAGTTACTGATTTAATCAGTTCTGCCAAATCTTTAATACTTAAATCATGTCCAACGCCAATATTCATCGGCTCCCGATCATTATAATGCTGAATTAAGAAATAACAAGCTTCGGCCAAATCATCGGCATGCAGGAACTCACGCAAAGGCGAGCCGGTTCCCCAAAGTGTTACAAATGGTGCGTTTTCCTTTTTAGCCTCGTGAAATTTGCGCAGCAACGCAGGTAATACATGCGAGGTGGTTAAATCATAATTATCATTTGGCCCGTACAGGTTAGTAGGCATTACTGAGATGAAATTGCATCCATACTGATCATAGTAGGCTTCACACATCTTCAATCCCGCTATTTTAGCAATAGCATAGGGCTCATTCGTTTGCTCCAGCGGACCTGTCAGCAGGTACTCTTCTTTCAATGGCTGCGGCGCCATTTTAGGATAGATACAGGAAGAGCCAAGAAATAACAACTTCTTTACTCCGTTCAGGTAGGATTGGTGTATGACATTTGATTGTATCGCCAGGTTTTCATACAGGAAGTCTGCCCTGTATGTATTGTTAGCAATAATGCCTCCTACTTTAGCGGCTGCGAGAAATACATAGTCTGGTTTTTCTGTTTCAAAAAAATCAGCTACCGCTGCCTGGTTACGCAGGTCAAGCTCGCCGGATGTTCGGGTAATAATATTTGTATACCCTTCTGCCTGCAACTTGCGTACGATAGCGCTTCCCACCATACCCCGGTGGCCGGCTACATATATTTTATTCTGCTTTTCCAAATTTTTCTTTTCTCCAATGCTACTTTTTAACTAACAGTCAGTTAATCATTGTAGCGCTAGCTTTACCAATTTGGTTTATTTATCTTTTAATGATAACCTTCTTAAATTATATAACAGGTCTGTGAGTTCTTGGGCTTCAGTTAAGCCTGTACCCTTTCCTGCCAATACCGCTCTATAAGCCGTATCGTGCAAGTCCGTAAAACCAGTATCTAATGCAACCGGCAAACCATCCACGGAAAGAGAGCGGAATGAAGGCCCGCCATTTTTTTTTGCTTCAGCCGGAATCATGCTTTCGTCAATACTCATCTGCCAGTTTACTGTAGCGTTATCAAGTAAAAGCGTACCAGCAGCAGTAGTTGAGGTATTTGTTGTCAAACTGTATTGCTGTACTCGACCAAACAACCAGAGCAGAACGTCAAAAAAATGAAGCCCGATATTGGTTACAATGCCTCCGCTTTTCTGTATATCCCCTTTCCAGCTATATTGATACCATTTGCCGCGGGGCGTTATGTACTTTACTTCTACTGTATGCTTCTCCCGATCATCCTGCATTTTATTTTTTAAAGACAGGATAGCCGGATGGTTGCGTAACTGGTGCAGCACATATACATTTCTCCCGGTTTCTTTTTCTATCTCCAGCAACCCTTCCAGGTTCCAGGGGTTAAGCACCACCGGTTTTTCAGAGATTACATCAGCGCCCAAGCGCAATCCAAACCGGATATGCGCATCATGTAAATAGTTGGGGCTGCACACCACTACATAATCAACCGGTGTTCCCTTGCGCTTCAGCTTTTCACAATGCCGGTCAAAGCGTTCAAACTCGGTAAAAAAATCACAGGCAGGAAAATATTGATCCAGTACGCCCACTGCATCGTGCGGGTCTAATGCAGCCACAAGGTCGCCACCGGCATGTTTGATGGCCTGCATATGCCGCGGGGCGATATAACCTGCGGCGCCTATTAATACAAAGCGCTTCATTATTTATGAGGAAGTGACCTTCCCCTCCTGTAGTGTATAGATTTCCCCCGTTCCCTCACAACTGGCCTTACCTTCTGTAAACTCCAGTTTATAACCAGCCCTGCTCATCCAGCCTGTTTGCATGGCGGGATTACCAGTTATCAATGCGAAAGGAGCAACATCTTTTGTAACGACCGCCCCTGCACCAATAAATGCGTACTCCCCGATTTCAATGCCACAAAGAATAGTTGCGTTGGCACCAATGGTCGCACCCTTGCGCACTGTTGTGCTTTTATATTCATCCTTACGTATTACCGCACTACGCGGATTAACAACATTTGTAAATACGACAGAAGGGCCTACGAACACATCATCTTCACAGTTCACTCCCGTATATACAGATACATTATTCTGAACTTTTACACTCTTCCCTAACGCTGCGCCATTTGCCACGAAAACATTTTGTCCGATAACACAGGCCTCACCAATAATGGCTCCGGACATTATATGGCAGAAGTGCCAGATTTTTGTACCAGCACCGATGCTGCTGCCCTCATCTATGACAGCCGTTTCATGTGCATAATATGCCTTAGCGGCCATCGGCAACTTTTTTGAGGTAGGCCCCGTAGCCACTCTTTATCAATTCAGTGGCGAGGTGCAGTAATTGTTCTTTTGAAATAAAATTATTCCGAAATGCCACTTCTTCTATACAGCCAATATTGGTGCCTTGTCTTTTTTCAATGACCCGTACAAACTCACTGGCGTCACTCAGCGAATCAAACGTTCCTGTATCCAGCCAGGCAGTACCCTTATCCAGCACAGCTACTTTTAACCTGCCCTGTCGCAGGTATTCTTTGTTTACGTCAGTGATCTCATATTCGCCACGGGCAGACGGGGCTAAGTTTTTAGCTATATCCACCACATCATTATCATAAAAATAAAGGCCCGGTACTGCGTAGTCTGATTTTGGTGATGCTGGTTTCTCTTCAATGCTCACTGCTTTCATTTCATTATCAAACTCCACCACTCCATACCGTTCGGGATCAGATACCTGGTAAGCAAACACATAACCGCCATCCACATCAGTAAGTGATTTCAACTGTTTATCCATACCGGTTCCGTAGAAAATATTGTCGCCCAGTACCAGCGCTACTTTTTCCTTGCCAATAAAGTCGGCACCAATTACAAAAGCCTGTGCAAGACCGTTTGGTACAGCCTGCACTGCATAGGTGAATTTACATCCCACCTGGCTGCCATCGCCGAGTAAGCGGCTGAACTGGGCACTATCTTCTGGTGTTGTGATAATCAGTATTTCGTTAATACCAGCCATCATCAAAGTAGACAGCGGATAATAAATCATCGGTTTATCGTACACCGGCATCAGCTGTTTGGAGATGGCTTTGGTAATCGGGTACAGTCTCGTTCCTGATCCTCCCGCCAGTATTATGCCTTTCATCGTTTACCTGTTTTGATATTGTTTATCGTAATACTGCTGGTATTCGCCGCTTGTAACATGCTTCAGCCATTCAGTATTTTCTAAATACCAGTCTATCGTAATAGCCAGGCCTTCTTCAAAAGTCACCGAAGGTTTCCAGCCCAATTCCTTATTCACTTTCGTAGCATCAATGGCATAACGTCTGTCATGACCGGGCCTGTCTTTTACATAGGTAATAAGCTCTTCACTTGCACCGGCTGCATTACCCAGCTTTTCATCCATCAGTTTACACAGCAGTTTTACAAGGTCTATATTTTTCCATTCATTAAAGCCTCCGATATTGTACGTATCACCAGTCCTCCCTTCATGAAATATCAAATCAATTGCGGCAGCATGATCAATTACATATAACCAGTCACGGGTGTACAGGCCATCGCCATATACCGGTAATGGTTTTTTATGAATTATATTATTAATAAACAGCGGAATTAATTTCTCAGGAAAATGGTTAGGCCCGTAATTGTTGGAGCAATTACTTACCACCACGGGCAAACCGTATGTGTCATGGTAAGCCCTTACAAAATGATCACTGGATGCTTTAGATGCACTATAGGGTGAGTGCGGGTCGTAACGGGTTTCTTCTGTAAAGAATCCGGTATCCCCCAATGCACCGAATACTTCATCGGTAGATACATGATAAAAACGCTTACCTGCTAAATCATCTTTCCAGAAATGCTTCGCTGTATTGAGCAGGTTTACTGTACCGATGATATTTGTATAGACAAAATCAAGCGGTGACAAGATGGACCGATCGACATGGCTTTCAGCCGCGAGGTGAATGACCCCATCCGGGCTGTGCATGGTGAAAATACGCTCCAGCGCATCCTTATCAAGAATATCTGCTTTTTGGAAAAAATAATTCGGTGCTGTTTCAATATCCCGCAGGTTTTCGAGATTACCTGCATAGGTGAGTGCATCGAGATTGATTATTTTATAATCAGGATATTTTTTTACAAACCGCCTGATTACATGCGAACCGATGAACCCTGCCCCCCCTGTTATTATAATTGTCTTCTTCATTCAGATTTTATTTTGCTGATACCAGCGAAATGTTTTTGCAAGGCCTTCCCTTACTTCCACCAAAGGCCGGTAGCCGAGTAATGCCGCTGCTTTTGAAACATCTGCCATACTTTGTTTGACATCCCCTTTCCGTTCAGGGGCAAAAACAGGCGAAACGGAGGAACCGGCTTCTTCCTTTAACCATTCAAACAATTGCAGCAAAGTTGTTTGTCCGCCACAGGCAATATTGTACACCTGGTTCACTGCATCTTTATTGTCTGTAAACAAAGCAGCAATATTTGCACTTACAGCGTTATCTACATAAGTAAAATCACGATTGGTACTGCCATCACCATTAATTGTGGGAGATGTATTATCCAATAAAGCTTTGGCAAAAAGAGGGATTACGGCCGCATAGGGTCCGGCAGGGTTTTGGCGGGGGCCAAAGATGTTGAAATAACGTAATCCGATCATTTCGATATCAAACAAAGAAGCATAAACGCCTGCGTATAATTCATTCACCAGTTTTGTGACAGCATAAGGAGATAGAGGTTTACCTGTTTTATCTTCGACTTTAGGCAGGCCCGGGTGATCGCCGTAGGTAGATGAACTGGCTGCATATACTACCCGTTTTACACCATTATCTTTTGCTGCAGTAAATACACTCAACGTACCCGTCACATTCACCTCATTCGTGGTCAGCGGATCTTTTATGGAGCGGGGCACCGAGCCTAATGCGGCCTGGTGTGATACCAGGTCAGCTCCTTTGCATGCTTCCGCACAGGTTTCATAATTCCGAATATCACCTTCAATAAAGGAAAACTTAGGGTTGGATAAAAACGGTTTTATATTTTCCAGTGAACCGGTAGCGAGGTTGTCCAATACCCTCACCTGTGTAACTTTTTCATGCTGAAGCAGTGCTTCCGTAAGGTGAGAGCCAATAAAGCCTGCGCCACCTGTTATTAAAATTTTCACCCTTGTATTTACTTTTTCTTTTTATTGAACAACTGGCGTATATCCAGCTTATCGAGCACACGATCAAAAAATCCTTTTGGCGGTGCTTCTTCTTCGTAGTAGCTGCCATAGCCATACCCATAGCCATACCCGTAGCGGCCATATCCGTAGTATCCATATCCGGGCTTCAGCTTCACATCATTGATAACGATAGATACTTTAGGCAGTTTGTCGCTGCGGTGGAATTCGTCGATAAGGGCTACCTGCTTTTTAAATGTATGTCCCTGGCGTACGAGGTACAATGATGCATCGGCATACTTGCCGAGCGTCATCGCATCACTAACCATTCCCACAGGTGCTGTATCTATGATAACAATGTCATAGTTGGCTTTCAGCCAGGCGAAGAGATCATCAACCCGGGGATCCAATAATAATTCAGACGGATTGGGTGGTACTGGTCCGCAACCCATTACAAATAAGTTCTCATACTCAGGTACCGGTCTCACCAGTGTTGAGAGGTCCTGCACTTTTCCTACAAGGAAATTTGTCATACCCATACCTTTCGGCATACCTAATCCGGAAAGGATTTTTGGTTTACGTATGTCAAATTCAAGTACAATCGTTTTTTTACCCGCCAATGAAAGGGCGGCCGCAATATTGGTACTTACATATGATTTACCCTCACCGCTGAAAGAAGATGTGATAAGTATGGTTGCCTTTTCTTTCCCTTGTATAATGTACTGGAGGTTTGAGCGTATAATCCTGAACTGTTCCGCCACCATGCTGCGTGAGCTGCGGCTTACCACCAGTGTATTCTCTGCAAATGAATGTCCGATTTCTCCCAATATTGGTGCCCTGGTCAACTTCTCGACATCATGACGGGTGGATACTTTATCATTTAATACTTCAGATAGGAATACAAAAACGGCGGGGATGAGCAGGCCGAGGAATATGGCGAGGATGCGTATGGTTTTCTTTTTGGGGCTAACCGGAGTAGTGTTGGCGTATGCCTTGTCCAGTATTTCAGAATTTGCCGTGGTGGCTGCCATCTGAATTTCTGTCTGGACTTTATTTTCTGAAAATAATTTATACAAGCCACCGTAAAAATCAGCTTCTGTTTTTAACCGTTGCTGCTCTTTTACTTTTTCCGGCATGGCCTGCAATTGTCCCTGGCTGGCCTGGCTTTTTCTTCTTGCATCAGCCAGCATGGACGAGCTTACACCTTTTATATTGCGGAGATTTTCGCGGACATTCAGACGCAGTTTCTCAATCTGTCCGTCCAGTTCGGCTACCAAGGGGTGGCCGGCAGGTGTGTTTCCATCAATCAGCAGTTTACGTTCCAGTTGTGCTTTATTGTATGCACCGATCTGTTCCTGTAAGGTAACATCTTCAAGAGCAAGCGAAGAGGGGACTACAATACGCTGAAAAGCATTTTTTTTATCAGCCAGATATTCATCAATGTAATCCACCATAGTGATGGTGATCCGCTGTTCGTTTATATTTTTATCCGCTTCAGCGATTCCTGTAAAAGCCTGTTGCGACTGTGCATCCGGGTTTATCAATCCCTGGCTGAGTTCATATCCTGATAGCAGACGTTCCATACTATCCCGCTTTATCCGGATATCTTCCATGCTTTTATTAATAAATCCAACCTGCAGTTCTGCTGATTTTCGTTGCTGTTCCACGCTATAACCGCGGTACTCTTCCATTACACCGTTTATAACATCTGCAGCAAGCTGCGGGTTGATGGACTGCATGGATATAATCAAAATCCCAGTCCCAACATTCTTTGGAATTATCTGAAGTGCACCTGCGAAACCAGCTGCAGCGGTCTCTACCGAGTTCCATTGTACGTGATAGTCATTGCTGGCAGGTTCGCCAATATTTTTGCGCAGCTTAAATTCACCAAAATCGTTCTTGAATACCTGGTCGAAGCGGTAAACACGGGGATCATCGTTTACTTTGAAGCTGTTATTATCTGTAAACTTTATTTTAAAGTCAAATGAACCGGTCGTATCATAAATCTGTTGCGGATCGAGCAGGAAGGGTCCGTATTTATAGAGATGGGCCGTTTTTATTTTCCCGACGGCTGAGTAAGATGCCTGTAATCCATACTTACGCACTACCCGCTGCATCAGCGGTTTTGAGCGCAGTATTTCCATTTCACTCTGAATATTAAGCGATTTATTATTTCCCAATAGGGCGTCAATCTGGGTGTTTCCACCCCCCTCGTTTGGGTCTTTTTGTTTGATGAGTATACTGCCTACCGAGCTATATACGGGCACTTTGTAACGCAAGTACATAAATGCGCCCAGCAGTGCCAGTGCTACGGAGAGCACAAACAGGGGAATAAATCTTACATACTTGTAAAATAAATCCCTGAGGCTCAGGTTCCAGAGTTCGCTTTTATTTTTGTCGACCTCTGAGTATATGTTAGGATCCTGCATTACCTGTTATTAAATTGAATAAAGAGTAAATTATCAGTTTCGCAAGAATATGTTTGTTAAAGCGGTAAGCGCCGTCACGATGGTAAGTGCAAAAGATACTTTTTGTGCCACCACAGCCTGCTCAACTGATTTGGATTTCATTTTACTGGCTTCCACCAATACCATATCATTTTGTAACAGGTTATAGTACGGTGATTCAAACAATTTATCTGAGGACAAATCAATAGTGCCTACTTCTCTTGCTCCATCTGTTTCCCTGATTACTTTCACAGTATTTTTCTGGCCATACTGCGTTACATCGCCTGCCAGGCTGATGGCTTCCAGGATGGTTATCCGCTCACCCTGTACAGGTATGGTGCCGGGTTGGTTTACTTCGCCCAGTATGGATACTTTAAAATTTACAAAGCGGATAATCACTGTTGGATCACGCAAAAGTTCCACCGGCTGAGTCAGTCTTTTCTTTACCTCTGCAGCAAGCTGCAATTTGGTCAGTCCTTCTGCATGTATAGTTCCCAGGCGATGGTGTTCAATATTTCCGTTTACATCAACAAGATAACCGCCACCGGAAGTAGCGCCTGCCGCAGCTTCCTGGTTATAAACAAGGTCTGTTCGTGGGTCAGTTGCCGTACTGTATATTTTTATAGAGAGCAGATCATTCTTCTGGATTTTCAATTCTGGTATTGCTATTGTTTTCGGTATCCCGGTTGTATCCGTTTTCTTTTCCAAATAAGTTGGCAGCTGCTGTTGCGGCTTGCAGGAAAAAAACAATACCGGTAAAAGGAGGAAAGGCAGAAACCGTATGGATTTCATTGATGCGTATTTATTGTATATGTGCCGGCATAACCAGCAGTTTTTATTTAATATTCGCCGAAGTTAATTTACTCTTTTCGATATAGGCAACCAGTACGTAGCCGAGGCTGTCAATAGCGACTTTAGCCATTTTATGCCGTACGCCCACCACTACTCCTTCCTGGTCCATAAATAAGCCATTGGTAACCCGTACCCGCTGATCGACTTTCAAGCTTAGCGGCCGGGCTTCCACATTTTCATATTCATTGAGAAAGCGTTTGATGGCGGCTATTTCTTTCTCTTTTATCACGGCTGGTTTTCCGTCCCAGTATACAAAATTGATAACCCCATTGGTCATGCGTACCCCTGTCTTATCATCCTCGGTAACCTTTACGAAAACATAGGATTTGAAGAGGGGCTCTTCAACCAGTTTTACCCGGTCGCTCCAGCGACGGCGTACTTTGTTGAGAGGGCAGTAGCTTTCTACGCCTTTTGCTTTTAGCAAAGAGTCTACCTTCTTTTCCCACCTTGGCCGGGTATACACGGCCAGCCATTTTGCAGCAGCCAAGCGATTTTTTTATACGGCTTCGCCTGCTCAATCACATAGTTTGGTTTTACATGGTTGAGAATCAGGCTATTAACCAGATACTTTTTGGAGGTCAAAAACCCCTTTAAAATTCAGGTGCAAATATAATAGAAGATGTGAGTGAGGAGAGAATAAAATGCGCAGATTTTGAAGGATTTACCCCCAAAGGTTGATAAAACTGGCGTAGAAATACGAGCTTCCTGTACTATATTATTTTTTCGTCTTTTTTTTGGGTGTCTTTAACCGAAAAATAGGTGCAGTGGGCGATAAAATCGCTAAAAATGGGGGTATTAATCATTTTGCCTGTCAGATTCTGACCAGGTTATTTTTTATAGCATAGATGGCCAGCCCGGTACGGGTTTTAATGTTGAGTTTTTCAAAAAGCGCATCGCGGTATCCATCGATAGTACGGGGGCTCAGGTGCATTTGCGAAGCTATCTCCTTGTAAGTCAACTCAGAGCATGCAAATTTGAGAAATTCTATCTCCCTTTCTGTTAGTTTCGACAGGTTGCCGTCTGCCGCTTCATCATCCGAATTATTGATGGAGTGAATCAATTTGCCTGTAACCAATTCAGAATAATAATACCCCTTTTGCGTCACGGCATCAAGCGCCATCCGAAGTTCTCCCGGTTCACTGTCTTTGAGTATATAGCCCCGGGCTCCGTTTTTCAGCATTTTTAGAATGGCCTGCTCATCATCATACATACTCAGGGCCAATACTTTTACAAGTGGGCGGTTGTTTTTTATCCAGCCGGTTGCTTCGTAGCCGTCTTTTACCGGCATATTAATATCCATTAATACCAGGTCAGGTTCAGCGCCTGCTTGTAGTTTGTCAATCAGTTCCTGTCCGTTGTCCACTTCCAAAATAACGTCGTAACCAAGATTTTGTACAAGACTGGCTAATCCTTTACGGAGGAGTATGTGGTCGTCGGCAAGTGCGATGGTGGGCATGGTCTGTTAGTTTTCCAGTTTAAGTCCGGGTGATGAAAGTTGTTTGGCCAAATTACGTAAATCCCTGACTGCTTTTCCAATCAGGAGGTTTGCTTCGCCAATGGTGGTCAGCGCTTCCTTTTTATTATCCAGATCAATGTTTCCCAACTGCAGGCGGGCCAGGCAAAGGCACTGGCTGATGTTTTCGTAAATTTCCTTTTCGGCTGATTGGATAATTAATTGATGCCTGGCAAGCTTATTTTCAAGGAGGGTTTTCTTTTCCTTTTTCACGTTTTCGTTTTTGCGCATGGTGTTTTCCTTTTCACTAATCATTCTCAATAAGCAATATTAAATGCCGCGGCCGCTCTGACAAAGGGTTAAAACACCGTTTAACGCTCAGCAGAAATACCATTTTTCTCCGTAGTTTTTGGCAGGATTACTTTCACTTCCGTACCTTTTCCCGGCAGACTGCTGATGCTAAATACAGCGCCAATAAGTTTAGCCCGGTTATGCATATTCCGGAGGCCAAGGCCATTTTCGTTGTCAGATTCTTTTGCGGACATTTCAAATCCTTTTCCATCATCTGTTATTGAAAGCACTAATTTATCATCCTGGTACGTGAGATTGGCATGAATGGTTTTAGCATCTGCATGTTTGATGATATTATTCAGCGTTTCCTGTACAATACGGAAGAGGATTAAGTCTTTTTGTTTGTCCGTCCGGAAGGATATTCCCTCCTTTTTTAAAGTGGCTTTAATAGTGCCCGATTTGCTGATAAGGTCCAGTTCATATTCGATAGCCTTCTGCAATCCCATATCGGCTATATAATCGGTGTTCAGGCTGCGGCTCAGGTCACGCAGGTCGCCTATGGCTTTGCTGATTATATCTTTTGTGGTGATTATCTTTTCCTGTTGTGCTTCCCGTGCATCCGGCATGGTGTTCAGGTTGAGCTTGGCCAGGGTTAATGCCTGCCCGATATTATCATGTATTTCCTGGGAAATATTTTTGAGGGTTTGCTCCTGGATTTCGAGCTGGGATTGGAGGAGGGTTTGAGAAAAATCGGCTTTTATTTTCTCCTCATTTAAGAACATTTCGTTACGCTTTTGCATAACATTCCTATAGAACAAGAAAAATATCAAAAAGAACAGGATGAATATTAAAGTAGCCCCTATTAAGTAGTAGCCTGCTTCTGTAATTTGGAGGAGCATAGCAATGCTTTTATTAATAATGGATAATAGATAACATTCCCGATAGTGTTTAAGTTTTTAAATATAGTAAACCTGTTCGGATCATTTCTAAAAGCATTGAGCAAAATAGCATTTACATAAAACAAATGGACGAAATTCACGATTATAATACCAGTAGCAAGCCAGAAATAGGGATCCTTTGTTATGTCGGTATATTGTTGGGCAGCATATAATTTATAATAATAGCTTACGCCTAAAAAAACAGCAAAGCAACACACCACATTAAGGAAGGGAGAATTCATTCGCTGATACCCATAGCGAAAGAGGAAAAATAATTGCAGTGATATGGCTAATAAAAACACGCCATGGTAAACCCACTGCGTCTTTGCTTTCTGCTTAACAGCAAATATGCGCCATAATACTGTACATTCTATTATAAAAAAGATAGCATATACCAGGGTCTTTTTTACAGGTATTTTCGAGTAAACGCCCCAGTAAGCCAGCCCTTCGTTAACGACAGTAAGAAAGAGCAATAGCACCAGCAGCTTAAAGCTACCGGGCTGAAGCTTTCGGTAAAGCGCCAGCCCGGTTAGAAATGCTGATAATTCCAAAAAATAATTAAGATGGAAGCTGTTCATATGTTAATGTCTATGGGTCTTCGTTGTGCCAGTCATCGTAGAAATTTTGATCAAGCGCTTTCAACTGGAGCGGAGATACCTTGCCGCCATGCCACAAGCCAACGCCAAAAGAAAACCTGTTGTTCATCTTATCTCCACGTTGTGTAAAAATGAGATCATTATAACCCTTAGCTGCAAATCCAGTAGTATCATATTTTGCAAAAGTGAAAGCCAGGGTATCTGTTTTCATTTCATCTAAGTACTTTAAGTAAAACGCAATTGTTGCTTTGTCAATCTTCAGGGTATAGGTGTGTATTGGTTTTGCTGGTGATGCGGGCTGGGGAAACTGCTTTCTAAACGCTGCAAAATACATTTCCATAATATCTTTTGCAACAGGCTGGGCCGTGGTTGAAACAAACCTCTCCTCCAGGTTTTTATCAATCTTGCTTATGTAGCTTTTATAAGATTCATCCACAAACTCCATCAGTTTAGCGCAACTGTCATGTTTGGCAGTTGAAGAAGAAGAACCACCGCCACCGCTACAGGAAGCCAGCAACAAGGGAATACCTAACAAATAAAATAGTTTCTTTTTCATAAACATTTTTTTGGTGAAAGATTGTTTTAATATACCATACAAATCTGGCATTTACAAACCCGGTAAAAAACAGTCGTTTAACAGTCAGCCCACCGTTTTTTCACCCTGCCGATTTCGGGAACGTACTACCCTCTTAAAAATCTGCATTAGGCTGGATCATGCCGAGATTTATTCTTAGATATTACTATCGTTACCGTTGTACCCGTACCGGGATGGCTTTGGATAGTAAACGCAGCGCCTATAAGTTTTGCCCGGCTATGCATATTCCTTAGTCCAAGGCCGGCATAGGGTTCTGCGCCCCCGTCCGTCATGGCAAAGCCTTTTCCATCATCTGTTATCATCAGCTCCAGCTTATCGTCCTGGTATAGCAAAGCGGCCTCGATTGTTTTGGCGTCTGCGTGTTTGATGATATTGTTGAGTGTTTCCTGTACAATACGAAACAGGATCAGTTCTTTTTGTGCATCCATCCGGAAGGAAACACCTTCTTTACCGATAGCTGTTTTTATAGCACCTGATTTACCTATAAGGCTTAGTTCGTATTCAAGTGCTCTTTGCAAGCCAAGCTCCGCTATATGATCAGTATTCAGGCTGCGGCTTAGGTCCCGCAGGTCGCCGATGGCTTTGCTGATAATTTCCTTTGTGGTGGTGATACTTTCCTGCTGCCCTTCCTGAACGGCGGGCATGGTATTCAGGTTTAGCTTGGCCAGCGTTAATGCCTGCCCGATATTATCATGTATTTCCTGGGAAATGTTTTTGAGTGTTTGTTCCTGGATTTCAAGCTGGGATTGGAGGAGGGTTTGTTGGAATTCTGCTTCTATTTTATTCTTCTCATTTATCATTTTTCGTCTGCGCTTAACAGATATAAGCACAAGCAGAATAAGCAATATTGCCAAAGTCAAGAATATTGCTGTACCTATTTTTACATAATCTGTCAGACCCGTTTGTATGTCCCGTATATCTTCTCGCATAGAAATGCCACAATGAAACATGAATATAATACTAAAATAAGGCGGTTATTTATCAGATAAAAAAGATTAAGAACCGCATCATTGTCTTTATTGATAAAAAACTCCGAGAGTAAATCCGACGTAAACTCCCCGGCATTGAATAAAAGCACACCGCTTGCTATCCAGAACATGGGAATGCGCAGCAGCGAAAAATCATGATCCGCCTGATACATTTCTATAAAAAACAATATGCTCAATACCAGCGTAAGGAGACTCCCAATAAGTAAAAAGTTATTATTAAAGCTATACAAGCCCTTAATAAACAAAAGGCTTGTTAAAACATAAGCAAAGAAACATACCGAAAAGGCAATAGTAATTTTCTTATTGACTTTATTCACAAAGTGAATAAAAAAAATAAACCAATAAAATAAATACTCCACAGGTATCGAAAAATTGTAAACCCAGGCATTAGGTTGGTGGAGTACCTTTCTGAAATACCTTCCGAATAACTCCACAAACACAATAAATCCCAAAAAAAGGTAAAAACCATCGCAACTTTGTAGAAACAAGGCTGTGCCAGAGAATTATGCAGATTAGTAGCGCTGCAATTTCAAAATAAATGTGTAAAGGAAATGGTAGCATCAATCACAATTTTTGGGGCATAGCTCCCCATGATTTCCTGTCAAACCATAAATCACAGTTCTTGGTTTCTTTTTATACTTTTCGTAACGCCTGCTAAAATTCTTTTCTTCCTCGTGATAAAACTCAACAGGATGACCCTGGCCATTTGTTCGTATAAATTCAAATTGCAAATGAAATCTGTATCTGTATTTATTCGGCGTATTAGGTATGCCTTTGTCAGAATACTGTGCAAAATCGACCCTGACCCCAGTAATATTAATATCCCGTTTTCTCATCAAGTAGTCTCTTTCTTCACCCCAAAAACCAATGAAGTTGTCTTTTGTATAAATCAAATATTTAGTATCAGAAGGCTTCCCGTCAGGCAGTTTATTATCCATGTCAGTCACATCAATTGTTGATAAAAGGTCATCCTTTTCCTTTAAAAACATATTATAATAATTCTCTGCCCATATATTTAAACAATTATTGTCGATTGCATAAATACTACCGTCGCTCGGGGCTATCAAAAAATTGCTTCCTATATCTTCATAATGATATGTATCTCCAATTATCTTTCTCTTGGCAAGTGCAAATACTAGAAGAATTGTTTTATCAGGAATATTTGATAAATCTGACGGGCAGGAAGCATGTGCTGAATACGACGACATATAAATTTTAATATGATCAAAAGATTCTCCTACCGAATTTATTTTTTTAATAAGATTATCTATGCTTCTATTTTCATAAAAAATATTAGGCATTTCAACACCTGTTATTCTTTTAAAAACATCGGCTTTACTTTTTCCATCTGCCTTTGTCTCGCCAATACGAAACCATGTTCTCCTCTCAATAGATTCTGCTTTTGATACCCATGCTTCAGGGAGTGCTCTTGTAAAAAGTTGTGCGTTGCTTTGATTTAATTCCAAAAAAAGGAAGATAAACGGCAATACACATGAAATAGCCAACCGGCTTTTATAATCCCTTTTCATACGATTAGTTTTAGATAGTTGAATAGATCAAAATACCACACAAATCTGGTATTTACAACCCCCTTGCAAAACAGTGAATTAGCCCCCGTTACCCCGTCTTTTCACCCTCCCAATCTCCGCTTTAATACCCTGTTTTTCCCTGTCTCATTGCTACAGTTTTACACCTACGACGTACTCCTGGGAAAGCCACTTACAATCACCTCAAAAAAACAGGTTATGAAACTGAAACAACTGATTCTATTTGTAGCAATCCTCCTCGCCTCCTGCTTTATCAGCTTTACTTTATTTGCCCAAATACCTGCTTCCGGGCTGGTAGCTTACTGGCCTATGAACGGCAACTATACCGATGCCGGGCCTTTTGGTATAAACGGCACTAACGCCGGCACCACAGCCACCGCCGATAAGTTTGGTGTGGCCAACAGGGCCATGGATTTTAATAACCCAACCAATACGGTAAGCCAGGTAGCAACACATCCTGTAAACAGTAATCTCAATTTCGCCGCCGGGCAAAACTTCACCGTCGCTTTCCTCTTTTTTATAAAATCACCCTGGGTACATACAGGCGGGCTTTACGACAATTGCCTTAACTACAACGGATACGGCATCTGGATAAGGCAAAACGGCGGACCGACCACTTACACCTTCCAGTTCAATTACCGCAACGGCAGCCTGGCCTCCTCGGGTATTACTATAGGGCTATGGCAACATGTAACCTTTGTACGAAACGGAGGTGTCCTTAGTATATATTTGAACGGAGTGTTAAACAGCAGCGGTCCGGAAGGCACGGGCACCCCATCTTATCCCTACCCGGCCAGGTTTGGCACCATGTTTTTTGAAGGTATGTCACCGGCCAACTATAACCCGCTCCATGGCAGGCTGGACGAATTTCGTATCTATAACCGGGCACTCTCCGCATTGGAAATTACCAACCTGGCCAGTGTTACATTACCCCTGGTGCTTACCGATTTGTCGGCTGTCAAAAAGCAAGCGGCCATACAATTAAACTGGGCTACTGCCAGCGAACAAAATACTTCCCATTTTGAAGTCGAAAGAAGCAGTGATGGAATCAACTTTAGTACAATCGGGCAGGTAACCGCTGCCGGACAGTCTAACAGTAAAAAAGAGTATGTATTCAATGATACAAGGCCAATGCCCGCAACCAATTTTTACCGCCTGCGCATGGTGGATATTGATAACAAGTTTACCCTTACCCGGATCGTAGCTGTAAAAAACAGTACCGACAATAACACTATTCAGTTATTCCCCAACCCTGTTACCGATTTGCTCCAGTTGCAAATACCGGCATCCCGACGGGAAACCGCCACCCTTTCTGTGTCCACGCTTACAGGCCAGGTGGTATACCAGCGGCAATTACAACTTAATGAAGGCAATAACGCCTTTAGTATACCGGCCGCCCAGTTTGCTCCGGGGCAATATTATATAATCGTCAACAGCTCAGCAGGCAGGCAATCACTTCCTTTTGTAAAAAAATAATTCAGATTTTTTCCGGTGATTGTTTATTAAGGGCTCCGCATCTGCGGGGCCTTTTTTATTGTCAATAAAAAGTTAACAGCCCCTGATTTTCGCCATTCGTCAGGTATTTGCTACCAGTCAGCTAAATCTAAAAGTTAAAGCGTCCACATCTGCTATTTTTGAAATACGAAAAATTTAGTAGTGCCGTTTGTATTTACGTTGTAACATTTTGCGGCCCTATTCAGTCTAAGTAATTCCTGCATAAAGCAGGCGGCTGTTAAAAAGTATTAAGCCATGAAACCAATAACCAGCGTATTCGCTTGTATCGCTATTTTTTGCTCACAACTCTCCCTTGCCCAGACGCAGGCCCCTCCACCACGTTCGCTGGAGGCAAAAAGAACCAGCAAATCGGTAAAGATTGACGGCCTTATCAACGATGATGCCTGGAAAGATGCAGCCATCATGACTGACCTCGTGGAGTTCAGGCCAACAGTAGGCCGCCTGGAAAGTCCGCAAAACAAAACAATCGCTTACTTAATGTATGGCGATGAGGGTATTTACTTTGGCGGATATTGCTACGAGGGTACGAAAGACAGCATTGCCACCGAACTCTCGGGAAGGGATGGGTTTGGCACTAACGATTATATAGGACTGATCTTCGATACCTATTATGACAAAATAAACGGCTTTGAATACTTTCTTACACCCCTGGGCGAACAATGGGACGCAAAAATGTCACCGAGCTCAAATGGCAACGATGAAGATTTTTCCTGGAATGCCGTATGGCAAAGCGGGGCTGTTATTCACAATGATGGCTGGAGCTTTGAAATGTTTATCCCGTATGCAGCCATTCGTTTTGGTAAAAAAGATGTCCAGACCTGGGGACTGAACATCACCCGGCGCAGAAGAAAAACAGAACAGCAATACACCTGGAACCCGATTAACCCAAACGTAAACGGCTTCCTTACACAGGAAGGAACCTGGACGGGCATCACTAATATAAAGCCACCACTGCGCTTACAGTTTTCACCTTATTTCTCCACCTATGCAAACCACTTTCCAACCAGCACGCCAGGAGAAAAAAGCTGGACCTCATCTGTAAACGGAGGTATGGATGTAAAGTATGGCATCAACCAGGCTTTTACACTGGATGCCACATTAGTACCCGACTTTGGACAGGTAGTGAGCGATAACCGGGTATTGAACCTCACACCATTTGAAATAAAATACACGGAAAACCGTCCCTTCTTTACAGAGGGCACTGAACTATTCAGCAAGGGCAATTTATTTTATGCCAGAAGGATTGGTATTGATCCTGTACTACTGCACTCCCCCGCTGAATATATAAATGGCGGTAATGAAGTGGCAGTTAAAACCTTTGCCCAATCCAAACTTATTAATGCCACCAAAATATCCGGACGAACCCAAAAAGGACTTGGTATCGGTGTGCTAAATGCTGTTACTAATACCCGCTATGCCATTCTGGAAGATCCTACTACCAAAAACAGAAGAGAGGTTGTGATCGACCCGCTTACCAACTACAGCGTGGTCGTATTGGATCAAACTATGAAAAACAATTCCAGTGTCTCACTGATAAATACCAATGTCTGGAGAAGCGGAAAAGATTATGATGCCAATGTAACAGCCGGCCTCTTCAGCCTGAATGATAAAAAGAATACCTGGAATATAAGCGGAAAGATGGCGGTAAGTCAGTTGATTGGTTATTTACCCGATGGCAAGACGCAGACAGGTTACAGCCACAATTTTTCCTTTGGTAAAACCAGTGGCCGTTTCAATTTCAATATCGCCCAGGAGCTGACAAATGATAAGTACAACAATAACGACCTTGGTTATTTCACCATGACTAACTTTATCGACCACTCCGCCTGGGTAGGCTATCGCTGGATAAAACCTACTAATTGGTACAATAATATTTACCTGAACTTTAATGCGTATCATTCCCGTCGTCTTTCGCCGGGTTCTTTCCAGGGGGCCAACATTAATGCGAATGTAAACGGGCAGTTGAAAAATCTCTGGTACGTAGGTATGAATGCAGGCTATGAGCCAAAAGGGAATAATTTTTATGAACCAAGGGTACCAGGCCGGGTGTTTCGCGGATGGTCCAACTATTTTGTAGGGTCATGGTTTGAAACCAACAATGCCAAGAAATATAAATTAGTCATGGAGTTCTTTATGGTTGACCGCAGCCTGTTCGACAGCAAGCGCTTCAGCTACTTTATAGGCAACCGCTACCGGTTCAACAATAAACTGACCATCAGCCACAACCTGAACATATCACCGCAAAATGACAATGTCGGCTTTGCAGACATAGATGATAATAACGTCATCATATTCGGACGCAGGGACGTGAATGCTGTTGAGAATGTGCTTAACATTAAATACAGTTTTAATGATAAAATGAACATTAATACCCGTGTACGTCACTACTGGAGTAAAGTTCATTATAAAGAATTCTTCACCCTGTTAGATGACGGAGGACTGGAGAAGAACGACATTTTTAATGATAATGTAAACCAGAATTATAATGTGTTCAATGTGGATGCGGTATTCACCTGGCAATATGCACCTGGTAGTTTTATCAATATTGTCTGGAAAAATGCTGCAGAAACTTTTGACCGCATGACGGGTGAGAATTATACAAAGAACTTTAATAATACCATGAGAGCCGATGATAACAACAACATCTCGTTTAAAGTGATTTATTTCCTCGACTACCTGACACTGAAAAAGCAATTCAAAAAGAAAGCGAAAGGATAATAAGAAAGCCCCGCTATGCGGGGCTTTCTTTATGATAATACGTCTCCATATTCCGGTTTCCATTCATGTTTCCAGCGGCGATGGCTCCACAGATAATTAGCTGGTTTCATCTGTATACAGGTCTCAACAAATCCCGCAAACAGTTTCGTCATTTTTCCATCTTTTAAGTCGGCCGCATCAGCTGCTACAAATGTGGTGTCCAGGCGATAGTGACCTCTTTTTGTTTTATAAAAATGTGCGAACACAATACTGGCGTTTATCGCCACTGCACCCCGCTCTGCCCCTTTTACAAACGCAGTGGGCCTGCCAAAAAAATTAACCCAATAGGCGCTGTTGGGATTACCAGGACTTTGATCAGCGGCTGATGCGAGCAGGTGAGGCCTTTTTATATAGGGCAGGTAAGCATTTCTGAAATCAGTAGCAGGCAAAAGAATAGTGCCGTATTTGCCCCGCATATCTTTTATTATCTTGTCAAATGCCTTATTTCCCACAGGAAGATATATACCAAGAAAGGGCAGCTTCAATTTACGATCAAGACCCCAGTTGACATACTCCCAGTTCATATTGTGCATGCCCAGCAGGTGCACCGGGCGGCCTGTGGTATACGCTTTTTCTATTCCGGATAAATCAATGGTAAACCGCTTCTCCACATCTTCAATCTTCCAGTCAAGAAACTTAATGGTTTCAATGAACGTATCTATCAGGTTGTGATAGAAATCTTTTGCGATACGCAGCCGTTCTTTATCTGTCTTGTCAGGGAAAGCAATTTTCAGGTTATCCAGCGTAACCTTTCTGCGGTATTTCAATACATAAAATACCAGCGCATAGAAAAAATCTGAAAAAAGATATAAGACCCGTAAAGGCAATAATGAAAAGCCCCGCAATAAACCATACAAAACATAATACATCCTGCAAATATAACTACAGTACGATGTTCTGCACCATATGGCTTTTCTCCGGATAATCGGTATTGTAATGTAAGCCCCGGCTTTCTTTTCTGAATGAGGCTGATTTTACAATCAGGTAGCTAACCGTTATCATATTTCGCAGTTCCAGCAATTGCGGGGAAAGTGTGCTGCTCTCATATAGTTGTTCAGTTTCCTCCCACAACAAATCAAGCCGGCGCATGGCTCTTTGTAAACGTATATCATTTCGTACGATACCTACATAATCACTCATTACTTGTTGTACTTCTTTCAGGCTTTGCGTTATCAGGATCATTTCTTTGGGCTCGGTGGTTCCATTTGCGTCCCAATCAGGTATTGCATTGTCAAAAGATATACCATTTATTTTTTCTGTCACATCAAGATAACAACGGTGGGCGAATACCATCGCTTCCAGCAATGAATTAGAAGCAAGCCGGTTGGCACCATGCAAACCAGTTGAAGCACATTCACCACATGCGTATAAATTCCTGATGCTGCTCCTTCCCCACTCATCTGTTTTAATACCGCCGCAACTATAATGCGCAGCTGGTGATACCGGGATCATATGTTTTGTAATATCAATACCAATACTCATACATTTTTCATAGATATTAGGGAAGTGCTCCACAAACTTTTCCTTGCTGAAATGCCGGCAGTCAAGCCATACATGTTCCGTACCGGTACGTTTCATTTCACTGTCAATCGCCCTTGCCACAATATCCCTCGGTGCCAGGTCTTTTCGTTCATCATAGCGTTCCATAAAGGCTTCGCCGTTCTTATTGCGCAGAATACCGCCATCACCCCGTACTGCTTCTGTAATTAAGAAGGCCTGCCCTTTTACACCCGGTTCATACAAAGCTGTTGGGTGAAACTGGATAAACTCCATATTCTCCACCCGGCCTTTGGCCCGGTACACCATGGCTATACCATCACCTGTTGCAATAGAAGGATTGGTGGTGGTACGGTACACTTGTCCATTGCCGCCGGTAGCCAATAATGTAATCTTTGCTAATATCTTTTCTATTTTATTCGTCTCAAGATTGAGCACATACACGCCGTAACATTCCACGTCAGGTGTGGCTTTATTAACGAGATAACCTAAGTGGTGCTGTGTAATAATATCCACTACAAAGCAATGCTTAATGAACTCAATGTTCGCTTGTTTATTCACGGCATCAATCAATGCCCGTTCCATTTCACGGCCTGTTACATCTTTATGGTGCAATATGCGGAATTCGGAGTGACCGCCTTCTTTTCCCCGCTTATAATCCCCATCATCTTCTTTATCAAACTGCGCCCCCCAATCTATAATTTCCTGTACCCTGTCTGGCCCCTCTTTTACCACTATCTCCACTACTTTTTCATTGCAGAGGCCGTCGCCTGCTATCAAGGTATCTTCGATATGTTTTTGAAAACTGTCGTTCTCCATATCATTCACCACGGCAATACCACCCTGTGCGTACTTGGTATTGGTTTCATCGGCAGTGGCCTTGGTCATCACCAACACTTTTTTGTCCGGAAATTGATTCGCTACCTTCAACGCATAAGTCAGGCCTGCAATACCAGAGCCAATCACTAAAAAATCTGTTTGTCGCATAGTTTACTTTTTTCCCGCTCTACAGGAGTCCTTCGGACAAAGTGTACAAAGGGCATTCACCTATTTCCAGGAAATTTATTTTATCAAATTTATATACTTCACGGCACCTTTTACAATCAGCCATTGCGCCAGGCCATAGGTTATCATAATTATAACGCCAGCGGCTTCGAATGGTTGGTAAAATTTATTAATAGCCAATACAGAATCAGATATGACAAAAAGCAATGCGCCGAGCATCATGTATTGGCCGGCCTGTTTATTTCTAATACTTAGCATATGCAAGGCCAGCATAAACATAAAACTGATAACAAGGCCATAGACTCTTACCGGCAGCTTCATATCGCCAAGGAGAGGCGACAGCCAGATGATTAATCCTGCGTAATAACCCACTACTATTAACAGCCAAATAATTTTGGGCTTCACTTCTTCTTTTATCCGCACCCGGTGAAAGAAGACAATGTAAAAGATATGCGCCAGAAGAAAGGATGCAAGCCCGGCCAAAAAGAAGTTCTCGTTTTGGTCAACAAACATCAGCAACACATCGCCGGCCCAGGAGAAAAACAGGGCTGAGAGTATCCATGCGGCTAAATCTTTCGTCCTGCTTTTCACCTGCGACATAAAAAAACCAACAAGTGCAGGCATCAGCAATGGTTTGCACAGGTATTGCAGCCAATCATTTTCCAGCAGGATAGATGCTATATCCCCGACAAGAACAATTAGAAAAAAATAAATCCAGTATATTGATTTCATTCTTAAACAATCATGCTTATTTCAATGGCCGGGGAGCTTTTTTATATTTAGTCCAAAACAGCCATGCCAGGAAAATGAACAGGCTTTCCATCACTACCCCCATTATTATTAATTGTCCCCTGTACTGAACAATATCAGGTGCTGAAGATGTAAGAATCCTTGATAATTCACTCAGCGCTCCAAAAGCCATTATTCCGAAAACGATTCCCAGAATCTTATACGTATTTCGCATGCAATATTATGCCTCCTCCCAGGCACCATGTTCTTTGAGCAGGTTAATCAATTCTTCCACGGCGACTTCACTGTTTACATTCCGTTTCATCACTTCCTTGCCCTTATATAAGGTGATTTTACCCGGACCACTGCCAACATACCCAAAGTCGGCGTCGGCCATTTCACCAGGCCCGTTTACTATACAACCCATGATGGCAATCTTCAGGCCTTTGAGATGATTGGTTACCGCCCGGATTTTAGCGGTAGTTTCCTGCAACTCAAATAAGGTACGGCCACAACTGGGGCAACTGATATATTCGGTTTTTGAAATCCTTGTTCTTGTTGCCTGTAGAATACTGAAGGCAGTATTGTTGGTAAACTGGTAAATATCTTTTACCGGCAGATACGTACGGCCTGTTACCTGCAGGTTTTCCATCTGTGCTTTACTATTATAACCCAAACAAATTCCATCACCCATTCCTTCTAAAAACAAAGCACCTGTTTCTGTAGCAAAATGTATCAGATGTTCATCGGGTGTTTGCCAGCCGCTGTCTGTTATTAGTATCACCGGATTTTTAATATTGCGGTTCATCAGTTCGATAAACATCCGGCGAACGGACTGCATGGCATTACTATTGGCAGAACTTAAGCACAACACCACGGCAGGGTTGTTAGCCAGTTCAGCCAGCGAGGTTGGAACGTCAGCATTTTCATTAAAGCAATCTATCATTACAAAATTGATCCACTCACTCACCGTTTCACTACTCAGAAATTCCTTATCGCTATAAATCGGTAAATACTTTGTTTTATCTGCCGCTGTTTTCCAGACATCTGCAAATACAATTACTTTCAATGTACCCGGCAAGGCAAAATCCAGCAACTGGTTGCCCATAAAAACATAATCAGCAGCAGCATCACTGATGCTCCATTTATCTGTTACTTCATTGTAGGTATAGCCGATGCTTTGTAAATGAGTGGGAGTTATTTTTTCTATCTTACTTAAATCAGCAACGACTACCGGCACCTGTTTGCCTCCGATATTATCAACAGCAAAAGTTTCTCTTCTTTTATATTCAAATGGCGAGTAGGGCAGTTCTAAGACAGCAGGAAGGTCAGCAGGCTCCTCTTCAACTTCAGTAATACTGATCTGCTCCACTACAATTTGCTTACCCGCTACTTCTTTATTATACTTTTCAATATTCTTTGTTTCATTGGCCATGTATCTTTTGACAATGTCTCGGCAAACAGGTATCTCAAATTCCGGATCCTCTGTCAGCGACACTCGTATCGTATCACCAATACCATCTTCTAACAAGGTACCTATACCGATGGCAGATTTTATACGGCCATCTTCTCCATCACCGGCTTCTGTTACACCCAAATGCAATGGATATATTTCGTCAAACTCATCCTGCATGGTTTTTACCAGCAACCGGTAGGCCTGCACCATCACCTGCGGGTTGCTGCTCTTCATGCTCAGGATGATGTTATGATATGCTTCTGCCCTGGCTATGCGCAGAAATTCCATGGCGCTTTCCACCATACCCATGGGCGTATCGCCGTAGCGGCTCATAATTCGATCGCTTAATGAGCCGTGGTTGGTACCAATACGCATAGCTGTTCCGTACTCCTTACAAATCTTTACGAGAGGTGTGAAGCGTTCCCGTATACGCTCAATCTCTTCCGCATATTCCGCATCTGTATATTCTATCTGTTCAAATTTCTTTTTATCGACATAGTTGCCCGGGTTCACCCTTACCTTTTCCACTATGCGGGCAGCAATCTCAGCAGCATTGGGGGTGAAATGTATATCGGCTATCAGCGGGGTGGTGTGGCCCCTTTTGTGCAATTCGTTTTTGATGTTCAGCAGGTTTTCTGCTTCTTTTTTGGAAGGGGCGGTTATACGCACCAGTTCAGCGCCGGCTTCAATGCAACGAATGGTTTGCTCCACAGTAGCGATGGTATCCATCGTATCGGTGGTTGTCATGGTTTGCACCCGGATAGGATGATAATTACCCAATAACAAATCACCAATCTTTACTTCCTTCGTTTTTAAACGCTTATAGGCTGTGAGTGATTCACAATAGAAATCCATACCGGCAAAACTACTAAAGTAGCGGCAGCTAATGTTTACCAATCTTTGGGCTGGGAGCCGTTGCTGCTGCTTTTATCTTTTTGCACCCGTTGCTGCACCTGCTTTTCCTTTTGCTGCAACAGTTTAAGCTGCTGCTCTACTTCTTTAGGCTTTAGCTGAGATTGAGGTTGTTTTTGCTGCTGCTCCTGCTTTTTCTTTTGATCGTCTTTTTTAGGCTTGGGTGGCGGGTTTTTCTTTTTTAATTCCAGCATGGCTTTTTGCAGGTTTTCCCTTGCCTGTGTATCAGACGGATTGTTGCGCAATGCATTTTTATAGGCATCGATACTTTCCTCCAAGTTTTTCAATTTACTGAGTACAACCCCTTTATTGTACCATGCTTTTGATCGCATGGCGCTGTTGTCTGCTGTATTGGCCACCTCGGTATAAAGTTTACCTGCCTCCACTTTTTTATCCTGCCGGTAAAGGGCCGTTGCCAGGTTATATTTAGCGGTCGTATTACCCGGTTCCGCTGTCAGGGCTTTTGCATACAATTCCTCCGCTTTTGCATACTGCTTCTGCCTGTAGTAGTCATTACCGGAAATCAGGAGTTCAGTTGTCTCTCTTTTTTGTGAAGAGACAAGCATCGGAAACAGCAGCAGGATTAAACACCCCCCCCTCATACAGCCACCCTCCTTTTTTCTGCTATAAAAATCTCCCCCACCAGGAGGAGCAACATCAAGGCTGCTGGCCAGAGATAAAATGTTCTAAAACTCATTTGCGATTCATCTTCAAATGCCTTCTTATCTATTTGCGCAAGCTGCTTTTCTATAGCCTTTACCGCTTCATCGCTGCTGCGCAGGCGTACATAGGTGCCGTTCGTGGCTGCAGCGATTTGCTCCAGCATCGGTTCATTCAATTTTGAAATAATGATATTACCTGCATTATCCCGTTTGCTTTCGCCGGGTACCACATCCGGTATAGTAGATCCTTCCGGTGAACCTATACCAACGGCGTTAATCATCACACCCTGATCTGACAGATCTTTGGCGGCAGCTATAGCGTTGTTGTCATGGTCTTCCCCGTCTGTGATTAAAATAACTGACTTAAATTTTTTATCATTGGTATTAAATGCGTTTACACTCATATTCAGCGCTTCGCTCACTACGGTACCTTGCTGCGGTATGGCATCCGGCGCTGCTGAAGCCACATACATACGTGCCGCCCCATGGTCTGTAGTAAGCGGCATTTGCAGGTATGCTTTGCCCGCAAAAAGCACCAATGCTATCCGGTCATTGGGCATTTCATCCATCAGTTTATTGATAAACTGCTTCGCCCTTTCCAGGCGATTGGGTGCCAGATCAGCGGCCAGCATGCTCTTGCTTACATCCAGGGCGATGGCCACATCAATGCCCTTACGTGTACCGGCGCTGCCTTTTTCCGGCTTACGCGGATGCATGACGGCCAGTACACCTGCAGCGAAGGCTAGTATGAAAAGTATAAACTTGAAGGCAAATTTTTTCGATGAATATCCCGCGGTCAGCAATTTGACCAGGCGCTCATCGCCTATTCTTTTTGTTGTATTTTTTTTCCAGTGCAGCAGCCACAGAAATAGCAGCGCCAGTGCCGCAGCGCCAAGCAAAATCCAGCTGTATTCTCTATGTTGGAAACTAAAGGGCAAGTCCTTTTTTATGTAAATGAACAACAATTAAGCCAGTTGCTGTTGCCGCTGGTAAAAGATTACATATCGCCTTTAAAAAATCCTAAATGGGTAAGTATATCCCGCAGCATTTTTTTTCGTGCTGTTCCTATATCAAAATCTTTATCGGTTGATTCAATATTCAATACAAAAAAGTATGGGTGATCGTTTTCTTCTATCCAGCCAACCACCCAGCCAATCGGATTTCCATTTTCCTTGAAGCCCCAACCGGTTTTATAACCGAGGCGGTACTGCGTAGTGTTTTCCCAGAGCATGGCCCGCATTACAATTTCCTGGTTGGTTTTAAAAAAAGGCAGCTGATTAAAATACAATTGCTTCACAAGGCCCAGTTGCTGATCGGGTGTAATTTTCAAGGAGTTGTCTAACCAAAAACTATCAACCCTTGTGGTAAGCTTAAAGCGGTTGGTGTCGCTTTTGGCACCGTAGCGGAGGCTGTCTAACCAGAGCTGCATGGTATCTTTACCTATACGACGGGCCACTTCCTGGTAATAAGCTACTGATGAGAGCCGGAAAGCATCATACATCGTCAGGTCTTTATTCCAGTCTTCATTCCAGCGCTTTACACCATCCCATTTTATCACCATGCTGTCACTCACAATATCGCCTGTTTGCAGGCCAATGAGTGAGTTCACTATTTTGAAGGTAGAAGCAGGTAGATAAGCACTGTCGCGGTAACGGGCAAGGTTGTAAACCGTAAACTTACCGGTGGCATTATTCATCAGTGCGAAACATCCATCCACCTTATGTTCATCAAAATATTTCTTCAGGCTGTTATCCTTCTTTACATTATCTGGCGAGCAGGAAAAAGAAATCAATACCAAACTGCAATACGCAATAACTAACCGCATGCTTTTTTTTGTGCAAAGGTAAAGGCCCACGACCTGTTAATGGCATTCTATCTTCTCCGGGTGCAATTTTTGGCCTCTTTTTTCGTTTTTTTTGAAACCCACACCACATGAAACAACTGTGTTTACCACTTTTATTACTGCTCGTTGTATTTTCCAGTTGCCAGAAAGAAGACGAAACCCCGGCCACCGAAGCTAAACTGGTGCTGAAATTTAAATTCGATTCCACCCAGGCCCGGCTTAATAATATTGGCCAGCCTTCGGCAATTGCCGCTGGCAATGCAGGCCAAAGCCCGAAGTTTAATAAAATGAGTGCACATTACGTGGAGATGGCGCCAACGGCCTTTACGGCTTTAGGTGCCGGTGCCGTTTTGTACCGTGCCCCCGAAACAACAGCCGGCGGGTCCAATGCCATTGATTTTGAAAAATCAAGTTTTGCTGGCAACAATGAAACCTTCTTTTCTATTCCTATAAAAAATATTACACCCGGCGATTATGAATGGCTGCGGGTTTCCCTGGCTTACCAGAATTTTGATATAAAATATTATGTTGACACGGTGGTAAGCGGTATCACTATCAAACAGGAATTTCCGGCAACAGCAGCAGGTTTTATCGGTTTCAACACTTATATAAAAAATCACACCATTAAAACACAAACACTGACGGTGAATGCCAATAAACAGCAAGGCTTCTGGGGCTTTGAAACGGTGGTAAGTTTTGGTGGCGTTAATTTTCCTTTTGTCTCACAAGGACAATCGCCCCCTGGTGCGACTACGGTTCCTAATCCAATTTTTGCCACTTCACCCATACCTGCTGGCTCTTGTGTAGTTACGGCAGCGTTTACGCCCGGTAAACTGAAGATTACGGGAAATGAAACAAGTGATGTAATCGTGGAGGTTTCGCTGTCAACCAATAAAAGTTTTGAATGGACCGAAGTAGTGGCAGATGGCCGCTGGGAACCGGGCAAAAATGAAGGCGTAACGGATATGGGCATCCGCGGCATGATACCAAAGATTAATTAATCATTGCCTCGTAAGTACCGCCCGCTGGTAGCCCAACATTTTATAGCTATCCACTGAAGGACTTTCTTCTGTTCCTTTACCTGTAGTTACTAAAGGTTTGGCGCTTATAGTATAAAACTCCACCATCAGTTTGTCATTTTCCATCCAGTAGCTGTTGACTATAGTGCTGTTCACCACGGTAAAAGCACCGGAAAACTTATTGGCCGTCCAGAACTGGTCAAGGATGATTCCGTTGTTCTCATCAATTACCCAATGTATCCCGGTTGTGTCCTTTGCTTTTAAAATATAGGGACGGCTGTCTTCTGTTTCTTTTCCATAAATGATATGCCAAGTAAATTCTCCCTTTGTGGACGATGGTTGTATCCGCAGTTCCATATTGACTTTTTGCGGCTCTTTGCTACCGGTGCGATACCATTGCAATTCACCTCTCCAGTTTCCCTGCCATGTAGCGGGAAAACCTGTTTGGCTATATAACGATGCAGTAATCAGAAATGAAACTAAGAAAAGGGCTGAACGCATAAAATGATTTATTCCTAAAAATAAAAAATCCCCCGCAATGGCGGGAGATTCAACATTTTCGTGCAGGTAAACATTACATATAAAATCCGCCCTTTTGCTTATAATGTTTTGTTCCCTGGCAATCTCTTTTGGTGGCGCATGAGCTCAGCAGTAATGCTGTAACTGATACAGTAACGAAGAATAGCAAAACTCTTTTCATACTCTTGTTTAAAAAGTTGGGTACAGACCGGGTGTACCGGCGTACTGGTCAAATAAAATTGTTACAGAAATTTCAGAGGAAAATGGTGGGTAGAGTTTTATATCATCGTTGTGTAGCAGCTAAAATAATGCCGCACTTCAATATCTCATAATATATCGTTCAGTATTTTTACTGAAATGTTCAATATTATCAACAGGATCGTAATACTACGAACAAATGTATCTTTATCTTAAAATAAATTCTACTATGAAGCGCATTTTTGTTGCACTAACTGCCGTTATTCTTCTTGCATCCTGCGAAACCAGTGGCGGCGATAAAGGCCCTGTAAATAAAGACTCCCTTGCCAAAGTGCAGGCCGAGGAAGAGAAAGTAAAAAAAGCGGCTGAAGGAATAGAGAAAACAAAAACAGAGCTGGATAAATTGACCCCGCTGAGTGAAGATCAGTTAAAAGCCCTGTTGCCACAAACCCTTGGTGGTGCCAGCCAGGAGGAAGGCAGTGTTCAGAATAATTCGGGCGTAAACATTGCAACGGCTGATTACAAAGTAAGCGACAGCAACAAAGTGACCCTTTCCATTATTGATTGCGCCGGCCCCGCCGGTGTGGGTATCTACAACCAGCAATTTTTAAGTATGGCCAATGCCCTGCAGGAAACAGATGATGAATATACCCGTGCAGCCACCATAGCAGGTAACAAAGGCTATGAGTACTGCAATAAAGAAGATAACGACTGCGTAATAACCTGGTTCGGGGCCAACCGCTACCTGGTAACCCTGGAAGGATATGATGCAGGCGCATTAAAAAAATTGGCGGGAGAATTAAAACTTAAATAATAACTGGTATTGCCCGTTTAGTTTTTCAGCACACCCAGTTCCTTCCCAACTTTTGTAAAGGCCGCAATAGCTTTATCCAGGTGTTCCTGTTCATGTGCTGCGCTCAGTTGCACCCGAATACGGGCTTTATCCTTGGGCACCACAGGAAAGAAGAAGCCAATAACATATACACCTTCTTCCAGCAGTTTGGCCGCCATGGTTTGCGCCAGCACGGCATCATAGAGCATAATAGGTACAATCGGGTGATCACCGGGCTTGATATCAAAACCCGCTTCTGTCATTTTGCTGCGGAAGTATTTGGTATTGTATTCTAATTTATCACGGAGTGCTGTTGTTTCTGTCAGCATGTCCAGCACCGCTATGGATGCACCTACAATGGAAGGCGCTACCGTGTTACTGAATAAATAAGGCCTTGATTTTTGGCGCAGCATATCAATTATTTCTTTGCGGCCCGATGTAAAACCGCCGGATGCACCACCCAATGCTTTACCCAATGTACCTGTTATAATATCAATCTTGCCCATCACCCCGCGGTATTCATGGGTACCCCGGCCTGTTTTACCGAGGAAACCAGATGAGTGACACTCATCAATCATTACGCAGGTATCATGCTTTTCAGCCAGCGCCACAATTTTATCTAATTGCGCAATGGTGCCATCCATACTGAAGGAACCATCGGTAACAATGATACGGCTGCGGCAACCTGCTGCTTCATTCAATTTGGCCTCCAGGTCTTCCATATTATTATGTTCATAGCGGAAACGCTGGGCTTTACAAAGACGAACGCCATCAATAATAGAAGCATGGTTCAGCGCATCGCTGATGATTGCATCCTGTTCGTTAAACAGCGGCTCAAACACACCACCATTGGCATCGAATGCTGCGGCATACAGTATGGTATCCTCCGTACCGAGAAAGTCAGATAATTTTTTCTCCAGCTCTTTATGTATATCCTGTGTACCACATATAAAACGTACACTGCTCAATCCATAGCCACGGCTGTCGATCGCTTTATGTGCTGCTTCAATGGCTTTAGGGTGAGAAGAAAGTCCGAGGTAGTTATTCGCACAAAAATTCAGTACGGTTTTTCCGCCAACTTTTATTTCAGCGCCCTGTGCACTTTCAATGATACGTTCTGTTTTATACAGGCCTGAAGTTTTGATTTCCTCTACTTCGGCAGCAATACGCTTTACCAGGTTTTCATTCATATAGCATGGTTTATGGGCAAATATAAACCCCGTAGGCTTTAAGCACAGAAGGAGGTAGCAAAATGCCGCAAAAAAAGTTTTAGATAAACTGTAACATTTTCGAAACTATTTTCGTCCAATCCGAAAACCACAACCATGTTAAAAAAATATATTACAGGTGTCTTTTTCATCGCCCTGCTGGGTACCGCGGGTATACTGCTGGCAGGAAAACCGAATCCTGCTAAAAAGGAAAGGGCACCTAAAGAAGCACCCTCCTCCTGTAAAAATGCTGCCCAGCCATGCACGCCATCACAACCGGTGGCACCTGCCACTACCCTTGAGCACCTTTCCCAGCAATTTATCAGCATTCCGGTTCTTGTTCGTTGATTTTCAATTAATAACTAGCCAAAATATTTTTTTCGTTTTTGTAACTTTTTAGCCCCGTTGCCCGTTTCACAGCAACGGGGTTCTTGTTTTATCTTTACTCCGCTCACGGCTGTTTACCTTTACCAACACCAGGGACTACAGCCCATTCTGAAACCGCACCAATGACAGAACGGGAATACAATGAATGTGTAACAACGTACGCAGATAATGTGTACCGCTTCATCCTGAAGAATCTTCGCCATGAAGAAGATGCAAGGGATGTGGTGCAGACTGCTTTTGAAAAAATGTGGCGCAACCGGGAAGAGGTAGATGCACAGAAAAGTAAGTCCTATCTTTTCACCGTTGCTTATCATCAAATGATTGACCATATCCGGAAAGTAAAGCGGATACAGTTGCGGGAAGAGTTTAGCGATGAAGCCCGTATTGAAAATAAACAGGCCAATAACCTGAAAAAGATTTTAGACGAAGCGCTAAACCGGCTGAGTGAAACACAACGTTCGCTGGTATTGCTGAAAGATTATGAAGGGTATAGTTATGAAGAGATTGGACAGATCATGGAACTGAACCCCAGCCAGGTAAAAGTTTACCTGCACCGGGCAAGGGTGCAACTCAAGGGTTATTTAGTAAAAATGGAAAATGTAATATGAAAAACGAAGTCTGAAGCCAGATATCAGAACGTTCACTACAACTACAAGTTCTGACCTCCGATTTCTGACTTCTGATTTCCGACATCAGACATCAGATAACATGAATATTAACCGCCATAATTACGAAGAGTATTTTATCCTGTATATGGATAATGAACTGAACAGCGAGGATCGCCGTATGGTGGAGGCGTTTGTGCAGGAGCATCCTGACCTGAAGGATGAATTGGAACTCTTACAGCAATTCAAACTCAGCCCCGACGAATCAATCAGTTTCCAGTATAAAGAAGACCTGCTCAAAGAGAACGGCGAAGCACTTATTACCCTTAGCAATTACGAAGAGTGGCTTGTTTTATATATCGATAATGAACTGGGACAGCCGCAACGGGCAAAGGTGGAAACCTTCATCAGTAACCACCCTGCTGTGGCTGCAGAACTGGCTTTATTGCAAAAAGCAAAATTGCAACCGGAGACTGTTGTATTTGCCCATAAAGAAAGCCTTTACCGCCGGGAAGAAAAAGTGCGCCCGATTGCTGCCAAATGGTGGAGGGCGGCGGCTGCGATTCTTATCCTGGGTCTCGGTATAACTACGGCACTTGTGCTAAATAATAAGAAGAAGGCAAACCTTCCTACAGCTTCAAAAAATATACCTGTTAAGCCTGCAAATGAGAACCCTGTGCTGGTAAAAGAAACAATGCCCGATCAAAATAATACGGTTGAGGCACAGGATAATCCAGGCACAAAAGAAGAAATCATTTCTCCTGATAAATACAAAAGCAACAACACTACCAACCCTGTTTACAAACAGGCTGTGGCAGATAATAACGCACCCTTCAAGCAAGATAACAGAAAGGATATAAAACAGATTTCACCTGTACAGGATGACAATAAGCAAGCACCTGTTGTGGTGGATAATAACAATGCGATCAAACAGAACAATAACCTGCCTAAGCCGGATCAAAATCCGTTTGTGAATGAAAACAGGAAAGATGATGCTATTGCAACTAATAATACAAAGCAGGATAACAAACAGGTAAAACAGGACGATAACAATTCTACAACAATTAAAGATGTAACACCTGGCACCCCTCAATCGTCCGACTACATATTAGCATCCAATGGCAAGAAAAACAAGAACCGTGGTATCTTCCGGAAGATTGCCCGGACTTTTGAAAAAAGAACTAATATTGATCCTACCGAAGATGGTGATCGTTTATTAGTAGCAGGTTTTGCCATTAACATGAAGTAACATTATTTTCAATCTTTAACTTGAACTATTTATGAAAAGGATTTTTACCCTATGCGCTGTTTTATCCATAGCCTTATCCGGTATGGCACAGGTGCCTGCCGATACTACCGCAAAACCGAATAATCCGCCAGCTGATGATACTATTCGTATTGGCGGCATGATCATCATCCGTAAAAAAGGCAATAATGATGAAGTGAAAAAAGACGGGGAGTATAAGCTGCGCAAACGCAAAACCGATGACAAGCCATCGGCCCTTAGTACCAATTTCATCATCCTTGACCTGGGCTTTGCCAATTACTCAGATAACTCGAACTACCCGGCCGCCGTTAGTAGTGGCTTTGTAGCACCCGGTATAAACGAGGATGATTTGAAACTGAAACCAGGCAAATCAAGGAACGTCAACTTCTGGTTCTTTATGCAGAAGCTGAATGTTGCCAAGCATGTGGTGAACCTGAAATACGGGCTCGGCCTTGAACTCAACAACTATCATTTTGACAACACGAACATTGTATTCAGTAAAAAGCCAACATTTATAGCGGAGGGCCCGGATGATTTCAAAAAAGTGAAGCTGGCGGCCGACTACCTGACCGTACCTGTTATGATTAATTTCAACTTCACCCCGGGACGTGAAAAAGGATTTGGCCTCAGTGCGGGTGTAAGTGCCGGCTACCTGTATTCTGCCCGCTTCAAAACCAAAGATGGCGGGGATATCAACAAAATCAAAAGCAGTTTCGACCTGGAAACGTTTAAGTTTTCTTATATAGGAGAACTATCCCTTGGCCCGGTAAGGCTATACGGAAGCTATGCACCGAAGAATATGTGGTCCAAAGGACTGGACATGAAACCATTCAATTTTGGGTTCCGTCTCAGCAGGTGGTAATTACCTATTTTCATCTTTCATACACTACCGGCGCTGGTTCTCCAGTGCCGGTTTTTTTTGCCGTAACATTACGGGCGCCGAGCCGGACTATTTTCTAAAGGCTGCGTTAAAACCCTGCTGTGGGTAAATAAACATATCCACAAAGCAATAATAAAAAACGGTGGCACTTCGTTTGCTTGTTTGGACGGTTACATTTTCTGATTTTTAGCCATGACATGAATTTGTCCCACCTGGCAGATTACATCGGGCCTCATTGAAAACACTAAGCAACGATGAAAAACCTTTTCGTACTCTCCTCGGTATTGGTTGGCAGCAGCCTTATGGCAACAACCCTTCATGCACCTGTTCGTAGTAAAAGCAACAAAAGTTTTCGTGCTGGCAGTGCCCCGGTCGGCGCCATTTCTATCGTGGTTGATAAAACCGATTATGAACTGAATGTGTATGATGAAAAAGGGTGGTATGCCACCTACCCTGTGGTATTTGGTAATAATACCCTGGCTGATAAAAAAGTACAGGGCGATAAAAACACGCCTGAGGGTTCTTTCACTATCAATGCTAAGCGGGTGCATGAAAAATGGTGCCGTTATCTTTCACTTGATTATCCCACAGCGGCAGACCGGGAAAAATTCAACCAGCGAAAAAAACGTGGTGAGATACCGGCCAATGCCAGCATTGGTGGGGGCATAGGTATACATGGCACCTGGCCACACGAAGATTTTGTGATAGACCGGTATAATAACTGGACGCTGGGCTGCATTTCCATGAAGAATGAGGATGTGAAAGAGGTCTACGGTTATACCAGGCCCGGTACTAAAATCACTATCCGAAAATAGTACTAGCGGGCTGTTTTCTGCAAAAACTGGCTGACCTCGGCCCGCCATTTATCTGTTTCCTGCTGCGCCATTGATGCATGACCGGTGTTTTCATACACTACTAATTTCTTTTCTGCCGCAGGTATAGCGTTATATACATCTTCAGCCTCTTGTTGTAATACGTACGTATCCAGCCTGCCCCATTGCACCAATGCGGGGCATGTAATTTTTGAAACATAGCGTGTTGTTTTATGCTGGCCGGCTTTTACCCCCCTGATAATACCCGCCCATTTTGTTACCAGCCAGCCAAACGGTTGTGCAGGAAAACCCAGGGTACGGGCACGCCCTTTGAAGTGTTTTTCCATGGAAGCAAATGGCGCTTCCAAAATAACACCTTTAGGCTGCAGTCCATAATCGGCTACTGCTTTGGCCACCGTTACTGCACCCATGGAAATGCCCCAGAGTATAATATTTTTTTCACCTGTTGAACTGATATAATCAAAAGCCAGTTTCACATCCTCCGCTTCTTTAATACCATACGTGGTGATATTTCCTCCGCTGTTACCGTGCGCCCTGAAATCCACGAGCAATACGTTGTATCCCCAATACCTGAATTCATTTGCTTCCACCAGCATTGTTGCTTTATTGGACGTTACCCCATGAAATAATATAACTGTTCCCCTGGCAGCAGTATCCTGTTTCCCATACCAGGCCTGTATCGTAATGCCGCCAGACGTTTGTAATTGTACCGTATCAAAAGGAAAGACCGGCGATTCTTGTTCAGGTAAACGATATAAACGTGGACCGGTAAATAATTTAACTGTACGATGAATGATATTACCCCCCGATCCGGCCAAGGGTGGTGCTGAATTCTTTATATAAGTAAGCCTGCTGGCGTAAAATATAGCACTGATATTCATCAGTACGAATTGCGCCAGCAATACCCAGGTTATCCAGCGAAGGGCAGTACGAAGTTTTTTAGGCAAGTGGAATCGGGCGTTGGTTTCCGGCATATTGGTATAAAAGCCAAAAATAATAGTTCATCCCGCTTTGTCACTACTTTACAAGCCCTTTTTTACAAATGCAAAATCTGTATTAAAATCGGAAACGTAAGTAATATGAGAGCGGTCGTTCCGTTTTCCCAAAAAGATATTGGGAAAAACCGTTTAAAGCAGCAGGCGTACCCGGCTGCTTTATTTTTTCATACCCCTTCTGTTATTCCGCTTTTATACTTATCCATCTTCCCGCTTGCTGTGTAATCTATACACAGGGTGCATCCTGCTGGTATGACCGGCTCCATCACAAATCAAATCAATGCGTATGAGAAAGCTATTTTTCCTGCTGCCGGCATTCCTGTGCCTTAACGCCACCGCCCAAAAAAATACAGCCGATAATATTATTGAAGGAGGAAGGGTTCTTGCTGATATACTCCGCGTTTTTAAAACGCCAAAAAACAACCTTGTGCAAACGCCTGTTCCGACTGCTCAAATTACTGCTGACAGTTGTCAGCTGAAAGCGCTTAGCGATTGCTGTTTCAAAAACACATCTGGCAAAAGCCTTTATATAGCCCTTTATAAACGGAATGGTAATATATACACCACTGTACCGCTCAACCTGCTCATTCCTGACAATACCAAAGAGTGTCTGCTTGACATACCGGCGGGTATTTACAAGTATAAAATTGAATACGAGGCTGAAGACAAAAGGCGTATTTTATTCAGGGAAGGTGAATTTAAATTAGATGCCTGCGGGAAAAAACTGGAAGAAATTAAAAAATAATAGCCAATCATTTCATCTTCTGTCGTATCGGTGCTGGTATTGCATTTTTATTGACAACAATGGCAGCAGTTTTTATTTTATAATAGTTCTCATCCATCAGCATATAGCCATTCAATAAATTGCCCGTACCCCATGAATTCTTTACATAATACCATTTATGGCCTTTGCTGTCGGCATACACACCCACCACATGCATCATATGATCCATGTAGCTGGAACTGTCGGCGAACGTACGCTGGCGCTCAGCCACAGCATCTTTAATATTATGTAACACGGCCACACCTTCATTAAAGTCAAAACCTGCATCTGTTACGTCACCGTTCCACAGTACTGTATAGCCGTTGCGTAATGCGTCATCGGTAATGGCCATAAAATCTGTAAGTGGCACATTCATGTATTTGTCATAGCTGTAATTGTATTTGTTTTCAAATACAAATGGCTTATACCATGGATGGTGTGTAAAGGAAGTAATTTCCATATAATCATCTGCCTTTATGCCCAGGCGGCTTTGCTGATAGCTCTTAGCAGAATATTGCCTGCCATCAGCTGTAAATGTGGCTGGTATTTTTCCAAGATATTTATCAAACTGGGCATTTATATATTTCCAGTCATCCTCATCTGGCTTTGTCTTTTTTTCTGCTACCAGTTTTGCCATATAGCGTGTGATGGCCGTATCCAGCAAACTATGGTTATGATTTATCTCCCCATTTGCTTTGCCGGTAAATGCCTGTTCCGGCACGAGGCCGAAATTATTCATCACCCACTGTATATTATGAAACTGGCCGCCGGGGGTCAGGCAGTTTGTTCCTTTGTAAGCCAAATGGAGTTCAATTTTTTGTTGCCAGGCCATACGGGCTGTAAACATTTCGCTGAGGTCTGCGTCAGTAATGCCTTTTCGGGCCAGTTCGCTTTCTAAAAAGGAATTCCCGGCAAAACTCCAGCAGGTGGATGACATATATTGATCCTTGACTGAAGTGCATTTATTAATCGCTACCGGCGTCAGTGTATCCTTATCTATTTTTTGGGCCTGCAGCAGCCCGGCAATCAGAAGAAATTCTAAACAAAGGAAAAAACGCATATCAATTTTTCAGAAAGATAAACTGCTTTCCTTGCAGGCCGCATACCCATTAGCGGGTATTAACGTGGCTATAACTTTCCGTTCTTAATTTCATCCACTACTCCCGGATCGAGTAAAGTGGTTGTATCGCCAAGGTTGGCTGTTTCCCCTTCTGCAATTTTGCGAAGTATACGGCGCATGATTTTCCCGCTTCTTGTTTTGGGCAGTCCGCTTACAAACTGAATTTTATCCGGCTTGGCGATGGGGCCGATAATGCGGGTTACCGTTTGCAATATATCTTTCCGGCGCAGCTCTTCATCGCCATGGTGGCCATTATATATAACATAGGCATAAATGCCCTGTCCCTTTATATCATGCGGATAACCGACGACGGCACTTTCCACTACTCCCGCATGCATATTAATAGCGTTCTCCACTTCGGCTGTACCGATACGGTGGCCGCTTACATTCAATACATCATCCACACGGCCGGTAATGCGGTAGTTGCCATTTTCATCTTTCAGTGCACCATCTCCGGTGAAGTACAGGTTTTCGTAGGTGGCAAAATAGTTGGTCCTGCAACGCTCATGATCACCCCATGTAGTACGAAGTATTCCAGGCCATGGAGCTTTAATACATAAATTTCCAGCGGTCACTAAAGCCCCTCCTTCGGAGGGGTTTGGGGAGGCCTCTTCACCTTTCTCATCCACCAGTACTGGTTGTACTCCCGGCACAGGCAGTGTGGCCCAGCTTGGCTTGGCCGGTGTAATGCCTGCAAAGTTTGATATCAACGTACCGCCTGTTTCTGTTTGCCACCAGGTATCTACTATCGGGCATTTCTTCTTCCCGATATGTTCGTCGTACCAATGCCAGGCTTCTTCATTGATGGGCTCACCCACTGTACCCAGTATTTTTAATGAGGATAAATCTTTTCCTTTTAACGGATCCAAACCAAAACCCATGAGGCTGCGGATTGCGGTTGGTGCCGTATATAAAATATTCACTTTATGCTTGTCTACTATATCCCAAAACCGTCCCGCATCCGGCCAGGTAGGAATACCTTCAAACATCAATGAAGTAGCGCCTGCACTTAATGGCCCATATACAATGTAACTATGGCCTGTTATCCAGCCGATATCTGCTGTACAGAAATGAATATCACCGGGCTGGTATTGGAATACATTGACGAATGTATAAGTCGTCCAGATCATATAACCGGCACAGGAGTGCACCACGCCTTTGGGTTTACCCGTCGAACCTGATGTATAAAGTATAAACAAAGGATCTTCTGCATCCATTTCTTCGGCGGGAAAACTAACCACGCCATTTTTTTCTACCTGCTCTTCGGCTATATCCATTTCATCTTCCCACCATACATCCCTTCCCTTGATCATAGATACAGGTGTGCGGGTCCGGGTGTATACAATCACCCGCTTCACGGTTTTATTACCAATTAATGCATCATCTATCACACCTTTTAATGGAATATCTTTTCCGCCGCGATAAGCACCATCGCAGGTAATGATGTATTCGGCTTTTGCGTCATCCAAACGATCGGCAATGCTTTGTGCACTGAAGCCGCCGAATATTACAGAGTGTATAGCACCGATACGGGCGCACCCCAGCACTGCATACACCAGTTCGGGCACCATACCCATATAGATACAAACACGGTCACCTTTTTTTACGCCATTATTTTTCAGCATCTGTGCTACCTGGCATACCCGTTTGTGCAAACGATTGTACGTTACTATTCTTACCCGCTCATCAGGCCCGTTGGGTTCCCAGATGATGGCAGGTTTCTCACCCATTGTTGCAAGATGACGATCAATACAGTTTTCTGTTATATTGAGCTTTGCACCTTTAAACCATTCTACTTTTGGCTCTTTAAAATTCCATGCTAACACTTTGTCCCATTTTTTCCGCCACTCGAAATTATCAGCCACAGCCGACCAGAACGCTTCAGGTTCGTCCACACTTTTTTTATAATCTGTATGGTATTGTTCCAGCGATTTTATTTGAAAAGGATATGACATGGCAATTTCTTTTTGCCCTAAATGTACGAACAGAAAAAAATTATCGCAGCCAAAAATCAATGCTTATCTTAACTGCATGAACAAAACCAGCAGTATACGGAAGGTTATTACCGCTTCTTCCGTGGGTACCATGATTGAGTGGTACGACTTCTACATCTTCGGCATGTTGGCCAAAACAATCAGCGTTCAGTTTTTTCCCGAGGGGAATAGTACGGCAGCATTGCTGAGTACACTGGCCATTTTTGCTGCCGGTTTTATTGTCAGGCCCTTTGGCGCTTTGGTGTTTGGCAGACTGGGCGATTTGATTGGCAGAAAATATACATTCCTGCTTACGCTGATACTGATGGGTGGCTCCACTTTTTTAATTGGTTGTATTCCCAGCTATAAAAGCATTGGCCTGTGGGCGCCCATACTTGTTTTATTACTGCGTTTGTTACAGGGCCTTGCACTTGGCGGAGAATATGGCGGTGCAGCTACATATGTTGCAGAACATGCACCGGCCAATAAAAGAGGTTATTATACCAGTTGGATACAAACTACGGCCACACTTGGATTATTTGTAGCACTTGGCATTATACTGTTGGTAAAATCCAATATGAGTGACGGGGCGTTTAATGCAGAGTGGGGCGGATGGCGTTATCCTTTCTGGATTTCTATCTTACTGGTTGGTGTGTCTATTTATATCCGGATGAAGATGAGTGAGTCACCACTCTTCTCCAAATTGAAAGCGGAAGGAAAGACATCAGCTAATCCACTAAGAGAAAGTTTCCGGCATAAGGCGAATTTCAAAATGGTATTGCTGGCTTTGTTTGGCGCCGTAATGGGACAGGGTGTGGTTTGGTACACGGGCCAGTTTTATGCGCAGAATTTTTTAGAAACAAAATGTAACCTTGATTTTGAACAAAGCCGTACGATTATGCTTTGGGCGATTGCTTTTGCCACACCGCTGTTTGTTTTCTGGGGATGGCTGAGTGATAAGATTGGCAGAAAGTGGATTATGATGGTGGGATTGGCATTAGCTATTTTTACCTACAGGCCAATCTTCAGCGTTTTCCTTGAAGATACAAAAGTGGAAATGGGTGAGGAGGAAAATCCGAATTCGCCTATAACATCAACACACGTAACTGATAAGAAAGACACGATTGTTACCACACTTATCAACCATAACTATATCCACTCAGGTGTTACCAAATATCAGACACAACAAAGTGATACATTGTTTTTCAATGAAACAAAGCAAAAAGCCAGTTCTAAAATTACCATTATAAACAAAAGGCTGAATACTGCTGCCTATGCTAAATTCATTTTCTTAGTTTTCATTCTCATCCTCTACGTCACCATGGTCTATGGCCCCATCGCCGCTTTCTTAGTAGAAATGTTCCCGACAAAAATCCGGTATACCTCTATGTCGCTCCCTTATCATATTGGCAATGGCGTATTTGGCGGGCTGGTGCCGTTTATTGGTTTGTTGCTCACCACTACCTATCCCGGCGATCCACTAGTTGGCCTCTGGTACCCGATTGGCGTGGCCGGACTTTGCTTAGTGATAGGTACACTTTATTTACGAAACAGGATTGACAGAAATATTAAAGACTGATAGTATGAATGTTTTCAAAAGATACTTTGCCCTGCTGTTTTTAATTATTGCTCCCTTGCTGATTTTCGAACTGGTCTATGGCGCCATCCAGAATATTGATGCAGCCGGCAAAAAGGAAATCAATAATCCCGTTATCTGGATTATCATTATCGCCATCTTCACCCCCATTGCTATCGGCCTGGTGATTTTTGGCTGGTACGCCTTCCGGGGAGAGTATGACCACCTGCCGGAAAATAACCGGGATCTGAAAGATTGATTTTCAATAAAAATTTTACAGTTTTCAAACAATTCCCTGTTGCTGCTGTTTAGGATACAAGATACCTTTGCACAGCAATGAAAAAAATAGCCGTCATATTGTTACTCATTTTTGGCCTCGTACAGGCCGGCCCGGCTGTTGCTTCGCTTTTTTCGCCGTCGGTTTCCATTTTTATGGCCGATGAAGAGAAGGAAAGCGAAAAAAATGCTGCTGAAAAGAAAGACACAAAAAAGGATTTTACCATTTATTCATCTCACCTTACCGGTTTTAATGAACGGGTAAGTACGGCCGTTCATCTTTCCGAAAAAGTTTGCCCTGCACCTTGTATTGAGAAGGTGTCACCCCCGCCCAATTTCAGTTAATCCGCTTTCTGCACCACTGTGTCCTGTATTGCCGTCCGCAATACAATTATTCATTGATTAACTGACAAATTATGCCAAATCCCAAAGGCCCGGTCAGCAGGATATTGACCCTGCTGAAGCTGGAGCGGGCCGAGATAACTGCCATTTATTTTTATGCTATCCTGAACGGGTTAATACAGCTCTCGTTGCCCGTTGGCGTACAAACCATTATTGGTTATGTACTCGGTGCTTCTATGCGTGCATCGCTGGTGGTACTGATTACCCTTGTTGTGCTGGGAGTACTGATTGCAGGCATACTGCAAATAAACCAGATGAAAATTATTGAAAAAATACAGCAAAAACTTTTCGTCCGGTATTCATTTGCCTTCGCTAACCATATCCCCAATCTTGATTTGAAAAAAAATGATGCTGTATACCTGCCCGAATTAGTCAACCGTTTTTTTGATGTACCCGTATTACAAAAGGGGCTTTCAAAAATCCTGCTGGAAATTCCTACTGCCGTAATACAGATTATGTTCGGCCTCATTCTGTTGTCCTTTTATCACCCGGCTTTCATCCTGTTTGGTATTATCCTGGTGGCCGTACTGCTGCTGATTCTACGCTATACCGGTGGCAAAGGCCTCGAAACAAGCCTGCAGAAAAGTAAGTACAAGTACAGGGTGGCAGCCTGGCTGGAAGAAATGGCCCGCATACTCCTGTCTGTGAAACTCAGTAAGATCACCGGGATGCACATGCGGAAAGCCGATGATGAAGTAGGCAATTATTTAGATGCCCGCAATAAACACTTTAAAGTTTTACTCTTCCAGTTTAATGTGCTGGTGATTTTTAAAACCGTCATCACAGCTGCCATGCTGGTGGTGGGAACACTGCTGATGGTAAACCAGCAACTAACCGTGGGGCAGTTCATTGCGGGTGAAATTGTGATACTGCTTGTACTCAACTCCGTAGAGAAACTCATCATCAACCTGAACAGTGTTTATGATACATTGACAGCCGTTGAAAAATTATCGGAAATAACGGATAAACCGGTTGAGCAAAGCGGAACCGTGCAACTGGCTGCAACCGGCAGCGGAATAAAATTGGAAATGAAGCAGGCAGGGTTCAGTTATACCAACGATAAACAGAACCTGCAAAATATTTCCCTGCTGATAAACCCGAATGAAAAAGTTTGTATCACCGGCAGAGAAAGTTCGGGCAAGTCTACGCTGCTAAAACTCATGACCGGAGCCTACACTGATTTTACAGGTGCCATTCTCATTGAGGATGTGCCGGTAGGCAATTATAATATTGATTCATTGCGGGCACAAACAGGAGTACTACTCAGCCAGCAGGATATTTTCCAGGGTACGCTTTGGGAAAACCTTGTGCTGGGCAATGAACGTGTGAGTATGGATACCATAAAAGACCTGGCTGAAAAAACAGGGCTTACCGATTTTGTCTACACCCTTAAAGACGGGTATGACACTATACTGGATCCTACCGGGAAACGCCTGCCACGTAATGTGGTGCAAAAAATTCTGTTGGTAAGAGCCCTGGCAGGCAATCCAAGGTTATTGCTGCTGGAAGAGCCGTGGCAGAATTTCCGGGAGACCCATCGTAAGCAAATTATCGAATTATTGCTTACCCTGCCAAATACAACGGTGGTTGTTGTGACAAACGATGAAGACTTTACCAGTCGTTGCACCACTAAACTGATCATGAATGAAAACGGAAGCCTTAAACCTTAAATGCATGTACGATGAACAACTATCAATCCTATACCAAAATATACCAGAACGATAAAAAAAGCAAAGTCAGGCTTTGGTTCTTTTTATGCATCGGCATTTTTATCATTTTTCTTTTTTTGCCCTGGACGCAAAATATCCGGGCCAGGGGATCAGTAACCACGCTATACCAGGATCAACGCCCCCAGCAGGTAAATACTTTAATCGGCGGACGGGTGATGAAATGGTATATCAAGGAAGGCGATTATGTAAAGGCGGGCGACACGCTGGTACAGCTATCAGAGGTAAAAGTGGATTACTTAGACCCCAACCTGTTGCAGCGCACCCAGGAGCAGCTTGCCGGCAAACAATTATCGGTGGAATACTATAAAAACAAAGTAGGGGCCGCTGACCAGCAAATAAGTGCCATAAACAGTGGTTTACAATTGAAACTAAACCAACTGATGAATAAGCTAAACCAGATTAGCCTTAAGGTACAGGCCGACAGTGCCGAATCTGTAGCAGCCCGCAATGAATATGCTATTGCTACTGTGCAATACAACCGGCAAAAAGCCATGTACGACAGCGGGCTGGTATCCTTAACACAACTGGAGCAACGCAACCAGCAATATCAAAATGCACTGGCCAAGCAAATCAGTGCTGAAAATAAACTGGCCAACAGCCGCCAGGATTTGAACATTACCCGTATTGAAATGAGTGCACTGCAACAGGAGAATGTAGAAAAGGTAGCGAAGGCGCAGGGGGATCAGTTCCAATCGCTGACGCAAATAGCCAGTGGCCAGGCAGATATAGCCAAACTGGAAAATCAATATGCCAGCTATAATATCCGTAACGGCATGTATTATATTCTTGCTTCACAAAGCGGGCAGGTAGTCAAGGCGCAGAAAGCGGGTATCGGTGAGTTTGTAAAAGACGGGGATATGGTTGCTGAAATCGTTCCGGATAAAATTCAGTATGCCGTTGAAATGTTTGTTCGTCCGCTGGATCTGCCCCTGCTTGCCCAGGGCCAAAAAGTGCGGTTTATGTTCGATGGTTTCCCGGCCATTGTTTTCAGTGGCTGGCCAAAAGCATCATCCGGTACATTCGGCGGAGAGATTGTTGCCATTGAAAGTAATGTGAGTGTAAACGGGAAATTCAGGGTGCTGGTAAAGGAAGATGCCAATGACAAGCCATGGCCAAAACAGTTGAAAATAGGTGCCGGTGCCCAGGCCATTGCATTATTGAAAGATGTACCGGTATGGTACGAGTTGTGGCGAAACATCAATGGGTTTCCGCCGGATTATTATAAACCAGCTAACGCAAAAGAAAAAAAATGATACGATCTGTTTTTATAAAATTGGTGCTGCTTTTGCTGGCGATTGAGGCTAAAGCGCAGGACAGTTTGAAATCCCTGTCCTTGCAGCAGGCTATAGAGATTGTGAAACGCTATCATCCGGTAGCCAAACAAGCTGATATTTTTATCGAGAAAGCAAAGGCAGATGTAACTATCGCACAAGGAGGGTTTGATCCGCTGTTGTATAACAGCCATGCACAAAAAACATTTGATGGCACAGACTATTACAGGTATAACCGTCCGGAATTAACCATACCCACCTGGTTTGGTATTGAGGTGGCGGCCGGCCTTGAGTACTTGTCTGGCAGCCGCACTAACCCGGAGGAAACACAGGGGCGGACCAGCTATATCGGTATAACCGTACCGCTTGCCAAAAACCTGCTGATGGATAAACGAAGGGCTGCCCTGCAAACAGCGAAAATATTCCGGCAGGCTTCAACGGTGGAGAAGAGAAACATCCTGAATGATTTGCTTCTGGAAGCTGCTAAGGCATATTGGTACTGGGCACAGCATTACCTGTCTTATCAAATTCTTAATGAGGTTGTGAAAGTCAATGAGCAAAGGCTGGAACTGGTGAAAACCGGGTTTCGGCTTGGCGACAGGCCTGCCATAGATACAACGGAGGCATTGACCCAGTTGCAAAGTTTCCAGGTGCAACGTGATGCAGCTTTGCTTGCTTTTCAGAATGCCGGCCTTGATCTGGCTGTTCATTTATGGACAAGAGAGGGCGAGCCAGCTTTAATACCAACCGATGTATTTCCATCTGATATTCCTTTGTTGCTGTCGGCCGCAAAAGAAGGACTGCCAGTATTAGCCGAACTGCTGGAAACAGCCCGCCGCAATCATCCGGAACTACTATTGTACAACTACAAACTAGATGCGCTGGCCATTGAAAAAAAACTGAAATTTCAGCAGCTACTGCCCACAGTCAATTTTCGCTATAATCAACTGGGTAAAGGATATGATATTATTAAAACGGCATCTGCCGGGCCGCTTTTTGAAAACAATTTTCAGTATGGCCTTACATTGGGTATACCACTCCGGTTGTCGGAGGGCCGGGGTGAGTATAAAAAAGCAAAACTAAAAATTACTGAAACGAAACTGGACCAGGATTTAAAACTCCTGCAAGTTGAGAATAAAGTAAGGAGCTACTTTAATGAGCTAACTAATTTAAAATCGCAGATAAGCACTCAGGAACAAGCGTGGCGAAATTTTGTAGCACTGCAGCGGGGTGAAGAAACGCGGTTCCAGGCTGGCGAAAGTTCATTATTCCTGGTGAATGCACGGGAAAACAAAGCCCTGGAAGCACTGCAAAAACTGCAGGAACTGCGGGCTAAATATTTAATGGCTGCCAATAGCCTGCAATGGGCAGCCGGTAACCTGTTTAATTAATTAAAATTTATAAATTATGAAATGTCCTTCATGTGATGAATTACTGGTAATGACCGAAAGACAGGGTGTTGAGATAGACTATTGTCCGCAATGCCGTGGTGTTTGGCTGGATAAAGGCGAACTGGATAAGATCATTGAAAAGTCGGCGGCATCGGAATCATCACAAAAACTAAAAGAAAATGAACAACAAAGAAAGCGCCGGCAGGATGATGACGACGACGATGATGACGATGATAATGGCGGTCTTTTTGGACGGAACCGAAAGGGGCGTAACCGGGAAGGCGGATTTTTAAGTAATCTGTTTGACTTTTAAATACCTTCAGTACTGCTAATTGAAAAAAATGGAAGCACAACTCATCATCTCCCTGCTTACGCTTATTGCACTGGAAGTAGTGCTGGGCATAGATAATATCATTTTTATTTCCATTCTTGCCGGCAAACTGCCGCCAGAGCAGCAGCGAAAAGCCAGGAACTGGGGTATCATGCTTGCGATGGTGATGCGGCTTGGGCTTTTAGCAGCTGTTGCCTGGATAATGAAACTGGATAAGGAGTTGTTCAACCTGTTTGATATAAGCTTTACCGGGAAAGGCCTAATCCTTATACTTGGCGGCCTCTTTCTTATCTATAAAAGCACGAAAGAAATATATCACAAAATGGAAGGTGAGCATGAAGACGGTGAACGCAAACTAAAAAAAGTATCATTCGGAAACGTACTGGGTCAGATATTATTACTGGATATAGTATTTTCCATCGACTCCATCATCACTGCTGTGGGGCTTGTAGATGAAATTTGGGTGATGTATGTAGCCGTTATCGTAACTGTTCTCATAATGCTGGTTGCCGCAGCGCCCATCAGCAATTTCGTCAACAAACACCCGGCTTTTAAAATACTTGCATTAAGTTTTTTATTGCTAATCGGGTTCACCCTGCTGGTGGAAGGGTTTAATGTACATATTCCCAAAGGCTATATCTACTTTGCGATGGCTTTTGCCCTGCTCGTGGATGTTATACAAATGAAAGTGGCAGGTAAACATACAAAACCGGTAAAGTTAAACGAGCATTATGCCGATGACGAGCAGGTAAGGAATGATAATTATCCCGGCAAAACACATTCTAATTCATAGCAAAAAAGGGGCCCGCAAGTCCGGGCTCCCTTTATCAACCGCTGTGTTTTTTTAACTATAACCAAACACAGTTATTTTATCTGGCGCCAGTTGGTTCCGTCATAAACCAACCAGAGAGAAGTGTTATTGGCTATGGTTGTCTGCGCTGTATTGCTAAGGTCGCGGTAACTGCTGATGTTGCGACTGGCACCTGTATTATTGATTATCACCATCAGCCTGTCTGTATAAGCCACCACACCCAGATCGATGGTACCCGTGCCGGAAGAATATATCCAGATACCGGCAGTGACATTGGGGTTATTCGTACCAGCCGTTTGCCCTGTTCTCACTTTCAAGCCCATGGCCCCTTCTATAGTAAAACTTCCATTTACGGATACAGAGTCTTTGCTGAAATCACCATATATCAGCGGACTGGTTGATAGACTATTCTCAATATAAAGTTTATTGCCGTCTGTTTCCAATGAGCCGGCCTGGTAGCCGATGAAGATGCTTCCGTTGCCTGTGTTGCCAGACCCTGCACTATGGCCAAGAAATGTATTATTAATGCCGGTACTGATGAACCCCGCACCATAACCAACAGCCACATTGCGGTTGCCGTTCACCATACTGTTCAGGGCCGCATATCCGATAACGGTGTTTTCACTGCCTGTTTTCATTGCATCTCCGGCTAATTTCCCAATAAAGGTATTTGAGCTACCCGAACTGATTACTGACCCTGCACTAACGCCCACCAGTACATTGTCGCTGCCATTTATGCTGAGTACTTTTGCACTGCCGATATAATAAGCGCTGCCGGAATTTACATTGACATTGCCGTTTACATCAAGCTGATGAGCCGCATTACCCTGGTTGATGCCCACATACCCTGTACTGCGCCTGATAACAACCGGCTGGCTCACAAATGTACCTGCATCCGTATACCGGTTAATGAAAAAATCAGATCCTGTATTGCTGCCGGATTCAGTAGTATTGCTTTTACCAAAAGACCAGCGTTGCACACCGTTGGTGAATGCCGCTATGCTTGATTCCATTCCAGACAATCCTGCATTAAGGTTGATATAAGCACTGTTTGATACGCTTTGTACATTAACAGCAGTATTTCCTCCGCTGCTATATACGTGCAGTAAGGAGGATGGTGAACTGGTGCCGATGCCCAGCCGGCCGGCACTTGTGATTGTAACCAAATCAGTCAAATCGCCATTGCCCTTGAAATAATGGCCTCCTGCACCAGTAGAAGCGTAAAACATATTTCCATTGGCATCGGCCCGCACCCTTCCTCTTTCTGACCCTTCTATAGATAAGTGTATGGAAGTTTGGGTGCCGCCCGAAGGATTATCAACTACCATCGCAGGAGTTCCATCAATATTATTGGCTGCTGCATATTGTATATGCAGTGGCGCTGCAGGCATGGATGTGCCGATACCTACATTTCCTGTATTATTTTTATAAATATCGTTGCCTGATACTGTCCACACGCTGGTACCGAGTGCAGTAGCAGGAACCCAGCTTGCATTACCACTGGCATCGCTTTGCAGTATATAGCCATTGGATGCGCCGGTGGTCATTGTTATACCGGTTGCCTTTACAGTTCCGTTCACATCCAGCTTTTCGGTTGGCGAAGTAATGCCGATACCTGTGCGGCCAGTAACTCCGTCTATTGTCAGCATTTCTGTTGCATCATCAACCCGGAAAGAATGTTTTCCGGCTCCGGTAGCGGAATACACCATGTTCCCCGCAAAGTCTGAGCGTATGCGGCCTGTCTCCGTCCCATCCAGCCGGAACTGAAGGGATGTTTGTGTACCACCTGCGGGATTGTCTAGTACAAGCACAGGTATATCATTGACTGAAACTGGCAATGCATACTTTATATGCAACTGTGCAGCAGGTGTAGTAGTACCAATGCCCACATTTTGCGCCTGGGCTGAATATAGTAGCGTGGTAAACAGGGTTATTATAAAAATGAGTTTTTTCATTTGGTTATGCTTTAAAGGTTGATGGAGAGGATTTATGCTGCCGTACGGAGTTGTTTCATTACCTGTGGCTTCATCCGTTTAGATATATCAGCCACAGTGGCATCGGTCATGGTTATATGACCATCCCGGCTTATGCTGCTGATATACCTGCGGTTGATAAGGTGGGTGCGATGAATGCGGATAAATCCGTAACAGGCCAGTATGTTTTCAAACCGCTTTAGCACCCTGGCTATAACCAGCGGGCGACGATTGGTGAAATAAATGAGTGTATAATTGCTGCTGGCTTTGAGCCGGATAATTTCTGAGGGGTCGATGGTAAAGATCCCTTCAGTAACGCTTAGCCGGAGGCAAGCGCCATTTTGAATAGTGGCTTTCATGTTGCTGTTTTTTGGTTATAGTGCCGGAATAGCCCGGTGCTGGGTTGATTATTTAAAGAAACAATGGCGAAAAACGGGTTCCTAATTTTCAGCGTATCAATCGGGTAACAACCCCGTAATAAAAACGTAACTCAATTGAGGTACAGTAGCTTAGGCTTATTGCCAGGGAGGTAATACAGTAGGGGCGATCAGACGGAAGCCAGGAACTTTTCCAATTCGGCTTCTTCTTCGAGGTTTAGTTTTTTCCTTATCCGGTGTTTATTCATACGCACTGCGTCGGGGGTAATACCGAGCATGCCTGCCATGGTTTTATTACTGAGCTTCAGTTTGCTTAAGGCTATAATACGTATTTCGGCGGGGCTCAGGCCGGGTGCTTTTTCTTTTAGGCGCAGCAAAAAACTGCCATGTGCTTTTTCAAACAGCTTAGTGAAGTTTGTCCACTGCTCATCAGTAAGCAGTACAGATTTTTCAAGTGCTGACAATATCCCGTATTTCTCTTCTGCATCCTGTTTGGCTGTTTGTAATTGCTCAATTTTTTCAATGATGCCGTTTTTTTCTTCCAAACTGCGGGCAAAGCGGGTCAACTCTTCTGTTGCGAATTGCAGGTCCCGGGCAATCTGTTCTTTTTCTGCCTGTACCTGTTTTTGCTTACGGGTATATTTTTTTCGTTGGGTTATGATAAACCAGGCCGAGATAATTCCAAGCAGCAAAATCCCTGCTATAAGGCTATTCCTTGTATAGCGGTTGATGCGCTCTGTTATCTCCCTATCTGCGGTAAAGCTGGCCTGGTTGATTTCATTTTGGGCTTTGAGCAGGATATTAGCACCCAGTTTCTTCTGTATACTGTCATTTACAATCTTTGCACTGTCAGTATATAACAATGCCTGCTTGTAGTCTCCGGTTGTCCTGTAAGCCAATGCCAGGTGATCAAAAATCCGCTTTAAGATTTTGCTCCCCTTTTCCTGTTTAGTATTTGATGAGTATTGCCTTGCTTTACGCAATCGGTAAAGTGCAGCCGTCGTATTACCAGCATTGAGCTCGATCTCTGCCAGGCACAGTTGTGCCGAAGAAGCAGATTTCCAGTCATTCCTGGTGGTGCCCCTGGTTACCTCATCCATCAGCAGGGGTTTCGCCTGCTCCGGCTTATTTAGCAGATGCCATATTGTACCGATATTTCCTTTCACAATCGTAATCCAGGTGCTGTCTTTATGTTTCTCTGCCGACTGCAGGGCTTTATTGAACATTTTCAGCGCCTGCTCATATTCACCCCTGATTCTGTGGCAAAGGCCAATTGTATTTTGCGTACTGATAAATATACCTTTATCATTTCCTTTATCGCCCAGTGCTACAGCTTCAGCATAAAGGCTCATAGCTTTATCATACTCTTCAAAGGAGAAATAAGCCCCTGCGTAATCAAATAAAAAATTGAGCTTGTCCGGGAATTCATTCGCATTAAACCCTTTATACACCTGGTATGCACGGTGATAGTATTGCAGGGCCTTATTTTTGTCGGCAATTGTAATCCAGGTATAGTTAGCCAGTTGCTGCAACATATCTGCATACAGCTCTTTCCAGTTTTTCCTTTTTGCCTTTTCTGATGCGGCCACTAGGAAAGCCAGTTTGTCATCGGCGGGATCGTAACGGTCCGGTGCGTGAATGATGGCGGCCAGTGCAGTATGGGCTGTTATTTCATTCTGCAGTTTATCCGCATTGAGCCGGTTAATGCTGTCAATAGTGAGACCTGCAGATGCCTTATTGGCAAGGCTGTCAAAAAAACGGTCGCGGCTGGCATATGTCATACCCGACAGCAAACTCCCGCTATCTTTATGATGACAGCCGCCAGCACCCAGCAGCAGTACAAGCAGTGGAGGTAAAAAAAATTTCATCGCATTGGCTCTTACTCCCTCCAAAATACAAAATAATGATCTATCCCTGCAAGAGACAATAAGGTCGGTATCAGAAGTTTAAAAAAGAGCTTACAACGAGCCCATTGTTTCGTTGCATTATTGTTTGATTGTTGATCCTTCTGCCCTGCTGCAGGGTCTGGTTAAAATAACCAGCCTCAAGCGATATGTTTTTATTCAGCTTAAGTCCCAGTAAAAGAAAGATGCGGTTTTGATCAAAGATATTCGTTCCCACTTTTTTGCCGGCCCCAATAAATATTTCATCAGCGGCGGCGGCATAAAATTGCTTATCACCTTTCGTCCAAAACGGATATTGAGTGCGGAACTGGTAACGGAAGCGGTGCAGGAAATTCCAGCCCTCTATTTCCCGCTCGTCACCGGTACCTGGTACTACCCGGCCCAGCCAGCGTTGTTCGATACGAAAGCGATGGGAAAAAACAAACTTATTTACCGGCTGGCGGATGCTTAACTGTTCATATACCCGGTGTTCGGGGAATGTGCCATTATTGGCAATTGGGTAATCGCCATAGGGATAGGTTTCCACCCATGCGTAACCTGCATGAGCCGTTATGTTTTCATGGAGTTTATAATTTATCCCCGCACGCAACAGGCTTTGCTGGGCATATTTTAAACCATTTTCCCGCCGCCACTGGTATTCCAGGTGAAGGCTCCATTTTTTATTGAGGGCAATGGTATTAAATGTCTGTAGCCAGTTGGTTTTATTATAATCATTCAGCCGGTCGTTCTGTGCATACACCTGCATACAGACAAGCAGTACCGGCAATACTAAAATCTTCTTCATCACTATTCAGTATAAATTTAATCCCGTTAAAAAAAGAGATATAGCCTTTGGGCTATATCTCGTATTACGACAGGATAAGGGTTAGGTTTAATGCCCGGAGGACACATAGGAACTGTTTTCCATTTTATATACATCTTTAAAGCCCCTCAGTTCAAGGGTTATTTTTTTCAATGGCGCTTTGATATCCCTGAATTCTTTAATCAGCTCCAGCACATCAAAATCAATATAGCGTGTATTGGATGCATCTATTATCACCGTTGTGTTTTCCGGCATATGATCCAATGTTTGCCGTATCGCTGCTTTATTCAGGAAAGAGACCTCTTCAGACAGGCGGATGTTAACCGTATCGCCTTCTTTGTGTTTTGCTTTATGGAAATAATACGAATTTTTCAGGTTGCCATGCAGGATGGCGCCTGCAGCAGCAATGATACCGGCAAATACACCGATTATTAATCCTTTTCCGCTCAATACAGGTATAGCCCCTACCAAATCTATCGTGATGATGACTATAACTGTTACAATAAACGGTATAAACTGGTATTTACCTGCCTTCCAGAAATTGATAAATACAGATGGCTTGGCCAGTTTCCAGCCGGTTAGAATCAGGATTGCTGCCAGTGCAGCCAAAGGAATCCTGTTCATTAGTCCGGGGATAAGGATAACACTTACCAGTAACAAAGCACTGTGAAAAATTGTGGACAGTTTTGTTTTTGCACCAGCATTTACATTGGCGCTGCTGCGCACAATTACACTGGTGATAGGCAGACCGCCGATCAAACCTGATACTGTATTACCAACACCCTGTGCAAACAATTCTTTATTTGTATTGGTAACCCGCCGTTCAGGATCCAGGTTATCTATTGCTTCAATACTAAGTAGTGTTTCCAACGAAGCAATGATGGCAATAATAAAACCATACATAATAACGGTTCCGTTTGCAAAACCGCTGAAATCAGGAAAGGTAAAGAAGCTGAAAAACTCCTGCGGATTTTTGGCCACCGGCAGTTTAACCAGGTGCGACTCCTCCAGGATTTGCAGCTTGCTACCGCTCGCCAGCCATATTTGGTTGATCACAACAGCTAACACCACCGCCACTAATGCACTCGGTATAAATGGTATTTTTTTCTTTAACGGTGAGCGGTCCCACATTATCATTACTAATATGGAAATAAGGGAGATCACCAATACCCCGGCTTCTATATGTTTAAACGGGGATATCAGCTCCTGCCAAGTTTCGCTGCCGTAGTCAAACAATTCAGTGATATGCCCTTTTGCATCCCGGTCCCGCCCGAAAGCATGTGGCAACTGTTTGGCGATAATTAATATACCTATACTTGTAAGCATACCTTTTACCACACTGCTGGGTATATAATTAGCTATACCTCCAAGTTTGAGTGCGCCAAGTGCAATTTGTATCAGACCAGCTAATACAACGGAACATAGAAAGAGGTTGAAGTTTTGTACACCGCCCAATGCCAGTATGGCGCCCGATACAAGGGTAGCCAACCCCGCAGCAGGACCGCTTACACTTAATGGAGAATTACTCAGCACACCAATCACCAACCCGCCAACTATACCTGCAATAAGGCCGCTGAATGGGTTGGCTTCCATGCCGCTTGCAATTGCAATTCCCAAACACAATGGCAGGGCCACTAAGAATACTACAAGACCTGCCGGTAAATCGGATTTTAAATATTTAGTATTTATCATTCTTTTTTTTGTTTTGAGCAAATCCCGCTTGTTTATACAGCCGTTGCTTTAATAGCTTTTTCCTTCTTTGTTTTTTCTGTCAGGTTTTTGAAGAAGTCAACTTCACCTGTTTCGATATTATATACCCCGCCCACGAGTCCTATTTCACCCTTTGCAAACATTTGCTTTACAATATCACTTTTGGTCAATATTTCTTCCATGCTGTTTTCAACATTGGTATAGGCCACACTGTCACCAAACAGGTATTCCTTGCCATCTTTCAGCATGGCCTTACTGATCGCTGGCTGAATACGGCTGAGCAAACCGGTGATATGCCCATCCTGCACACCTGCTACAGCACTTTTAATGGCACCACATCCGGTATGACCAAGCACCATCAGCACTTTTGACCCGACATATTTTACCGCATACTCCACACTGGCTACAATGTCATCATTTACAATGTTGCCGGCCACACGAATACTGAACAGGTCGCCCAGGCCCTGGTCGAATATCAGCTCTGCCGAAGTACGGGAATCCATGCAACTCAGAATTACGGCAAATGGATACTGGCCTTCACGGGTTTCGTTGATCATCTCCAGATGGTCATGATCTGAATTGAGGTTGTTGACAAAACGCTTGTTGCCTTCCACTAATATTTCTAAGGCCTTATCAGGTGTCAGTTCCTGTAAAAATTCTTTAGAGTGCTTTCTCATATTGTATAAGTTTATTGGGTATTATCAACTGATAACACCAGTAGTTAATGAATAAAATGATCAGGAATAAGTCAGCCGGATACGGCCGGGCATAGCAATCCGGTGATGCAATTAGCCCATATTGGGTGGGGGCACTAATAACTCACCATGAAAAGCCTCGTATGTGCCAGCATTGCCAGCACCAGTATGCTTCAGCTCTTCAGCAATAAAAGAAGGGCGGTCATGATGATTGTCATGAAGAAATTCTTCAGACAGAGAGGTGGACGACGGAACTTTTTCTTCGGTATTGTTACCTAAGGGAGCAGTTTCAGTCTCATCCTCCGGTATAGAAGAAATGTTTTCAATTTTGTCTGCTTTTGCCAGTTTTTGTTTAGCCGCAAACACAAAAGGAGTACTAACGGTCAGCCAAAGCAAAGCCAGTATCATGCACACGGCAGATACTTTATTGGAGAGGCTGAATATGTTTTTTCCTTTTACCATGAAAGAGGCTGCAAAATAATGTATTACACGCTGGTAACCAAGAAGGTCTTTTTACACGCTTATTAAAATTATTAAAATATAACATAACAGGTTGCTGATAAATTTGTTGACACTTTGTCATTTTTTTGCCATAACAATTACCTTACACTAACGACTGTTTGCCTGTTCTTGTCTGATAAAGGCTATTTTTACCCAATAACCGAATGGCCATGAAATCGTATGAAATACTCCTGAAAAATAACAGTGACTGGGCTACCCGAAAAATTTCTACCGACCCTGATTTTTTTGAACGGCTGTCACATTTACAAACGCCTGAATTTTTATGGATTGGCTGCAGCGACAGCCGTGTACCCGCCAATGAAATTACCGGCACGGATCCCGGGGAAATTTTTGTACACCGTAATGTGGCCAACCTGGTGATCAATACGGATGTGAACCTGCTGAGCGTACTCGATTATGCCGTAAACCACCTAAAGGTGAAACATGTCATTGTTTGCGGCCACTATGGCTGCGGGGGCATAAAGGCATCAGTTACCAATCATGATTTCGGGCAGGTGCTGAACATGTGGCTGCGGAATATCAAAGACGTTTATCGTTTTCACAGAACAGAGCTGGACATGATTGAGGATGAAAATAAAAAAACAGACCGGCTTACTGAACTGAATGTTGTTGAACAGGTGCTGAACCTGGCCAAGACATCCATTGTGCAACGGGCATGGAAACATGAGCAGCGCCCCGACCTGCATGGATGGGTATATGGATTACAGGACGGGCGCATTAACCCGGTATTTGACATGAAAGCCGGCACACATATAGACGGATTGTACGAGTATGATGATTTATAATATCACCCCGTCAGTTGGTGTTGTAAAATAAATGCTGCCGCTCCGGCCAGGTAACCCAGTAATGCCAGCCAGCCTATTTTTTTCAGGTACCAGAAGAATTCGATTTTCTCCAATCCCATGGCTGCTACCCCTGCCGCTGAGCCAATGACCAGACAGCTGCCGCCTGTACCGGCACAATACGCCAGGAACTCCCAGAAGAAATGACCTGTTGGGTATTGATCCAAACTGTACATACCTTGTGCAGCCGCTACCAATGGCACATTATCTACAATAGATGATAAAAGACCGATGATAAGTGTGATGATTTTTATGTTACCAATTGAATTATCAAGCGATGCAGCAAGTTGTGTAAGTACACCCGTAGCTTGTAATGCGGCAATGGCCAGCAATATGCCAAGAAAAAATAAAATACTGGGTGTATCAATTTTTCGCAGGGCATGATTGACAGACAACACCCCTTTTTCTGCTTCGTCTTTTTCATGGTGTATCAGCTCCGTAATGACCCACATCAAACCAAGGCCCAGCATAACACCGAGATAGGGCGGTAAGTGTGTAACTGTTTTAAACACCGGCACAAATAATAAGCTGGACAGACCTACCCAAAAAACAGCATTGCGTTCACGGGGTGTTGAAGTGAGTTCTTTCTTTTCAGCTTCTGTCCGCAATGCATCGCCGCTAACCTGCCTGCTGATGATAAGAGCGGGAACAAGAAAACACACTATACTTGGCAGGATGGTTTGCAGGATAATACTCCCTGCAGTTATTTGCCCGCCTATCCATAGCATGGTGGTCGTTACATCGCCTATCGGGCTCCAGGCGCCACCAGCATTGGCAGCTATAATAGTAAGCCCCGTAAATAATAACCTGTCTTTTTTATCCGGTATCAGAATGCGGAGTAAGGATACTATTACTATCGTGGTCGTAAGGTTATCTAACACAGCAGACAGAAAGAACGTTAATATGCCGAGTATCCATACCAGCTTTTTTTTACTGGTAGTGCGGATACGGCTGGTCAGCACTTCAAATCCATCATGTGCATCTATGAGCTCCACTATTGTCATTGCACCCAACAGGAAAAAAAGTATGCCGGCCACTTCGCCCAGGTATTCAGTAACCATATGGCCTGGCGCATGTTTATCATCTGCAAACAACGCAAAGATGGTCCAGCAAAGCACCCCGGTAATCAATGCAGTGGCAGCTTTGTTAATCTTCAGCGGATGCTCCATGGCAATAGCAGCATAGCCAAGGATGAAAACTATTGTTATGAGTGCAATCATGAGTTTAAAAATACTGAAATTGACGTAGGTTTGTGGTATGTCTATCGAAGTTAAAAACCTGTTGAAAGAATACGGACAACAAAAAGCTGTCAACAATATTTCCTTTAAAGTAGACAAAGGAGAGATCGTTGGTTTTCTGGGGCCCAATGGAGCCGGCAAATCTACAACGATGAAGATCATCACCGGGTATTTGCAGCAAACCGGCGGAGAAGCTTTTGTTTGCGGCATCAATGTGGCCAATCAGCCGTTGGAAACAAAAAAGAAAATAGGCTACCTCGCAGAATTAAATGCGTTGTATTATGATATGTATGTAAGGGAATACCTGGCATTTGTTGCCGAAGTGCATGCGATAGATAATGCAAAATCAAAAATCAATGAGGTTATTGACACGGTAGGCCTTACAGCTGAATCAAAAAAGAAAATCGGGCAACTAAGCAAAGGGTATAAACAGCGGGTAGGCCTTGCGGCTGCATTAATTCACGATCCGGAAGTATTGATTTTAGACGAACCTACCAGCGGCCTCGATCCCAACCAGATTATTGAAATACGGGAAGTGATAAAGAAGCAGGGCGAAAATAAAACAGTCCTTTTCTCTTCGCATATTTTACAAGAAGTGGAAGCTATCTGCGACCGGGTGATCATTATCAACAAAGGAAATATTGTTGCCGATGATAAACTGGCCAACCTGAAAGGAAAACAAAAAACCTTAAATGAAGTACGGCTTACGTTGAAAGAAGCGGTGGCAGAAAATATATTTGAAGGCATTCAAAACATACATCCTGTTAATGCCTATACCTGGTCATTCAAAACGGATAATCCGGATGGACTCAAACGCCGCCTGATGGAAATTGCTTTACAAAAAAACCTGAACGTAGTACAATTAGAAAGCGGAAGTACCGGTTCGCTGGAAGATATCTTCCGCTCTCTGACAAATTCAGCTGGTTAATGAGGAAGAATAAACCTTGCCCCAAAGTATAAACCGGCAGATTCAGTGCTAAGGCTGCTGGAGAAATTGAAACTGGTTATTTTGTTGTCAATATTGTTACCGAAATTGTATCCTTTTTGTTTTTGCTGCGAGTAACCAACCTGAGCCAGGTTTTGAAATCCGGCTTCGAGATATAGTTTTTTGGATACCGCAACAGAGATACCGGGTGTAAGCGACGCATACAGCGAGAAGCCATTTGTTTTAGTATTTAAATCAACACCTTGATTTGACTCTCCATCAAGCACTGTTGCATTTAGCCCTCCCTGTACAAATGCACTAATTTTTCCAAATACATTTTTGTAGCGGCGCACAAAAATACCACCACCATAGGTCCGGCTTTTTGTTTCACCATTTGTATTGTACGTTCCGTTTGTACTGCCAAAAATGAGGGAACCGCCAAAGAAAAGATTCTCCTTTATTGCTTTTGCAAATACCGGGGAAAAAACAAATGAACTGCTTTTTTGATCGTCAGCATTCAGCTGACTGTTTGTTTGCGTGCTGAATGAAAGATCGCCTCCCAGTAGCGTAGCACCTTTTTTAAATTGTCCATAACCTGTTGCAGAAAGAACAAGAAAAAATGCGAACAGAAGTGTAGTAGTTCTCATAACGTGTTTGTTTTAGAGCTGGCAAGATGTGGCACAAAAAAAGAACAGAAAAGTTAATTCTGTTCTTTTAACATTCACTTATAACAAACACTATCGGATAATTGATACAGTACCTTTTTCAAATACAGTCTTCCCTTCTGGTGTAATATATTCCAGTGTCCATACCAGCACTCCCGTTGGAACAGCCACACCCTTATGTCTTCCATCCCACCCTTCACCAAGCTTCGTAGTATTGAATACAACAAAGCCGTTTCTGTCATATACCATGAAGCGTTTCAACTTTGGTGCTCCCGTAAAGTATGGGCGAAACCAGTCATTGCGGCCATTATCGCCGGGCGTAAATGCAGTTGGCACCCATATACCACAATCTGCCGTGACCTTTACTGTTTTTTGCGTGCTGTCTGCACAGCCATCTGCTGATACAGCCAGTAAATATGCGGTATAATTACCAGGAGTTGTAAAAGAGGCAGTCATATTTTTTGTTACAGCTGTGCGGCCATCACTCAGCCGCCAGCGATACGTAGTTGCCCCCTGCTCCGTACTGCTATTTATAAATGTGAAAGGCCCGTTGACACATTGTTCCATTGGATCGGCTTTAATCGCAGCTACCGGCAAGGGTAGTTTTTTTACGGTTACAAAACGGGTGCTTCCCTGGCATTGGCCCTTTTGCAACAAAGCCCAATATATATGTGTGGCTGATGGCTGAGGCTGGAAGATCGGGTTCGTTGCACCGCCAACAGCATTACTACTTTCAAACCATTGCACACTGGCACCGACATCCAATACCTCCAACGTTGTGTTGACAGGAATGTTCATACAAAAAATTGTATCACCTGTTTGGCGCATGGCGGTATCCAGGTTTACAGGCGTTACCTGTACTGTATCATAACTCGTACATCCCGACTCACTGTTGGTAACCATGAGATAAAAACTGGTGGGGCCTGATAGCGTTGGAATCGTAAGCGTACTGGCTGTATTCGTTGCCGTTAGCAGTGCAGCTGGCGACCAGCTGTATAAATTACCCGGAACGGGATCAGCACCCAATCTTGCTGCTGTTCCATTACAGAAACTAATATCAGCCCCTGCATCTGCAACTGGTGGCACTGCAATTCGTAAAAGAGATTTGATTGTATCAGGACAACCAAAACCTGGATAGGGGCCAACCACCACCGGTAAAGAAGTACCAGCCGGAGGAACAGGTGTTAAAGTTATTGTTTGTGAATTGGATAATACGGTTGAGTAGGTCTCATCACTATACCATGCGTAGGTTTGAAATCCATGAGGTGCGGTGAATGTAGCACTGGCAGCACCGGGGCAAATTACATCCCCTTGTATGGCGCTGCTGCAAGAAGTATTCACATCAATATATGCGTATCCGAAATGACCTTTAAACGTGCAGTCACTGGTAATAAATTCAAGCCGGATGGTTTTCCCGGCAAAGCGGGAAAGGTTCAATGTAACCGGTGTCCAGTCTTTATAGATAACACTTGGATCAACGGTGGATGTTCGAAAACCTGGTAGTGATGCCGATGCCGTAAAATCAAAGTTGGAGCAATCGATCAGTTGATTATCGGTAACATTATATAAGCTGGTGCGAAACCGTGGTTGTTCTTCCGGTGTGTGCTGCGGATCCTGGAATACAACCGCATAGTAAAATAAGATAGAGAACATATTCGCATCTGCAGGTATACTGAAAGTGTACGACATACTTTCAGCACTTACATTTTGAAAATAGTTATTGCCAAGCCGTACACTGTATGCGCTTCCGTTTGGGCTGGCTTCAGAAAAACCACCGTACTGATCAGTACCTGCTGTGGCCCGCGGGATTATTTTATGATTTAGTGCGTTCACGCCCAGGTTTTGCCAGGTTACCGTGTTTATTCCATTTATATTATCAACCTGGCCGGTTTTACATTCCCAGCTGGTCAAATCACCCAGTTCAAAATCGATATTGGTGGGACATGCACCCGGCTGGCTGTTCAACCGGGCATTGGCTGCCAGTAGAAAGAAAAAGGACAGTATATGATTTATGTACCGCGGCATGAGCACCTGAAGATACATAAATGACATAAACTGTCCTTGTATAGCTGCTGTTTGCAGCGGCTATTTTTAAAACCCTTTCTTGTCTTCTGGTTTTTTGGGTTCTTTCCCTTTTTCAAAATCCCCGCTGTACACCATCACTAATTTCTTCTTATCAAAGTATTTGCGCAATGCGGCGTTCACAGTATCAGCATTCAATGCTTTAATTTTGTCCTGGAACTGGGTATACTGTATCAGGTCACGGTCGTTTTGGAGGTAGAAATTCAACAAGCCCGTTAACCCCTCATTGCTGCCCAGTGAAGTGCGGTTCTGCTCCATCCAGCTTGTTACAGCTTTGCTCAGTTCATCCTGCGTAAATCCGCTTTTCAATGCTTTATCCACTTCATCATGTATAGCCGAATCAAGTTTGCCCTTGTACAATGGGTTAAAAAATGCATACAGTCCCCAATTGCCTGTATTGTATTTGTACTCCACATTCATAAAGCTACCGGCACCATAGCTCATGCCTTCGTTTTCACGCAGCCGCTTTGGTATACGTGAAGAAAGAAAGGCGCCACCACCAAGCAAATCATTGGCAAGAATTACGGCAGGGTAATCGGGGTGTTTGCGGGAAATATCCAGGTTCAGGCCACCCAGCAGCATCGCATTCGTTTTATCAGGTGTATTGATTGTTTCTGTTGTTGCTTTGGTAGCAAAATATTTCGGCTCTATTTGTTTGTATGCCGCTTTACTATTCCATTTTCCAAAGGTATTTTCCAGGAAGGCTTTTACTTTTGGCTTATCCACTTCGCCTACAAAAGATGAAACTGAATTATTGCCGCCGTAAAAATTCTTATAATAGTTCTTTACATCCTCCAGTTTTACTTTCGACAAGTCGGCAATAGCTTCATCAGTGGTAGATGCATAAAATGGATGGCCGGGCGGATAATTGCTGGTGAGCTTTCCGAGTTTTTCTGAAGCCACCGTTTGTGGATCATTTTGGTTGGTCTCGTAAGCTGCTTTTGTCTCCATGATGATTTTATCGAACTCTTCCTGATCCAGTTTGGGGTTCTTTAATAAATCTTCAAGCAAGGCAAGTGCAGCCGGCAGGTTTTGCTTGTCTGTATTAATACCAATATTCAACGAGCCTGCACCACTTGAAAATGAAATACTTGTTTTGATTTTATCCAGTTCATCCGTAATCTCCTTCTTGGTACGTGTAGTAGTGCCTCGCTTAAGTAAACCGGCGAGCACGGCTCCGGCTTCCGACTGATTACTCAGGGTGCTTTCATCACCGAAACGAAGGGTTATTTGTGCGTTGATTTTATCCCCCTTGGTTGGCTTTTCCAGCAGTACATATTTACCACCATTGGAAAGGTTACCATACTCTGCATTCTTTTTAATATTCTCGATCGTGTTTTCAAAGTTTGCTTTTTGCGCCACGGCTTCTTTTCCTTTATAGCCGTTGAGCAGCTTGGCAATATCCGGCGTCTCGCTCACGATGGTCCTGTCTGGCGCAGCATCGGGCACAAATAACCCATAGGTCCTGTTCGATGGCTTATAATATTTACTGGCCACGGCTTTCAAATCTGCCACAGTCAGTTTCTCCACCCTGTCGCGGTAGAGGTATGCCAGGCGCCAATCGCCGGCGCCGATAAACTCTGTTAATGCGATAGCCAGCTCAAGCGTTTTATTACTTTGGTCTTCTATCCTTTTCAGCAGGCTGTTCTTTGCGCGGGTAAGATCTTCTTCAGTAAGTTCCATGGTACCGACATTATCCATCGTTTTCAAAAAGGCCCATTTAGCGCTGTCCAGGCTTTTATCCTTTGGCACTTCTGCCTGGAAATAAGAAAAACCCGGATCGTGCAAAGTCTGCGCATAGCCATATACGCCGGTCGTCAGTTTGCTGTCCACTAATTTTTTATATAAAACACCACTTGGATCGTTGGTCAGTATTTCAATTAATGCATCATTTGCTGCATAATCTTTATCAGCTACCGACGGTGTATGGTAGGCCATACCGATATACTGGATATCGCCTGTGCGGCGGAGTGCCACTTGTCTTTCTCCATCCTGCGGCGGCTCTACTGTATAGGTGGGCTGCAGCACACGGGTGGGCTTTGGTATCGGACCGAAATATTGTTGCGCATATTGTAATGCCTTTTTATCATCAAATTTACCAGCGATGATCAGGACGGCATTATCGGGCTGGTAGTACTTTTTGTAAAACGTTTTCAGATTGTCCGCTTTCACCCTTTCTATATCTTCTTTACTGCCAATGGTGGATTTGCCATAGTTATGCCAGAGGTACATGGCAGATAGTATGCGTTCGTTCAGCACACCACTGGGGTAATTTTCGCCTATCTCGAATTCATTCCGCACCACGCTGAATTCTTTGGCCAGTTCTTCCGGTAATATTTTTGAGTTTACCATCCGATCGGCTTCCATATCAATCGCCCAGCGCAGGTTTTCATCTGAAGCAGATAGGATTTCATAATAATTGGTACGATCATACCAGGTAGTACCATTGGCCTGTGCGCCTTTTTCAGCAATCGCTTTTTTTATATCTGTAAATTTTTTGCACTGCTTGAACAGCATATGCTCCAGAAGGTGGGCCATGCCGCTTTCGCCATAACCTTCGTGGCGGCTGCCTACTTTATAAACTATGTTGACTGCGATATTGGTTTGCGACTGATCGGGCATTAACAATACACGCAACCCGTTGGACAGTTCGTATTCTGTTACACCTTCTACGGTGGTAATCAGTTTGGGGGCTTTCGCTCCTGTTTGTGCATACGATTTATGGCAAACAAACGTGGCCAGTACGAATACAGCTGAGAAAAAAACGTTTCTACGCATGGTTTCTTGATTTATGATAAAAATAGGCAGATCGGTGCAATACATTGCGACCGCTCACCATATTAGTGATACGCTTTGAGGAGGATTTTACTACCGTATCAGGGTGATAGTGCCTTTTTGCTGCACCACGAGGTTGTTATTGTCGTAGTACTCCAGCACCCATACATACACACCATTGGGTTGTGCTTCACCTTTATGTTTACCATCCCAGCCTTGCTGGTAGGTGGTGGTGGCAAAGAGCAGCTGGCCGCCCCGGTTGTACACAGTAAAGCTTTTCAGGCCTTTCATACCCACGAGGTAAGGAATGGCAAAATCGTTGAGCCCGTCACCATTGGGCGTAAAGGCTGTGGGCAGGTAATAGCCCGGCTTTTTCAATACCAGCATTTGCAGTGTATCTACAGTAATACAGGTATGTGGATCGGTAATCGTAATGATATATTGCTGATCATCCGTAGCGGTGAACTGGGTATACTGAGCCGTATAATTGCTGAGCTGCAAACGTGGCTGCCAGTTGTATATGTTGCCAACACCTGCACGGGCATGAATATATTCCCTGGCCCCTTCTGCCACGGTTATATTGCGGTATTGTATGCCGTCTTTCGGCTTATTGACCTGGACTTTCCGGACAATGGAATCAGCAAAATTCTCGCAACCCAGTGCTTCCAAACGCAATGTAACATCCACTAATCCCGGTGTACTGTACACAACCGGTGGCGGATTTTGCATAAATACATCCGGCATGCTGTTATTAAAGCGCCATATATATTGCACTGCCGGCGATCCATTTTCATTACTTTGATTGGTAAATTGTACCGGCCTGTCGATACAAATCGAATCCCATTGGAAATTTGCTTTACCGTTGGGCATTACATGAATAGTGCTGTCGGAGGTTGTGTTTGTGCAGCCAAGCCCGGTTGTTGCTGTCAATCGAACGGTGTAGGTTCCTGGTGTGGTAAATGTTTTCACTGCGTCGGTGGTTGTTTGCGATGTACCATCACTGAATTGCCACAGGTAAGTCATCGGATCAGTTGAAGCCGACTGGTTTGTTATGGTAAGTGCCCCGGCCGATATACACAATGAATCAAGTCCAACGAGAAAATCGGCAACGGGTATTTTACTGATGGTAAATGTAACAGTGCGGGTAGAATCTACGCAGGCCCCATTGCCCAACCGGGCCCAGTAGTCTCCCGATACAAGTGGCTGGAATGTGTAGCCGGTTGCGCCTGGTATAGGCGTAGCACCATCATACCATTGTACCGATGAAAGTGTATTTTTTACAGAAAGCGTTCCTGCTGCAGCATCGCCCTCGCAATAGCCGGGTTTTCCTGTTAGCTGCATAGTGGTATCCATCACCAGGCCAGTGATAATCGTTGTGTCGTATGAATTGCAACCTGTTGCTGCATCAACAGTATGTACTATAAATTGCTGCGGTGTGGTGCCGGTTGCCCATGCCTGCGGATTAGCAATAGCGGGATCGCTTACTTGTGCAGCAGGTGTCCATGTATAAGTATATGCCGGATCAGGGGCTGTGCCTAATTGAATTGTTTCGTTGATACATACACTTGCATCGGCTCCGGCCACTGATACTGGTACCGGATTGATAGTAAAGTTGGTTATACGGGTGGAATCAGTACAACCTAATTGCTGTACCTGCGCCCAATAGCTGCCGGAGACGGTCGGCTGATAAGTATGAGATGTGGCTCCGGGTATGGGTGTATTACCATTGTACCATTGTACGGCTAATACGGCCGGGTTTACAGACAGTATGCCCGGATCAGAATCGTCGGCACAATAAGTGTTTTTACCCGAAAAAGTCAGTGTTGTATCAGCCTGCTGACTGGTAATATAAGTTGTGTCTTTGGAAGTACAGCCTGTGAGGATGTCCGTGGTAGTCACAATCAGCTCCGCCGGTACACCCACATTGGGGTTCCATGCTTGCGGATCGGATATAATTGGGTTACTTACAAGATTGGCCGGTGTCCACACATAGGTGAGGCCCGGGGTGCTTGTGGTGCCTATCTGTACATGATCATTTAAACATATTGTTTGATCTGCCCCGGCGTTTGATACAGGGTTGCCGGCAATTTGAACATCTGCATACAAGGTATCCTGGCAACCGAAACCGGGATAAGGCTCAATTTTCACCGGGTAAATTGTGCCGGTAGGCGGAGCCGGAGAAACAGTAAGCGTTTGCGTGTTTGCAAGAACAGTGGTAAATGTGTTATCGCTGTACCATGTATAATTCTGGAATCCAAAGGGAGCTGTAAGTGTTATACCACTATTACCGGGACAAATGTAGTTACCTGTTATAGCACCGTTACAATTGCTGTTTACATCTATGTATGCATAACAAAAGTGCCCCTGCTGTGTACACTCAGAAGTAATGAATTCAACTTCAATAGTTCTTCCGATCAGTGAACTAAGGTCGATTGAAACAGGTGTCCAGTCTTTGTACCGTACCTGTGGATTAATAGGTGAAACCTGAAAGCCAGGCAAAGAAGAACCTACCACAAAATCAAAATTAGCGCAGGGTACTACGTTGCCGGAGGTAACGTCCCTGATGATGGCCCTGAACCTTGATTGCTGCGCAGGTGTATGACTACCTTCATGCATTACGACAGCATAATGAAATAATAGTGAAAAGGTGCTAACTGTAGCTGGTATATTATAAATGTAAGAAACACCACTTGCTTCATTTCCGATCCCACCAGTAATAGAAGCTGTTTCATTTCCAATTTTAGCGCTGAAACCACTTCCGTTAGGGCACAATTCAGGGAAACGTCCGTAAGCGTCAACACCACCAGGTGCAGTTATCATCCTGTGCAGGGTGGGTATTACAGTCCCTATATTATTCCAGGTAACCGTATTCACTCCACCGACAAGTCCAACATTACCGCTCTTGCAAACCCAGCCGGTATAATCCCCATCTTCAAAGTCAAGGTTGGAGGGGCAAAGGCCTGACTGGCTGTTTGCCTTTACTGACAAAAAAACGATACATAATATAAATAGTAACCGGCGGTTCAAGGCTATATGTATGAAGGGTGAAAAGAAGGTCGAATTTATTAAATAATACCGATAAACCATAACCTAAAAAACGAACACCTGTTCTGTGCCGTTCCATGTTTATCGCTTTGCATTCCGCCAAAACATCGTTTCTTTGCAGCGCCATTGCTTCCATAGATTTTTTATCATTTAAAAAACCAACTACAACAATGAGTTACATTTCAGAAATCTTCGCCCGCCAGATTTTAGACTCAAGAGGAAACCCCACGGTTGAAGTGGATGTACTGACCGATAATGGTGCACTTGGCCGTGCCGCTGTACCCAGTGGCGCCAGCACAGGCATACACGAAGCTGTTGAACTGCGTGATAACGATAAAAAGAAATATGTAGGCAAAGGCGTGTTGAAAGCTGTTGCCAATGTCAATAAAATCATCGCCCCGGCCCTGCTTGGCAATGATGTGGCCGACCAGACCGGTATCGATGAAATGATGATACAATTAGACGGCACAGCTAACAAAGGAAAACTGGGTGCTAATGCTATCCTTGCTGTTAGTATGGCTGTAGCCAAAGCGGCTGCTGAAGAAGCATCGCTGCCACTCTTCCGCTACGTAGGCGGCACCAATGCAAAGACATTGCCCATCCCCATGATGAATATCCTGAACGGTGGTGCACATGCTGATAATAAAATCGATTTCCAGGAATTTATGATTATGCCGGTAGGTGCGCCCAGCTTTAGTGAAGGGCTGCGCTGGGGCGTGGAAATATTTCATACCCTCAAATCCGTATTGAAGAAGAAAGGATTCAGCACCAATGTGGGCGACGAAGGTGGCTTCGCCCCGAATATTCAGAGCAATGAGGAAGCCATTGATACGGTAATGGAAGCTATTCAAGCCTCTGGCTATAAAGCAGGCTCACAAATTGTTGTTGCCATGGATGCGGCTAACAGTGAACTCTGGAATGCCAAGAAGAAGAAATATGTATTTCATAAAAGCGATGGCAAAGAACTCAGCAGCGATCAGCTGGTGAAGTTCTGGGAAAAATGGGTGAAGCAGTACCCGATCGTTTCTATTGAAGATGGTATGGCCGAAGATGACTGGGCTGGTTGGGCTGCCCTGACACAAGCTGTTGGTGATAAATGCCAGCTGGTAGGTGATGATCTGTTTGTAACAAACGTAACCCGACTGCAACAGGGTATTGATAAAAGTATTGCGAACGGCCTGCTGGTAAAAGTAAACCAGATAGGTACTGTGACAGAAACCATCAATGCAGTAACCCTGGCACAGCACAACGGTTACAATACGATTATGAGTCACCGCAGTGGTGAAACAGAAGATACCACCATTGCTGATTTAGCCGTAGCATTAAACTGCGGACAAATTAAAACGGGTTCTGCCAGTCGTACCGACCGTATGGCCAAGTATAACCAGTTGTTAAGAATTGAAGAATTACTCGGCAGCAGTGCTGTATATCCGAAAGGAAAGATTAAATTTGGTAAATGACGCAGTCACCAGCTGGCAGTTTGCAGTCAGCAAACGCTACTGCAGGCTGCCAACTGCAAAACCTGATAACCTAATGAAGCTAATATCCAAACTTCCCGCCTGGCTGAAAAATAAGTACCTGATTGCGTCTGCCGCTTTCCTGGCCGTTATGCTTTTCCTGGACAAGAATGATTTCTTCACTCGTATGGATCGGAATAAGGAACTGCGTAAACTGGAGCAAAGCAAGGCCTATTATCAGAAAGAATTAGCCGCAGAACGTAAAGAATTAGAGGCACTTAGGACAAATCCGGCCACCCTGGAAAAATATGCCCGGGAGAACCACTATATGAAGCGGGACGGTGAGGATTTGTTCATCATACCGGAAAACCACGATCCGGCAAAGAATTAGCAAACTGTACACAATAAGGCAAAGGGCACCCCGTTTATATACCGGACATTTTTCGCATCTACCACGGACATTAACTCTATTACTGGACAATTTAAAGTTTGCCAATGACCAACTTTACTCCCGAGGATCTTTTGCTGTACCTATACAACGAGACCTCAAAAAAGGATACTGCTAAAATTGAAGCAGCCCTGGAAAAGGATTGGACACTACGGGAAAAATTAAGCGTATTGAAAGCTTCCATGCAGCGCCTCGACAAACTCACGCAGTCGCCCCGCACCGAAGTCGTGTTAAATGTGCTCAACCATGCCAGAGAACAGGCAGAACATGAAGTTCATTAATCACACTGTTCTTCTAAAAAGATTAAGCATCCTCAGATTGGGTGCTTTTTTTGTGCCTTCTATCAGCGATCCATTACTCTCCCTTTTTAATATCTTGCACCGGCTGAAGACTGAAGACTGAAGACTGAAGACTGATGACTGAAGACTGAAGACTGAAGACTGAAGACTGAAGACTGAAGACTGAAGACTGA
>CAYLRV010000002.1:106551-184927 GCA_964386395.1 uncultured Chitinophaga sp.
GACTGAAGACTGAAGACTGAAGACTGAAGACTGAAGACTGATGACTGAAGACTGATGACTGAAGACTGAAGACTGAAGACTGATGACTGCCAATTGACAACCTCTATGACCAGGAAACAACGCTACCAGTTCGTTATTGACTATTTTCAAACGCATGCACCTGAAGCAGAGACAGAATTGTTTTACGACAACCCTTACCAATTACTCGTAGCAGTTATCCTTTCTGCACAATGCACCGATAAGCGGGTAAACCTGACTACACCGGCTATTTTTGAAAAGTATCCCGATGTATCATCGCTCAGTAAAGCCAGTTTCGATGAACTCTTTCCTTTTATAAAAAGCATTTCGTATCCTAACAACAAAACGAAACACCTGATTGGCATGGCCAATAAAGTACTGGATCAGTTTGGCGGGGAAATACCGATGACGGTGGATGAACTCATTCAACTACCAGGCGTTGGAAGAAAAACAGCCAATGTTATTACATCCGTTATTGATCAGCAACCAAATATGGCCGTGGATACGCATGTATTCCGCGTAAGCAAACGAATCGGCCTTGTACCACAAACAGCATCCACACCATTAGCCGTAGAAAAAGAATTAATCAAAAACATTCCGCAGGAATTGATTCATAAAGCACACCACTGGTTGATACTTCATGGCCGCTATATATGCCTGGCCCGTAATCCGAAATGCAGGGATTGTGGTTTGCAACAAGTATGCTGGTATTTTCAACGGGAAATTTCCCGCAGCAACTAAGGGCCTTTACCTTCTTTTCCTTGATTGTAATTAAGACAACAGCTACTTATCCACAGTTTTGACACTTTAGCATAATACTTGCAAATGGTGAGGGTCATTTACTACCTAAACCGTCCAACTGTTGAAGAACCTCTACCTCTTTAGCGGTATGTTACTTTTTTGTCTTGTACAAAAAGTACATGCACAATTACCCCCGCAACAATGGGCCATCCAATACGGTGGCGGCAACGTAGACATCCCTCTTTCTATCAAACACACAACTGATGGCGGCACTGTTACCGTTGGATATACTGATTCTAATAATGGCGATATAAGCCCGCAACCCAGTCGTGAATACTGGGATTTATGGATACTGAAGCTGGACAAATGCGGTAATATACAATGGGAAAGATCGTTTGGTGGCACTAATTATGAAAGTGCCAGGGATGTGGTGCAGACTGCTGATGGTGGTTTCATCATAGCAGGCGAAACCAATTCTACAGATGGTGGTGTGATCAATGGTTATGCTGCCACAAAAGATATCTGGATTTTAAAAGTTGATGCCGTTGGCACTTTGCTCTGGCAAAAAAGATACGGCGGCAACGGCCTTGATATCGCCAATCATATTCATTTGCTCAATGATGGCAGTTTTTATTTAACTGCTTCCTCCTCTTCCAATGATGGTAATATAAGCGGCAACCATGGTACAGCCGGCTACACCGATGCGGTATTAATGAAGCTTGATGCGGGTGGCAACCTGCAATGGAGCCGTTGCTTTGGCGGCAGCAAGAATGAAGAGCTGCTGGATATGGAGATTATCAATGGCCGGGTTTACTTAGCGGGTTATGCCAACTCCACCGATGGCGATATACCACCGCAACAAAAAAACTATGATGTATGGTTGCTGGCATTAGATGCCAGTGGTAATAAGATATACAGCCGTGTTTATGGCGGAGCACAAAATGATGTGGCTTACTCCATGACGCTGGGCACAGATGGAAACCTGACATTGGCAGGTTATACTACTTCCAACGACGGAGATGTAAGCGGCGCCCGTGGCAGCCAGGACTATTGGGTACTCAATATCAACCCAACCAATGGACGAATGAACTGGCAGCGGGTGATGGGCGGCTCTGATGCAGAGTATGCAAATTCTGTTATTACAGATGCCGATGGTGGTTACCTCGTTGGTGGCATTACCTATTCCAATGATTTAGATGTTGCCAACCCTTTAGGCGAAGGCGATTATTGGGTTATAAAATTTACACAGGCAGGCAATGTGGCCTGGCAACAAAATTTAGGTGGGAGCGGCAATGATCATCTTCGTGCCATTATCTATCAGCCGGCTGTTAAAGAATATTATTTATGCGGCGATTCTGAATCAGGCGATGGGAATTTTAGTAACCCGCAAGGTGAGACAGACTTTGGTATTATCAAACTAAAGCAAATCGATACGCTGCTTGTTGACTCCACTGTTTGCACCCTTGCCAGCTTTACACCGTATAGTGATACTATCCCGGATATCTGCGGCAATGATTCGGCGTTTGTTATTTATCAGCCAGTTTTAATCAGCAGCCCTTTCGACAGTATACGCACCAGCGATACCATTTTTGTTGGCCAGTCGCTTACGCTGCCCAGCAACGGCAACGGCAGCATTACCTGGAGTTACGATCCCACACTGAGTTGTACCAACTGCCCCAAACCGGTGGCCACACCTGCAGTGACCACCACCTACCTAGCTACTAATTCATTGGATACACAATGCATGCGTACGGGTGAATTCACCGTCGTGGTATTAAAAGATGCGTTGGTTTTCATGCCATCTGCTTTTACACCCAATGGTGATGGACTCAATGATTATTTCGGGCCAATTGGTAAAGTACCCGATGAATTCTCTATACAGATTTACGACCGTAACGGAACATTGTTTTTCAAAAGCGCCTCCACCCTCCACCCATGGGACGGAAAAGTAAACGGTAAACCACAACCTAACGGGGTTTATGTGTATCTCGTTCAATACAGGGATATACAAAAGAAACCTGTGATGAAGAAGGGGATCGTTACGCTTATCCGGTAATGTTTAATTGGAACGCAGATGGCAAGGCTGAAGAGGATTAACGCAGCCATTTTATGTGCCTAACCGAAAGTTTAAATAAATCGATATGGACAGAAAAGAATTTTTTACCCGGGTAAAAAAGAAAAACAATTACCGGCTGATGGCCGCTGGCCTCAACCCCTATGCCGGCAGCTGGACAATCAACGAAGTAACGCATTTGCTGAAGCGTACCATGTTTGGCGCTACAAAAGCTGATATTGATTATTTCCTTACGCTTTCGCCGGGTGCAGCAGTTGACGAATTACTGAATAATATACCGGTACTCAGTACCCCATTGCGTGACTATGGCTTAATTGAAGATGAGAATGGTGTGTTTCATGATGACCTCGGTGTGGTGCAGGGGCAAACCTGGGTAAATGACCTGAATACCCTCAGCGACCCTGAAGTGAGAGGATCGATCAACGGACTACGTATCAGCAGCCTGCGCAAGTGGTGGGCAGGTGTTATACTTAATCAAAACAGGAGCATCACCGAGAAAATGGTCATGTTCTGGCACCATCATTTTTCGGTACATGAAGAAGAAGTTGGCAATGCAACCATGCTATGGCGGCATCATAACCTTTTCCGCACCAATACACTGGGCAGCGTAAAACAACTAGTAAGAGATGTGACCATAGATCCAGCCATGCTTTTTCATTTGAACGGCTACCTGAATTCAAAACTGGCACCCGATGAAAACTATGCAAGAGAAATGCAGGAACTGTTTACTGTAGGTCATGGCCCTGATTCATTGTACACAGAAAATGATGTGATAGCTGCAGCCCGGGTGCTTACCGGCTGGAGAATTAACAGTACCACACTCAATGCCTACCTGGATAATAACGCACATGATACAGGCAGCAAATCCTTTTCGTCCTTTTACAACAATACAACTATCAATAATAACGGGGCTACTGAAGTAGACGATTTGGTGAATATGATCTTCAACACCACGGAAGCTGCCCGCTTTATTTGCCGTAAACTCTACAAATGGTTTGTGTATTACCAAATTGATGAAGAAACAGAAACCAACGTTATTGCACCATTGGGTGATTTACTGCGCAACAGCAATTTTGAAATCAAGCCCGTACTGGCTGCCTTGTTTAAAAGCGAACATTTTTTTGACCCGCTGAACCAGTCCTGCTTTATTAAAAATCCATATGATATTATTGTTGGCACACTCCGTGAATTTAATGTAGCCATCCCTGCTTATACAGATTGGCAAAATGGCTATCCTTTCTTCGCCAATGTTTTTGGCAAGGCCGGCGAAATGCAGCAAACACTTTTCCAGCCACCCGATGTGTCGGGCTGGCCGGCTTATTACCAGGAGCCGATGTTTTATGAATTATGGGTAAACAGCAACTCCCTTCCCCGCCGGGCAAATTATACCGATAACCTTATCGAACAGGATTTGCTGGATCTGCGTGGCTTTGCTAATTATTCGTCTAATCCATCTGATCCAAACCAGCTGGTGGCAGATGTAACGGCCCTGTTGTTACGTTACCCCCTATCGCTCAACTCAAGAAACTATGTAAAGAACCGCTTCCTGCTGAACAATTCAGGCACCGATACTACCTGGACGAATGCCTGGAACAATAATAATAATGCCGTGATTACTGCATCGCTGAAAGAAATGTTCCGGTTCATTATGAACCTCCCTGAATACCATTTATGCTGATGCCTTCGGAAAACCTGTAAAACCAAACACATGAACAGAAGAAATTTTTTACGCAATACGGTACCTGCGGCCATTACGATGCCTGCTTTTCTTAACGGCTTTTCCTTTACCGCATATGGTGCCGGGCCACAAAATGCGCTGACCCATTTATTAGGCACCGAAGCCACTAACGATCATATACTGGTACTGATACAGCTTGCTGGTGGTAATGACGGACTAAACATGGTTGTGCCGCTTGATATGTATGCCAACTATTACAATGCCCGTCCCAATGTGGCCATACAGCAAAGCCGTGTCCTTCGGCTGGATGGTACCGATAAATCTGGTTTGCACCCTGCCATGACCGATATGCAAAACATGTACAATGATGGAAAGGTAAATATTGTACAGTCCGTTGGATATCCCAATCAGAATTTTTCGCATTTCCGTTCTACTGACATATGGATGAGTGGTGATAACAATAACAACCGCTTTAACCGGGTGAAGACGGGATGGATGGGGCGTTATCTCGACAGTGAATACCCGGGTTATCCGGATGCATACCCAAACGCCGAAATGCCCGATCCGCTGGCTATTCAAATCAGCAGCGTACCGACTGTAGTAGTGCAGGGAAATATTTTTTCCATGGGACTTTCAGTAGATGATCCTGAAAATATTTACTCGTTCAGCAATCCGTTTTCTGATTATCCCCTGACAGCACCAAATGCCAACAAAGAGCTGCGTTACCTCCGGGTGATTTCAGAAAAAACAAAAATCTATTCTGATATAATCCGTAATGCTTACCGCAGCGCCGCTAATATGGCGGCCTATCCGGATAACGACCTGGCAAGGCAATTGCAAATCGTAGCCCGGTTAATCAAAGGCGGACTGAAAACAAGGGTGTACACTGTTACCCTGCACCAGTTCGATACGCATAAGAAACAGGTAAATGCCAGCGATACTTCCACAGGTGAACATGCCAAACTGCTCAGAGACTTGTCATCTTCCGTCAACGCATTTCAACGGGATATGGAACTGATGCAGCAGGACGATCGTGTACTGGGAATGACTTTCTCCGAATTTGGCCGGCGAATAAAATCAAATGCAAGCCTGGGAACAGATCATGGTGCAGCAGCGCCACTGATGTTGTTTGGCAAGCACGTGAAAAAAGGCATATTGGGCAACAGCCCGGATATTCCTGCAGATATCAATGTGGTGAACAATGTTCCTTTTCAATACGATTTCAGAAGTGTGTATGCTTCTGTACTCGAAAGATGGTTTTGTGTAAAACAACCTTTGCTCAATCAGCTGATGCTGCAAAATTATCAGTCACTTCCAATTATAAAAGGCGGGCCCTGCGGCCTGCCCGACGATCCGGAAGTTATCAATGACAATTCCAATAACCTGGTGTTGAAAATGTGGCCGAATCCGTATAGCCTGAATGCCACGGTGCAGTTCAGCACCACAGGCGGACATACGCTGGTACAACAAATAAACTCAATCGGACAGGTGGTACGGGTGCTGGCCAATGGTGATTTTACGGCAGGTACGCACAACGTGGATATTTATGACGATGGTTTACCATCCGGTGCTTATTTTATCCGACTGCAAAACCAATCCTTACAAAAAGTACTAAATGTGCTTAAGATCAAATAGAAAAAAATAATAACATACCCGCAGGTTTGTGCCAGGGACAAGCTTGAGAAATGGTCATGAGCCAATCATCCGGCCGGCCAGAAATATTCTATAACAGTTGATTTTCAGATCAATAGAATTATGCTTTGGTTTCCCGGCTAGCTTTACCGGCTAAAATAACCCGATAAAACAGGTGAAATAACGGCTGTTCCAATAATTCGGTACTTCTATATTAGCATTCTGTAAAATCTATATTACTAACCGGATTTGGGGAGGCCTTATTTGAGATATTATCAGTATTTTGGCCGCTCCAATCCACGGAACACCGCGAATCCACTCCCTCTGATTGTAACCCGACCTATTTTTAAAAGAAAACTTCACCAGAGGATGAAAAGATTATTAGCCGTGGCAGTGGTTTACTGTACCCTATTGAGCCACAAAACACAAGCACAGTATTACTATTACAATGATAAATACTATGAGAATGCAGTAGTATTTGAAATTGGCGCCACCGGAGGTGTTATGAATGCACTTACCGATCTGGGCGGCAAAAGCGGCATTGGCAAAAACTTTATCAAAGATTTGCGCTGGAAAACAGCCCGTCCGAGCTATGGGGCCTACTTCATGGCTAATTACCTCGATAAAATAGCGGTACGGTTAGAAGGTACTTTTGGCGAAGTGGTGGGCTATGACAGCATTCTGAAAAACGTAGCATCCACTACTACCGGCCGTTATGAAAGGAACCTGAGTTTTAAGAGCAAGATTTCAGAATTACAGCTTGCAGTAGAAGTACACCCGCTGATGTTCAGGGATTTTAGTGACTATGATCCACCATCCCTCTCTCCTTATGTCCTCGGTGGCGTGGGTTATTTTTCTTTTGATCCGCAAGCAGAATTAAATGGTACGATGCACAGACTGCAGCCGCTGCACCTTGAGGGGCAGGGCTTTGCTGAATACCCGGACAGGAAAGAGTACAAGCTCAACCAGATAAACCTGTTGGGCGGCTTAGGTATACGGTACCAGATAAGTCCGATGCTGAATGCCCGTCTTGAATTTGTGCAGCGTAAATTGTTTACTGATTATCTCGATGATGCAAGCACCGGCTACATCGACCCTTCACTTTTCAGCCGCTACCTGCTGCCAGGCCAGGCGGCCATTGCGCAACAGTTATATGACCGTAAAGATGAGCTGACACCCGGAGATGGATCAAAACCATCCGATCAGCGGGGCGATCCAAAAGACAATGATTCTTTTTTTACCATACAGTTTAAAATAGGCCTTACACTGGGCCGGCAGCGCCGGTAGATCAAATTATAGACAATAAAAAAAATGAAGCCCTGATATTAGCGGGGCTTTCTTTTTTACACAAACCTTACATTTGTATGCCCTCTTTAACCATTACCAATGCCAAACAATAACATACAGGTAAACAGCATCGGTTTTATGAGCCTGCTCTCCTTCAGGCCATTGGTGAATATGCTTAAAAAGAATATTGCCGAGGGCAATGCCGGTATGCAAAAATTGTATGGCCAGGTAGTAGCAGAAATTGAGAAACACCCGCACCTGCTGGAAACAATTACCGACCTTAATATCGTACGGCAGCATAGCGAATTGATTGAAGAGCTATTGTCTGCCGTGTTTCCTCCCACAACGGCCAACTTTATGTATGCCGTGGCGCTGCCCTTTTCTTTCACAGCCATTTATGCCTCGCCAAAGTTTGAGACATTGATGTTAAATCCCGGTACGAATCAAATTAAAATGCCGGAGACCGCCGATCTGGAGCATATCCAAAACGAACGCCTCCAGTTTGCTTATTCACTGATCTTAAAAAAATACATGAACCACCCGGGCAAAGAGAATACCCGGTCTGTATATCCGTATACCAATCCTGTTACCGGCCTCACCGGCTATATGGAATTCAGGGTGGATGCCCGCTTTATAGATGTAAGGCCTGTAGATGAAATGCCGGCGTTGCCGGAAAGCCTGGTGGATAAACATACCAACAGCATTATTACCATGCAGGAAATAATGAAACAGGTGCCCCTGGACAAATTCGTTTTTGAAGGGGTATCCATTATCCGCATGAATGACATGACTGAACAGGAAGTGGGTGTAAAAATCAAGAACCTGTTGCTGGATATAAATAATGTGGCAGATGCAGGTATGTTCAATGAACTGGAAGGGTTTGTCAGCAGCCTGATTGGTATCAAAGACCTGAATATCGGCATCACCCCCTTTTTTAAGATTAACGGGCACTATGTATATTCTGACCTGCATAATACAAACAGCATCCTGTTCCGGCATATGAATAATTCAGCCGAGCGGGATGAAACAAGTGACTATTGTAAAATACTTTTCCGGGACAATAATCAGCCGTTACTTTTTAATACACTTCATGCCAGGGCATTGGAAGAAGTGCAGTGCCTTCGTTACTACTATACTGATGGCGTACGCAGCCTTATTATTTGTCCACTTAAATACCACGACGGGCTGATAGGCCTGCTGGAAATTACATCCAAAGAAGCCGGCCTGCTTAAGCCCGAACATATCAGCCGTATAGAAACGGTAATTCCGCTGTTTACACTCGGTATGGAAAAAAGCCTTGAGCGGCTGAACAGTACTGTAGACGGGATTATCAAGAAAAAATTTACGTCGGTACAGCCTGCGGTAGAATGGCGCTTTACAGAAGCGGCCGTCAATCATATTGTACACCTGCAACGAAAAGAGGACAAGAAGATTGAACGTATTGTTTTCCCTGAAGTATTTCCTTTATACGGCGCATTAGATATACGCAACTCATCTACCGAACGATCAAATGCTATACAACGGGATGTGCTGGACCAGCTGGATATGGCCAAACAGGTAGTACGTAAGGCACAGCAGGATCAATTCAACAGCTTTCCTCTGCTGCAGGAAATAGAATTTAAATTAGATAAATATACAGAGGCTGCAACAAATGGGTTGCATTCAGACGAAGAACTGACCATTCGTGAATTTTTACAGCACCAGGTGGCGCAGGCCTTTCAGCACCTGCACGGTACAGATGCAAGCCTGCGCAACGAAATTGAAATGTATAATGCAGCTATTGATCCGCAGCTGGGTATGCTGTACCGCCACCGGAAAGAATATGAACTGAGCGTATCCCGGATAAATGATACACTGGCCCGGTTCACCGACAAGGAACAAATGGCTGCACAAAAAGTGTATCCGCATTACTACGAACGTTATGTTACTGATGGCCTGGAGTTCAATATTTTTATAGGGCAAAGTATTACTCCCCGTAAAAAATTTGATGAAATATACCTGCACAACCTGCGCATGTGGCAGCTTTCTTTACTGGCCAAAGCTTCGAGGCTGACGCATCAGTTAGAAGACGAGCTGAGCCATAAACTACGCACCACACAATTAATATTGGCCCACAGCGAACCGTTGTCTATTTTATTCCGGACAGATGAGCGGAAGTTTGATGTGGACGGCGCATACAATATCCGTTATGAAATAGTGAAGAAGCGGATTGACAAAGCTTATATCAAAAACAGTACAGAGCGGTTGACGCAGCCCGGCAAAATTGCTATTGTCTATTCAAAAGGGAAGGATGCAGCGGAATACACTGAGTACATCGAATTTTTACAAAATAAAAAACTGCTCAAGCCCGGTATCGAACAATTAGATCTGGAAGAATTGCAGGGGGTTTCCGGAATGAGAGCCTTGCGGGTAGATGTGAATTATGATTAGCCGTGCCAGTTTACTCAGCTATACTAAAAATGGTCAGATCCTTTTTATAAATACCCGTCAAACTCATCAACCGTTCTGCCTGCATTTTATCAACCCATCCCGATTTCACTTGTATAGTTACCGTAACCGTGTCCTTCATCTTCATAGAAGACATGTCCATGCTTTTGAATGCCTCCTCTGCCTTCTGAGGGGACAATTTATTGAAAATATCACGCATCATTTTTGCCATTGCCTTATCATCCACTTCCATTAAGATGCCTGCTCTAATTACGGTCCCGTCTTTCTCCGTACCTGAATACTGGGAAGTGATAACAGCTGGCAAAGGATCTCCACCAAACATGTTTTGTATTTCTGCCTCTTTCGTTTGCTTAACAGTTGTAAACTCCAGGCCATAGAAACTATGAAATAGCTGTATATCCTTCAATAAAATATTTTCAATCCCTTCCCTGCTGGTAAACATTTGTTTTAGCGACTTAATTGCAGGCTGTATCTCCGGTTCCAAATTACTTTCCTTTATCAGCGTATCAAATGAAGCCACTACCAGCTTCTGAATTTCCTCCATATTCGTAAGCTCTTTGAAACTGCCATTCTGATCTGTTGTATATACCAGGCGGAGGTTATTAAAAGGCGCTGTGACTAATGACAGGGCTGGTTCGTCATCGCCCGGTACTGGCCGGATGGTGTAGTGCCAGGCAAGGGTGTAAGAAGAATCTGTTTTATCCAACACCTCAATATTAATAGTGTATAGTGATGAAATATCTTTCTCCGATTTCCCCGACCGCTGCTCGATAGTTTTCTCCAAGTTGAACGTTTTCTTTTCCCCTTTATTCCAGTAAGCAAGCAGCGTAGCTGAATAGCTATCCACCCTGTTTTGCGCAATAAGTACAGATGACAGCAAAAGCAAAACTCCAATAAATACAGCTAATTTCTTCAGACTATAGCGAGGATGATACCTGGTCATACAACAATTATAATTTTTCATATAAAGCCCTCAATTTCTCCCTCGTCATTATTTTTTCCCAGTCTTTGCCAAGCGCATTCTCCCAAAGAGGTTTCATGCCCAGGCTCACATTGATCATTTTATCAAAATCATCTTCGCTTAAACCTTTACAAATACCTACAGGTATATCAATCTTATTCTTCTCCACCATGTACTTAAACTCTTTCACGCCTGCCGGATAATATTCTTCCAGGTGGTTCATCACAATACAATTGCCGATGCCGTGTTTGGTGCCTAGTAAATAACTCAGGCCATAACTTACCGCATGGGCCACACCCACCTGCGAGTAAGCAATGCTCATACCACCTGCGTAAGAAGCCATCATCAGTTTATCATCGCATTCAGCCGTCCATTCATTGGCATCCACAAATACATCACGGCAAAGCTGCAAGGCTTTTTCACCATAGCTTTTACTGAATTCATTCAGGTAGGTGCCTTCTAAACTTTCAATACAATGGATATAACAATCCATACCTGTATAGAAACGCTGGTTGGCCGGGGCATCGGCTGTCAGTTCCGGGTCCAGAACTATTTGATCGAATGGCGTAAAATCTGAGTTCATCCCCAATTTCCTGGTAGGGCCTGTTAATACGGTAGTGCGGGATACTTCAGCACCTGTGCCGCTTAGTGTGGGTATACCTGCTTTATATACTCCGGGGTATTTTACCAGGTCCCAGCCCTGGTAGTCCGCTGAAGAGCCTGGGTTGTTCATCATCAATGACACCGCTTTGGCCAAATCCATGGTACTGCCGCCGCCAATACCAATAACACCGCTTACGGTTCCAAATTCTTCTTTCAACTGCAAGGCATGCGAATCGACATAAGTAGTCTTGGGCTCATAGGTTACATCAGCATAAATGATTTTATCATTACCGCGAACAGGCACCCGGTTGACTAATGGCTTTCCCTCGAAGTAATGATCCACCAGGAAGACCATGGGTTTACCTTCTTTGCGGTGCGGCTTCAGTATTTCATCCAGCTGATTAAACGATCCTCGTCCGTACACCACATAACCTACCATCTTAAAATTCCGGAATGCCATCGTTATTATTTTGCCACGAAATTAATACAAAGGGCCCGCCTGCGGCGAATATTGTTTTGCCACTAATTACATGAATTACACGAATGAATTAAGAGAAAATGATTCGCCTGCGGCGAATATGGATTTGGCCACGGATTACACGGATTTACACAGATTAAATACAATAAAGCGAAAATGTGTCGTTTCCTTTTGTCAGGAAGAGAATCCGTGACAGCAATTAAAGTAATCCTTCAGCCCGTTCCAGGTCTTCGGGTGTGTCTATTTCCACGCCCATGTAGTCCACAACAATCATGCGTAGTGGCACGCCGTTTTCCAGGTAGCGCAGGCATTCTACTTTCTCTGCGGCTTCCAACGGGGTCATAGGCCAATGGGTGAAATTCATAAGTGCTGCTTTGCGAAAAGCGTACACGCCGATGTGTTCGTAGTATGTAGTAGGATAGTTTTTATCACGGGGATAGGGTATTACGGAACGACTAAAGAAAAGCGAGTTCATATTTCTATCAACCGCCACTTTTACGAAATTCGGATCGTTAATTTCTTCCTCTTTTGTAAGTACTTGCATCATGGATGCTACCTGCACAGCCGGATCATCAAACTGCTGCAAAAGCTTTTCCAATGGCTCTCGCTTTACAAAAGGCGTATCTCCCTGCACGTTGACTATGATATCGACATCCATGTTCGCAGCCGCTTCAGCTATACGATCACTGCCGCTCTCATGTTCGTTGATGCTCATCACGGCGCTTCCACCTGCTGCTGTTATCTCCGTAAAGATGATATCACTGTCTGTCACCACCACCACTTCGTCAAATAAGCCGGTAGCCATAGTAGCATCATAGGTATGGCGTATCACCGTTTTGCCACCGAGCATTTGCATCAGCTTGGCCGGGAACCTTGTGGCCGCATAGCGGGCCGGTATCATTGCGACTACAGAACCACGATTTTTAGGATTTTGAACAGGATTTGGAGGAGCAGGCTGTTTTTTATCTCTTGGCTGAAGCCGCTTAAACTGTAAAGAGGACGCCCCGAAATTTATAAGCAGGCCCACTTCTATGCCAGATACTTCTAAGTAGTTTATAGCTTGTGCAAGATGAACATCTTCAAGATTCGAAACTGCCTTTATTTCAACACATATAATGTCATTAACAAGAAAGTCAACACGCCTCAAACCGATTTGTTCACCTTTATAATATACCGGCATTTCATGTTCTGTTTTGACCGAAAGCTTCTTTTCCTTCAATTCCTTCTCCAATGCTCTTTGGTATATATGTTCCTGGAATCCACGTCCCATTTTCCGGTGAACTTCCATTGCTGCACCAATAATATCTCCTGTGATTTCACTGTATTTCATAATCCAAATATCCTCTTAATCCTTAATCAAATCCAAAAAATCGTGGTTCTACACTCCCCCGCTGAAGAAAATGACTAACTGATTATCCTGCATATACATTTCAAATTCGTAGTAGGCGCCGTCTTCGTAGCTGATTTTTATTTTCTCGATGGTAAACGGGCCGGAATATTCCGGATCGTCGCCATTTTTTATCAGCTTTATTTCATACTCCCTTCCATCTTTGGTAAATTTTTTATCCGCTGTCGGAAATTCGTCTTTCTCCCCAAATACTTCTTTAAACTCTGGTATTAACCGGCACAATAAAAAGCCCTGCTGCAAGGTGAAGCCGGGGAGAAAATAAGTATCTGACCCATATTCATACGCATAAAACTGATGATATTCCGATCCATTTTTATACAACTGCTTCGTCAGCTCCCAACCACTTTCTGTGATTTCGTTCATGGTACCGTTCTTTGTCACAACCTTCGCACCCGCAGGCACAGATATTTGTGCCAGGTATTGCTTTAGTTCTTTTACCGTAGCGAGTTTGGGTGGCGGCCAGGGCAGTAAGTAATTATCCACCACATAACCCGTTTTGTTATTGTATTTCACTTTGCGCCAATACCCCATCATACTTTCCGTGGTTATTTCCTTCCACTCGCCTTCTTCTTCAAGGGTAGTAACTTTTGTTCCGTATGGAATCTTCTCCAGCACTTTGCCAGCAGCATCGGGTGTTTCCCGCATACTGAGACTAGTTTTGGCGCCAACATAAAAAGTACCGTATGGCTGTGCCATTACGTTAATGGTAAAGAGGGCAAATACTGCCACTAAAATGATCCGCATGATATGGGTTTAGGGTTAAAATTATGAATCCATTTTTTGAAAAGGCTTTTTCAGCAGCATGAAGAGGTTTTCATCCTGTTCATTCGGATAGTCCTTGTCGATGCCATAGCGAAGATGCTGCTTATCTAAGTACTTATAGGTACCAAACAAGCGATCCCAGATAGAAATAATTGCGCCATAATTACTGTCTGTATAAGGCTGCTTCCAATGGTGGTGAACTTTGTGCATATTGGGGGAAATGAACACATAACTCATCGCATTGTCCAGCCATTTAGGCAAACTGATATTCGCATGTTCGAATGCTGTAAAGAATACCAGAATTGTCTGGTATATCATGACTGCATACATCGGCGCCCCGCTGAGCATGATACCCATGAAGAAGAATATGCCCCGCACCACGCTTTCCACCGGGTGGTGACGCAGGCCTGTAGTTACATCTACATTGTTATCTGCATGGTGAATGACATGAAAGCGCCAGAGCAACTTGAACTTATGCTCTACTATATGCACCAGCCAGCCACCGAAAAAATCAACAACCAGTATCGTCAGTAAGATAGTGCCCAGCACACCGGCGTTTAGCCAGTTTACCAGGCCAAACTGGTTGGCTGTACACCAGTCACTCATTTTTACGATGAGTATGGCCAGGAATGTATGAATGATAAGGTGGATAACGGTAAGACCGAAATTGACGCCGGCATGTTGCAGCCTGTTACGCTTAAAACGCAGCGTTAGAAAAGGTATCGCCCCTTCCAGTATCCAGAAGAAAAGCATACCGCCCACCAGGATCGCCATCCGCTCCAGCGGCCGCTGTTCCAGGGTTTGAAAATGAGTAATGATGTCTTCCCACATAGCAAGTATTCAATTGAAAAGGTACGAATGAAATTCTATTTGTCCGTAGCAGCCATTTCCTCGGCCGGAAATTCATGACCGCAATCAAAACAGTGGTTTACTTTATCAACCGCCACAGCATAATCGCCGCCAAAAAAACCAAGCAGCGAACTCAACCAGTTTACTGCTTTCCGGGGAGTACTGACATATTCCACATTATGCGATCCGCATTTAGGGCAAGCTACAGTTGCTTTATGTTCCCGCCGAATTTTCTCCAGCATATCCCATGCCCGTTGCGCCTGTTCTTTCGCCACCATTAACTTGATACCACCTACCGCAGCCGTGAGTATAGGATCAACAGTAACTGTATTCTCATCCTTCAGCCAACAATTAATACCCGCTTCCTCGAGCACGCCTTTTGCAATGTGCGCATCTATATAATTGACATAGGTATTCAACAATACAAACTCCATCACTATTAGTTATTATCTGTCAGCTGTTCACTATTATCTTCCATACTCATCTCCATACTCCTCCGCATATTTCTCGTAGCGCTTTATGAGTTCAATGTTTTTCTTTTCAATATCTGTCAGGAAGCCTTTTATATCTACAGTATTGGGTACATACCAGTCCTGCATTTCAAATTCCTGGCGCAGGTGTTTTTTCTTAAAACAGTAGCCGTGGCGGGCAAATATCTCATTGCGCATAAATTCCAGGTCCTGCTTGTACAGATTCTCTACGTCCTTTGCTTTTAATAACCGTTGCGAAGCCTGGGGATAATCGCCCACAGCCGGATTGTAGGCAAATTTTTTACGCTCCAGTGTATATTCTTTTACTGGTCGCTTTGTATCATTGGGTTTCCACTCCCCTTCCAGGTTGTCTGGTGTTTTTACATCCAGTGCAAAACTGAACACCCCATCATCTTTATGATCGCCCGGTTCTTTCGCCGTTACAGTGTATATGCCTCCGTTGTTGACGAATGTTCCCGCAAAAGGCCGGTCATTGCCACCTACAATAGAACGACCCTGTACAGAATCGCCTTCCGCTTTTGTTATCAGGAGGGTAATTTTATTATCGCCAAAAGAACCTACGAAAGACCCCAATAATTTTTCCAGTTCATTTACCACGGGTGGTTTGGGTGTGGTGGGTGTATCTGTATTGGCAATTACCGGATCCTTTTCTTTTCCTCCATCATCTTTTTTATCCTTACAGGAAATTAGTAAAGAAAGGCTTAACAGGAGTACAACTAACTTTTGCATGGTGAAAGGTTTATTTTTGAATGGTGAATGTAATTTGGCAATAATGGAGTTCAACCTGATTACTCTTTAAAAATACCACAAATTTTTACCCGGACAAATACCTGGAACTGGGCCCTGCTGCTGGCACTGGCTTTTTTTACCTGGCTCATGGCCCGGATTACGATTGAATATATTCCTTACAATACCGATGTGGGTTTCTTGCGCATAAAACAAGATTACATAGGTATCGATCACTGGCGCCTGGCCTTCTTTATCCATGTTTATGCCAGCATGTGGGTGCTTTTTGCAGGCTTTACCCAGTTTTCCAAACGCCTGCTTCGCCGTAATCCACGCTTACACCGTACCCTTGGCTACATTTATGTGGCGGATGTGCTGCTGATTACAGGCCCTGCCGGCCTGGTCATGGGTTTTTATGCAAATGGCGGAACATGGTCACGCATTGCGTTTGTAGCCCTGGCCGTTTTGTGGATTTTCTTTACTGCGATGGCTTTGGTAAAAGCGAAGCAAAAAGATTTCAAAGCACACCGCCGTTACATGATCCGCAGCTACGCCCTTACCCTTTCGGCCCTTACGCTGCGGGCATGGAAATATGCCATCACCAATGCCTATCATATTGATCCTTCATGGATTTTTCCGCCCATGGATGTGTACCGGATTGTGGCCTGGCTCGGCTGGGTGGGTAATTTGGTTTTTGCAGAAATACTGATATACCGGGATAAAAAAATCTCCCTTTGGAAGAAGGGAGATGTAAAAAGTAGCTAATCATTCCCCTTCAGGGGATAAAGATTTATTGATTCAGCATCAGCGGCATTACCAGCATCAGCAGCTCTTCGTTTTCGTCTTTCTCTGTTGGTTTGATGATACCAGCTTTTGTTGGTGTTGACAGTTCAATCGTCACTTCATCACTTTCTGCAGCGCTCAGCATTTCTATCAGGAAGCGGGCATTGAAGGCAATCATCAGGTCTTCGCCATTATACTGGCATTTCATCCTTTCATTTCCTTCAAAACTGAAGTCCACATCCTGCGCCGCCAGTTGCAGTTCACTGCCGGATATATTTAAAGCCACCTGGTTGGTGCTCTTGTTACTGAATATGCTTACCCGGCGCAACGCACTCTGAAAATCGCTCTTGTTCACCGTGAGTTTATACGGGTTATCCGCAGGTATTACCACTTTATAGTCCGGGAAACGGGCATCTATCAGGCGGCAACTCATTTGCGTGGTGCCATGTTTCACAAACAGGTGGTTACTATTGTAGCTCACTGTTATTTCTTCATCGGTTGAAGGAATGGCAGCTTTCAACAGTGTTAATGGTTTACGCGGAGCGATAAACGTATCTGATTTCGGACATTTTACATCTGTCCTTTTATAACGCACTAACCGGTGTGCATCGGTAGCCACACACTGAAGGCCTTTTTTATCCAGCTCAAAGAATACACCCGTCATAGCCGGGCGCAGGTCATCATTGCTGGTAGCAAAAATGGTTTTATTGATAGCGGTTACCAGCGATGAGGCGGTCATAGTAAAAGAAGTGGTATCGTCAGCAGCCGGCTCTTTAGGAAAGTTGTCAGGGTTTTCACCCATTACTTTATACTTACCGTTATCACTGGTTATTTCAATACCGAAGTTTTTATCAATATTGAAAGTAAGCGGCTGATCCGGAATATTTTTCAATGAATCCATCAGGATCTTAGCCGGGATACAAACTTTGCCGCTGTCCTTCGCTTCAATATCTAGTTGTACCCGCATTACTGTTTCCAGGTCGGTAGCTACTACGGTAAGCTTATTTTTTTCTACTTCAAACAAAAAATCCTCCAGGATGGGCAGTACGGTATTGGCATTGATAACGCCCGAAATATGCTGCAACTGCTTTAATAATGAGGAGGAAGATGCTATAAATTTCATCACAATTGGTTTGAGGCGAAACTACTGATTTTTAGCGTACTGCCAACAGTACCCCGCCAATGTGGAATAATTGTGCGTGGGCTTCCCGGGACCGCATTTATTCGGGTGGCTTTAGTATCTTGCTGCTTCGCTAAATGATGTAATCCATGCTTGATAAACTGTTTGGTTGGGGGAAGAAGAAGGATGAGGCTGCCTCCGCCCCCGTTATCCAATTTGGCCGCTACTCCGATAACAATAAGCCGGTTGCAAAAACCAACCGCTGGACGGATGCAGATAACCTGTTTAAGGAAAAGAAGTTTACCGAAAGCCTTGATGCTTTTTTTGACTACCTCCGTGATGATGGTGCGGCCAATGTGGTGTATGAAAGAAAAGGAAATGAAGGCCATTTTCATTTGTACCAGGGTTCTAAAATTGTGAGGGGACAGTTTACTGACACAGAGCTCAAAGCCGAAGTGTCGCTGGCCCGAATGCCACAGCCCTCCGTGCCGGTCATGCGCCGCCTGCTGGAAATGAATTTCAGCCTGTATTATACCCGTTTCTCCATGGATGAAGACCGGCTCTGTATGCGGTTTGATACGGAAAGGGCTACCGCCAGCCCCAGTAAAATGTACTATAGCCTGAAAGAAATGGCGACAAAGGCAGATAAACAGGATGATTTGCTGGTACAGGATTTTGCTGCGCTGGAAACTGCCGACAGCGAACACGTTACAGAAATACCCATTGCCCAAAAAGAAATAAAATTCCAGTACCTCCAAAAGTGGATCAAAGAATCGCTGGATACCATTGCCGCTGTAGATGCCGATAAATTTTCTGGCGGGAACGCTTACCTGTTGCTGGCACTGATTTACAAAATCGATTACCTCATTACACCAGAAGGAAAACTGCTGAATGACCTGGAAAAAATTGCCGGTATCTATTTTAAAAAGGATGACCGGCCGGTAATTGAAAAAAACAGGGAAATGGTGGCTGCCTTCCAGGCTATACTTGATATGCCCAAAGAGGAGGTGTTTAAATATCTTTTTAGTTCCAAATACACTTTTTCAATAGTAGCGCCGCAGGTTTATAAAACGATTGCCGATTCTATACATGGCGCTAATCAGAATATGGTTTGGTACAAAGACAATAATCATCCTTTTTTTGCCAGGAATATTTCAGAATATGGTATTTCCTATTGCCAGTATTCCTACAGTTTGCCACGGGTGATTACAGAATTGTTTCATTTGTATATGATGGTAAACTATGCAGACTATTTTGAAGCGCTGGGCTATGGCACGCCGTACTACAACCCGGCAAAAAATGAATTTGATCACGACGATATTATAAAGAAAATAAGAGCTATCCAGTCGGGCTGGAAGGATAAGTACCCGATGATGGACTTCAAAACGGATAACCTGCGTTTTGACAACCTGGTAAACTTCAACTGGACGTTTACCAATGAACTGGAGTTCCTGAACATGGATGCGAAGTAACCGTTTATCGTATTGCGTTTCAGGTTTGTAGTTAGTGGCCTGGCCCCTGCACTACCAGTCTGAAATCAAACATCTAAAATCAAAAACAGCAAATGGATCCGCAGCAAATAATAGAACAGTACCAGAACGCTATCATACAAATTGCCACCGGCAACGGTACTGGCACCGGTTTTTATTTGAAAGAATACGAACTCATTGTAACCAACGACCATGTGGTGGCCGATAATGCTGAAGTGACGATTGCCGGCAAATCATTTGACAAAACATTGTCGAGGGTATGGTATACCGATCGCAAACATGATCTTGCTTTCCTCGAAGTGCCGAAAGGTGCAGAACTGCCAGAAGTAAGGCTCGGCACCTATGAACAAATGAAAGATGGGGACACCGTGGTGGCCATTGGCCATCCGTATGGCCTCAACTATACTGCCACCCAGGGGGTTATTTCCAAAGTAGATCGCATACGTGACGGACTGAAGTTTATACAAATAGATGCAGCCATCAACCCCGGCAACAGTGGCGGACCGCTGGTGAATACAAACGGTGAGGTCATCGGTGTAAATTCACTCCGCATACAGGGTGGTGATAATCTCGGTTTCGCTTTGCCGGTAAGTTATTTACGGGAGGCATTGCAGCTGTATGTGCCCAACCGCGGACAGGCTTCTGCCCGTTGTTTTAGCTGCAGCTATTTAGTTACCAGTTCAAATATCGATTCCAAAAAATACTGCCCCAGTTGCGGTACCGAAGTAAAACTGCCCGAAGCTCCGGAGAAAGAAGTGGAACTCACCGGGGCTGCTAAAACTATCGAAGATATTTTACGTGAACTCGGCAAAGATGTAAAACTGGCCCGCGAAGGCATTAACCACTGGAGTGTAAAAGAAGGGTCAGCTAAAATTAAAATCACGTATAACCCGGAGAATTTTTTTGTGGCAGGTGATGCCTACCTCTGCCAGATGCCGGTTGATGGCCTGAAAATAAAGCCACTTTACCAGTTTTTGTTGCAGGAGAATTATAAAACAAAAGGACTGGTACTGAGTTGCGTTAAACAAAATATAGTGCTCAGCTGCATTATGTATGATTTAGATATGACAAAGGAAGGCGGTGTGGCTTCTTTTCGCAATCTATTTAAGCAGGCAGATCATTATGACGATTTTCTGAAAAAAGAATTCGGTTGTACTGACCGGCTGGAAGAATAACAGTCAATGCCCATCATAAAAGAAAAAAAGGGGGGTGCTAAACCATTTCTAAAATGGGCTGGCGGTAAAAGTCAGTTGCTATCACAATTTGAACAACTATATCCAGCATCATTAAAAGAAGGAAAGATTAAACACTACTTCGAGCCTTTCCTCGGCAGCGGTGCTGTCTTTTTGCATATCGTACAACAGTACAACATTCAATCTGCCTGGCTCTATGACGTAAACCCCGAACTGGTACTCACCTGGAAAACAGTACAAAAAAATCCGGCAGACCTGACAGAACGCCTCTACACTATTGAAAAAAAATATCACAAGCTCAACAAAAAAGACCAGCTTGCTTTTTTTTATAAGCAAAGAGAACAATACAATAAAAAACGGCCATCCATTAATCACACCCGTTTTTCAGACGAGTGGATCAAAAGAGCTGCACAACTTATTTTCCTGAACCGTACCTGTTTTAATGGTTTGTACCGTGTAAACAGCAAGGGCAATTTCAATACGCCTGCAGGCCGCTATAACAACCCGGCTATCTGTGATGCAGAAAACCTGATGGCCGTTTCAAAACTTTTAAGCAAAGCAGAGATACAACATGCCGATTTTAAACAGGTGCTAAAAAACCTAAAGAAAAATGCTTTTATCTATTTCGATCCGCCCTATCGACCATTAACCAGCACGGCATTGTTTAATACCTATGCTAAGGAAGCTTTCTCCGATACAGAACAAACCGTACTTGCCGCTTTGTTCGCCCAATTAGATGCAAAAGGTGAATACGTGATGCTCAGTAATTCTGACCCCAAGAATGCAAATCCGAGGGATAATTTTTTTGATAAACTGTACCGATCTTATCATATCACCCGTATACCGGCCAGGCGGATTATCAATGCCAATGCCACAAAACGGGGGCCTGTTAATGAACTGGTCATTACTAATTATCCTGTAAAATGATACACCGTAAACAACACCTCACCAAAGAACAAGCCCTGCAAAAGCTCAAGCACTACTGTGCTTACCAGGAGCGTTGCCACAGCGAGGTAAAGGAAAAATTATATGCCCTTGGTGTATGGAGTAAAGACCATGATGAAATTATCGCCTCGCTTATTGAAGAAAATTATCTGAATGAAGAACGATTCGCCATAGCTTTTGCAGGTGGCAAATGGCGTATTAAACAATGGGGCCGCGTAAAAATCAAATACGAGCTGAAGCAAAAACAGGTCAGCGAATATTGCATCCGCAAGGCATTGAAGCAAATTGAAGAGGAAGAATACCTCAGGGTGCTAAGCGAACTGGCCGAAGAAAAATATGCTTCGCTGAAAAATGAACAATATCTTATAAGGAGGAAAAAAACCATTGACTTCTTAGTGTATAAAGGTTATGAGCATAACCTCATCGCTAAAGCACTTGCAGGAAAAAGCTAATCAGCCGCCGTCATTGCTTTTTACTGCCGGCATCCGCACATATACTGTAGTGCCTTTGCCCCTGGTGCTTTTAATATTTAAACCAGCATTCATCGTTTTAATCAGATCTTTTATAATCAGGTACCCGAGGCCATGTCCTCGCTTATTGTCAACATTCGCCGAGGTAATAATGACCTCATCCGCCATCAGCCGCTGTATCTGCTCCTGCGTCATGCCGGTGCCTTCATCTTTTACCTGCAAAATGATGTTATCGCCATCACGGTCGGCAGCAACCGTTATGGTTCCTTTTTCTGTAAAATGAATAGCATTCGTAAGCAGGTTGTACACGAGGATTTTTAAAGGCTCGTATAACTGGTACACTTCTGTTTCTTCAGCCACTTGGTTTTCTATCGACAACTTTTTTTGTTTTGCCAGCGACTGCAAAATACCCAGTACCTGGTCCACCATTTCCCGCAGGTTGAAATGTTCCTTCACCATACGCCTGTTTTCGTTCTGGTATTTTATCCAGTTCAATATATTGGTGGATAGCAATTGCAGCTCCTGCGATGTATTGGTGATTTCGGATATTGTTTCCTGTTGCAGCTCCTCCGGCATTTGCGTACGCTTTTCCATGAGGTTTTTACCAGCCACCGTTACAAACTTAAGTGGCGTTACAATATCATGACTGATAATGGAAATAAGCCTTGTCTTAATTGCATTATTTTTTTCCAGCATTTCATTCTGCTGCTGCAGTTCCCTTGTTTTTCCAGCCACCTGTTCTTCCAGTTTCTTTTGACGCACCTGGTATTGCCTGGTCCGGAACCGTAGGTACAAAGCCACCAGGCCGAAGAGCACAAGCCCGCAAAGCACATAAAACCACCAGCGTTGTGTCCATGGTATCTGTATACTGAACGTTATTTCCTTATACGAATAGTTATTGATGCCAAAGCCGTTCAGCTTCCTGATACGCAGGTAGTGTTTGCCCGGGTCGAGATTATTGAATGAAATATATGCGCCCTTGTTTACATCTACCGGCACCCATTCTTTGCTTTTGTCGAGCTGGTATTCCAGGTAAATATTTTCTTTGTTGCACCAGGATGAAAAGCCGATGCGGATATTCACGTCCCGATCCTTGTATGGAAGTTTTACCAGTTCAAGTGAATCGGTATTTATTTTTTTATTTCCTGCAAGAAACTCATCAATGTAGATATTACCTTCCGGCAATAAGGGCTTAGCCAGCACAGGATTCACCCAAAGTAATCCATCCATAGTTGGAAAAGACAGGGTGCCATTCTTCAATGCAAGGCCACAGGGGGCGCAACCGCCATTCATTTCAGTAATCTCCATTCCATCGTTCTTTCCAAAATAATGATAATACACCTGCCGCCTGTTATTCTCATAGGCATCTGTCAAATCAGTGAGACTGGCTTTGAACAGACCCCGGTTACTGCTTATCCAGCAATAGCCTAGGCTGTCGGGAACAAAGCAGTGCGTGTACAATAAAAAACTATTCTTATCAAGGGGCATTTCCTTCAGTCTGCCATTCTTCCAGATATAATATCCTTTTCCATAACTGCCAATGAATACATAGTCTTTATACTTCCATAGCGATCGGATACAATAGCCAAACGGCTTCAATATTGTATCCGTGGTCATTTTCTTTACATCGTAAAGTATCAGCCCGTCACAGGAGGCCACTCCGATTAAGCCCGGTGCAAACTCGGTCATAGCGTAACTGGCTGCTTGCTGTTTTTTATTCTTTCCCGGACGAAACAAGTGACGGATGCTGTCACCTTCCAGCCGCCCTATACCATAGGAGTATCCAAAATAATATTGCCCGTTAACACAGGTCATAGCAAAATTCGACTGCACCGGCGCTATATTATTGTAAGCAATCGTTTGCCCGGTCTTATAGTTATAGCAATGCAGGATGTTTTTTTTAAACTGGCTGTTTTGCTGCACATACCATAGAGAGTCGCCGAATTTATATGTACTAAAATCAAATCTTCCCTTAATTGGCAGGGTCGCTGGCAGATCAGAAACCCCAAGAACATGCGCTTCATTGGTCAGTACATTACCGTTGGCGAGTTCCACCTGTGAATAATAAGCATTGCGTTCACGGATATCGGTATCCGCATTTTTCATAGTCGTCACCCTGTTTGTATTAATAACAATTATGCCCTTGGAATCGGTACCAATAAAAAGGAGTTTGTTCTCTTCGCTGTACTGTGCGAAGCGTATATATGAATAGGCAGGAACTCCGGAGCATATTAAATCCGCTGTGATAATCTCATTATGGTAGCGCAACAACCAGGCTTTTTCACCGGAAAAAAGTATCGGAGCTTTCATCCCATTTTCATAATACAGGAGAAAATTATCCGGCGATATGGTGAAGGGTATTGTTTCAGATGAAGCGATGACGACGGGTGTAAAAGTCCGTTTTTGAATACTGAACTTGTAAAACTTGTGTGTTGCATCCGTGACAAAAATTTCACCCCCCATTAATACCGGATTAAAATAAGTACCATTCATGGGTATGTGCATGTATTCGCCTGTTCCTTCGCTGATGTAATAATAGTTTTTCTGATTGGCTATAATCAGCAATGAAGTGTCTGTGAGTTGCAGCATGTTGTTGGGCTCCACATCTGCTCTTTTTTTTATAAATGCCAGCACTTTTCTGCGCAGGTCACTGCCGCTGGTGCCCACATATATCTTTTTTCTGTTTCCCAGTAAACCTGTTGTCTCCGGCAGTTTTATTCCGGCAATACTATTTTTTTGTACCCTTAAAACATTCTCGCCCACATCGGTGGCAAATATTGCACCATGGCTGTTTTTTACAGCATAGGCCATACGTTCATGCAGGAGACCAGGCGTATTTTTCTTGGTGAAATTGGTAAACTCAACTCCATTATATCTTGACACGCCAGCTTCGGTGGCCACCCACAAAAAACCAGTAGACGCATCCCATTGCAAGCCTTTGAGGCCGTTCGAAGGAAGGCCATTATCGGTCGTAAACTGCTGTACATGATAACGGGAAGCTTGCTGGGCTATACAACAGGCGATAGACAACACGAAAACCAAAAAGATCAGGAGCCTTTTCATAAGCAGTTTGCCGGAACAAGTTACTTCATCCTGCCTAATAATTTACATTGTACAAAGTGGCGAGTTCCATCAGCTCTTTGATATTCGCCGCATTTGTTTTTTCGTAGATGCGGTTTTTGAGTGTGGAGATAGTGCTCATCCGCAGGTTGAGCGTTTCGGCTATTTCTTTGGTGCCTATCCCTTTCAGCACATAGTGAAGAATTTCCAGCTCACGTGGGGCCAGCGTTGTAAACGGGTTCCCTTCCACTGAAATACCGTTTTGTTTTTTTACAGGAAATTCATTCTGTATAAACAAACGTAATAACCGGAGAATTTCTTCTTCTCCTGCTGATTTGGACAAGTAATAGCGGATGCCATATTGCTTCAGTGCTTCTCCATAAATTTCTTCCGGCTGCATGGAGAATATCAGGATATGAAGATCGGGATATACCCTGCGTATATTCGGAATAACTTCCAGTGTGCTGCCATCGGAAAGGATGATATCCAGTACCAGGTGGGTATATTTCTTTTTAACCAGCTCCTTCATCAGTTCGCCGCAGGATGATACTTCTGTCAGGTTTGTATAGCCAAGGTCAAGCTGAAGATAAAGCTTCAACCCTTTTCGTATCATGCTATGATCATCGGCCAGTAATATCTGTGGCTGCATAGTGGCTTTGTTGTAAAATTAATATATCACCGTTACTGTGCCTTTCAACTGCTGCTGTTGTGCATCATTGAGCTGAATTGTATACACATATGCCCCAACCGGTAAACGCTGTCCTCTATTAAATCCATCCCAGGGATTATTGATATAGTTTTTCGCTTCAAACAGCTTCTCGCCCCAGCGGCTATACACCGAAACTACTGCATCCGGGTACAATGCAAGGCCAAGTATTATCCACTTGTCATTGCGGCCATCATTATTGGGTGTAAAAGCGGTGGGTATATATAATTGCGATACCGGTGTTATGGTGGCTTTATCGCTTGCCGTACACAGCGATATTCTATCGGTAACTGTTATAGTATAGGTAATCGTATTTTGACCGGGGCTGGATACCGGGTTTAGAATACTGGCAGAATTGAGATAAGTGGAAGGTGTCCAAGCAATGGAATAGTTCGATGGATTCGCAAGCGTTGCATCTAATGTAGTACTTGCATTATAGGATATGTACTTGTCCGGGCCTGCATTTACAACTGGATTAGGTGCAATGATAACCTGCTGCGATGAGGCCGGTGAACCGCAGCCGTTATTGTCGGTAATGGTCAGGCGTACATCAAATGTGCCGGCACTGCTGAATGAGCGGGTGAAGGGGGGTACCTGGTTACCGCTGCTATTGCCAAACGACCAGTTCCAGCGGCTTACACCCGTGGCTGCAGATGCAAATTCCAGTGGCTTGTTGATACATAATGTATCGCCGGTAATCGTAAATGGTGCGGCAGCCGGATTTGAATAAATAGCCGGTATAGTTTGCTGCACTGTATCGGGGCTGCAGCCGCCGGTGATCGTGGCCGTATGCCGCACTACAAGATTGGTGGCAGGGGTTGTATATGTATGCGTTACAACCGGGGTGGGAGAAACAGTATTTTGGCCGTCACCAAAATCCCACCAGTAGCTTGTATTTGCCGAAGCAGGTATAGCTGATGTAAAAGTGATCGTGCTGTCTGCACATGGTTTTCCAATAAGCGTAAATGATATTTGCGGCCCTGTGCCGTTAAGAATATTAATTGTTTTAGTAGTATCCCCTATACAACCATTATCCGCATACACCCGGTACCGCACATCATGATTGCCCGTAGTGGCAAATCTTTTTTTGGCGTTGAGGGTATTTTGCGTGGTAGCATCGTCAAAATTCCATAAGTACCCGGTGTAGTTAAACAAGCCGTTCACCGTAGATGTGGTACCTGTAAACCGTACCGTATCGCTGAGGCATTGCTGGCTGGATACACTAAAGTCTGCGGGTGGCCCTGGCTTTACCAATACGGTCAGCTCTGTATTTTCTGTCTGGCTGCAATTTTCAATTACAGCCGCACTGTACGACAATGGAATTTTATAGGTGCCCGGGGTTGGGAAAGTAAAATCCTGCTGCAGGGTGTACACGTAGTAAGTACGTCCGTTCAGCACCTCAGTCCTAACCAGCGTTGGGTTATTGATGATAGAGTCAGCATTTGGATTGATTCCCGGCACCTGGCTTAGTTTCCAGTGTATGGAAGTGGCCGGATAAGCTATTTTGGCAAATAACCGAACAGGGGTTTTGGGGCAGGTGAAGGTATCTGTCTGTCCGTTGGCGTTGAGTGTATTTTTTATTTGCGAATAACTGTTCAGGTTATTGACAAACGTACCCACATTATACCCATAGCTTTCAAAAAAACCTAACCCGTATATCGTGGCATTAAAAACAGAATCACAGGTCAGCCGGTGCTGACCGGCAGGTCCGGTAATACGTGCTACCGCCACCGAATAAGCGGGATTATTGGGGTGAGTGATGATATTGGCAGGATCGAAAGCGTTGCCATCAAGCCTGAGCGAGGCGAGGCCAGCAGTTTGCACCTGCACGTTCAGGTAATTATAATCAATAAAGGTTTTCCGATTGGCATAGAACAAAGCATTTTTACTTCCCTGTTCGATAGGGCTGAGGTAAATCATTTCCGGATCGCCCAGGGCGAACTGGCTGGTATTATAGCAGCGGTTGCCACCGGGTGTGTACTGTGCCACCATAATGGGTTTGTCCGCAGTAATATAATCCCCGCCTGTACTGTCGAGTATTTCGTAATAATGGTTATTCACCAGGCCGGTTAACGCAGAACCATTTCTCCGGACCACCGTTGATGGATCATCAACAGCAATCCGATAAAAATTTTTAAACGGATCGTGTATATCGGTATTGCTGTTGTTCAGCATATGGTAAGTAAGGTACCGGGTACCCCAGGCCTGCACCGGAAAAGCCTGTTGCATCATTACTTCTCCGCCATCATAATAACAAAGGCGAATGCCGCCACTCCCGGAGAATAAAGCAAAGGGATGGCAGTTACCATCGTTTCCCGGAATGGAAACCACTTTACTTCCGGTCATATCTTTACTGGCCTGCCAGAGCTGGTTGCCGCCTTCCATCTTTCCCATCACCGTATAGGTTTCTCCTTTGTTCAGATTAACCGTTATAGTTTGTCCTGGCAATATTCCACCTCTTGTAGTATCGGAAGGTGTTATGAGTAGCCGGGTATTGTCCTCCGGTGCCACCACATAAAACCAGGAATACCAGTTTGTGCCATTGGCTGTAACATTGGAATATGATGAAGGAACTTTTGAATCAGATTGGGATTGCGAATAGTTCAGCGAGTAATACTTATACCCATAGGCTTCTACCGGAATAAGCATGGTGGCGCCGGAAGTTTGTGTATTGTACATATGTGCAAATACAACAACCGGTGTATCGCTGACAATGCGAACGGCCTTATTTCCCAAACCCTCAGTCAGCATACGGGCATCATTGGCCCCTGTTTTTGGAACCAGTATACTTGCATCCACTGTATTAGCAGGTATATTGAGGGTTTGGCTCCAGCCTGTGTTCGGGATGGAAACTGTAACTGTTGCGGCTGCTTCAGTAGTTATATAAAGATTGAGTTCCTGCGAGTTGGGTGGCAGTGACCCGTCAGGAACAAAGAACCATGAATTGTACCCGTAGCCAAGCCAGAATTCTTTACCCCGGTTCGATTTACTCTGTGCTCCTGAGTCAAAACAAGCAAGCAGACTAATAATAAGCAGTATGGAAAATCTATGCCCCATTTTTCAGGCCTCAATATTCATTTTTTTACTGAGAAAGGTTTGTAGAACTAATTCTACATGCTCTGCTTCGGGGTTGTTCTAACATTGTTTTCCATTTCCACAATTAAAAAGAATAAACAATGAACAAGCACTGCTATGGGAAGATACCGGTTATCCTGCTGGTCGTTCTTTCTTTTTTCACTGCCACTGCCGTTATCGGGCAGGCTACTTACAACACGAAGAACTGGCGGTTTAGCAACCCCAAACAGTTTGGTTTTGTTGTACAGGATATTGATTTTATTGACAACACCCGTGGTATTGCTGTGGGTGCCAATGGCGGTATAGCCTATACCACCGATGCTGGTATCAACTGGAGCTATGGTGCATTTACTTTTCCAAATGCCGCCGGTCTGCTGACTTCTACCAATTTCCAGGATGTTCATTTTATATCTGCCACTACAGCCTACGCCGTGGGAACAAACGGATGCGTGGCCAAAACGATAAATGGCGGTGTTAACTGGAGCTTTGTAAACAATCCTTTATTCAACAATGCAAAAAACGTAAATACCGTTTGGTTCCTTAATGAAAGTAAAGGCTATATAGGCGGACAGCATAATAATACAGCCGACCTGGCCCCGAAACTGTATGTCACACTCAATGGTGGTGCAACCTGGGATTCAATAGCAGCGCCGACAGGCGGTAAAACCCGTGTAGGCTATGTGAATAATGCTGCTGCCGGCTCTTTCCTGTGGGACATCACAGCAAAAGAGAAAGAGCTATACCGGATAATGTTTTTCAATGACAATACCGGTTATATCTGTGGCAGTGGCCTGAGCAGCTTTGAACCAATCCCCAACGTAAGCAGTACGTCTCCCTGCACACCTACAGGTACCAATACAACTACAGGATCACATCATGCGAGCCTGCTCTGGAAATTCTCTAATGGTACACTTACGGATTACTCAATCAGCAAAGAAAGGCTGGGCTACAATGGTATTTTCACCACGTTGCCCGGGGCTTGTAACTACCGTTATGCGTCCAACTCGGTACATACACAAACATACAAGGCCATGCATATCATTGATGAAAACAATGTACTGCTGGTTTCTTTCAATAATAATATTGTCATCCGGGTGAACACAGCACCAGGCAGTATCACACCAAATATTAATGCTGCTGGTGTAAATGAAATCGGTACCTACCAACTTTTAAATGCGCCTTCTCCTCCGCAGAATAACTCTTCTGCATTGGGTGCTCCTATTCCTGCGAATCCTGTTTTTGGCTTCAGCAACCCAATTAATATTGTCAGGGCTGCTAATGGTAAATTATTTACACCGGTTGCCTCACCGGTACTGGCGCCTGTAAACAGGATGCTTACTTCAACAAACAACGGCACTACATGGACAGAAGAAAGATGGTTACCTACCGGAAGAAACTACAGCCAATTTGGTGGGTCAGCTATTGACATTCTTCCATCAGGCAGATTTTTTATTGCCGGTCAAAATGGTGTAATTGCTGACTCAGCCGCAGGTGGTGTATGGAGCAGCAACTATGCGCAGTATACAACAGGTATTTTCAACAGGATAGATTTTGCAGATTGTAATAATGGTATGGCCGCAGGTGGTGGTACCATTGCCCGCACATTTGACGGTGGCAAAACATGGGATCAGATCGTACGCCAGGATTTTATCAACCTGAATATTTCTATCAATGCTGGTGCGTACGCTACCAATAACCCGGCTAAAGCATACTTTGCCACCAGTGTTGGTAATATTTATGCTTCATCCAACATGACGGTGCCTCCGCCTGCTGCCCCAACGATTGACCCTGTTTTTGCCAACAGCAATGAGCAGATGCTGGATGTGGCCACTGCAGGTAATGACAGTGTGTGGGTATGTGGATATAGCGGTTTCTCCGTTCCGTCAGCCAACCGTTCACCAAAAGTTTTCAGATCAATTAATGGCGGAACAACATGGACCACTACCAGTACTTTCCCTGCCGGTACCACCTCACAAACATTTACGCAAATAGAATTTCCAAGCCGTCAAACAGGTTATGTATGCGGCAGCCGTGACACGGTATGGAAAACTACGGACGGTGGTGCTACCTGGAATAAATTACCACTGCCTACTCCGGGCGTTACTCCACAGATTACCTACACTGGTATGTTTGCACTCGATAATAACACTGTGTTCCTTGTGGGTAATGGTTTTCCCCGCAAAGTAGTTTATCGTACTACAGATGGTGGCAACACCTGGCAGAATATAACGGGTAATATCCTGACGATTTTCCCGGTTGGCAACTTCAATTCGGTGGTATTTCATGATTTAAACAATGGTTATGTTGGCTGCGCTGGTGGCTTTTTGATTACAAACGATGGCGGGGCAACCTGGCGCTTAGATGTACCCCCGAGCAACACCAACCATACCAGCCTCAGCTTTGCGCCCAAAACGGTGCCTGCTGGTACACCAGTTGCCAATCGCCGCTTGTTCAGCGTTGGCATTTTCAACAACCACATCCTGGAGTACGGCGATACAACAAACCTGAATGTATCTTCTTCAGAACTGGTTATTTCTTCCTGCAGTGCTGCATCAAATGGATCAATTACATTGACTGCTGCGGGCGGTATACCCCCCTATGCATACAGTATTGATGGCGGGCAGTTTCAGTCAACAGGGGTATTTAACAATATAGGTGCAGGTAATCACACCATCCGGATACGGGATTTTGCCTGCGGATTGGTTACCAAAACCATCCTTGTTCCTGTACGTCCTGCACCGGTTGTAAGCGCTGGTCCCGATAAAATCGTATTGGAAGGAGAGCAAACCCAGCTGATTGGTACCAGCACGGGTAATCCCGCTACTATCGCATGGACACCCACTACCGGTATCTTATTTGATGGCAACACATTCACACCGGTGGTAAAACCTGCTTCAACTACCAATTATTTGCTGACCGTTACTGATGCTAACGGATGTATAAGCACAGACAATGCCCTGGTTACTGTAATTCCTTACTGCCTGAAAGTAATGGATGCATTTACACCGAATGGTGATGGCCAGAACGATCGCTGGATTGTTACCAACAATGGTGGCAACTGCGTGGAGCGGGTATATGTAAATGTATTTAACCGTTATGGCAGCCTGGTTTATAAAAATGATAACTACCAGAACAACTGGGATGGAACATACAATGGCAAACCGATTCCTGATGCCACCTATTATTATGTTATCAACTACCGCCTTATCAGTGGCCAGACTGTAACATTGAAAGGTGATGTAACCATTTTGAGATAATTATTTAAAAACAAGAAACATGAAACGTTATATATTTTTAGTACTGGCAGCCGGTTCGCTTTCTGCATCGGCGCAACAGTTACAAACTTCATCACTGTATGATCTGCAGGGTGTATTTCACAACCCGTCGACGGCCGGTGCACGTAACAGTATGGTAGGCGCTTCCTACCGGACACAGTGGAGCGGCATCAGCGGCAGCCCGCAAACAGCTACCGTCTTTGGATCCTTTGATATTCCTTCATTGAATATTGGCCTTGGGGGTTATATCTATAATGATAAAACAGGACCAACCTCCCGTACAGGTGTGCAACTGGCTTTTGCCAAGCATATTCCAACAGGTAATGGCGGAAAGTTTTCACTCGGTTTGGAAGCCAGGGGACAGCAATATTCCCTGGACAGGGCTAAACTGAGCGCTACGCTGGGCTCAGACCCTGCGATTGGCACCAGTGAAAACCGCTTTGTATTTGATGCAGGTTTTGGTATTTCATACACCGATAAAAAATGGCAGGTGGGTATATCTGCTTCACAACTGGTACAATCCCAACTGAATTTTTATACGGGTAATTTATCCAGTAGAGAAGAAGCAAGGTTGTACCGTCACTATTATATTCATGGATCGTACAAATGGGATGTAGATGGCGCTACTACTATTACCCCGCATTTTCTCGGTATTTACTTGCCCAATGCCCCGTTTGAATTTACAGGTGGCGCCCGGGTGGAACATAATGAACTTTTCTGGTGGGGACTGGCCTACCGGGCCCGGCAAAGCTTTACATTATCGGCAGGGGTGCATATCAATAAAAAACTGACACTGGGATATGCCTTCGATATCTATCAAACACCCATCAGTGTATTCAGCCCGGGATCAAATGCACACGAAATGCTTTTACGCTTCAACTTCATAAAATAACTCAATAGCAGAAGGTTAATGGTTAATGGTACGGCGGCCCTTTCCAGGGCCGCCTTTTTTGGCATAAATATTTTTTACTGGAATACCAAACGGAGCGTTTCCATATTATTTCCGACCTGCACCTTTAACCAGTAAATACCGGCGGCCACATTGGGTGCTGGTATGGCCACAAAACCTGTTTGTCCGTTCAGTTGACGTTGTATCACCAGCCTGCCGTGGCTGTCGTACAGCAACATAGCAGACATAGGGCCTGTACTGACCATGCGTATTGTATGATCAGCAATAACACTTGGGTATGCTTTTACTGTATTATCACTGGCGGCAGAGAGGGTGATAACAGACGAAAACCGTTCCGATCCATTTTCATCCAGTAGCCGAAGACGGTAAAATATTCGCATGTCGATACTGATTGTATGCCGGAAAACATAATTGTTATTGCCTGGCGTATTCTGAGCAACCACCTCACCTGCGGCCTGGAAACTTCTGCCATCCAGGCTATATTCAATAATAAAACGCCGGAGATTTTGCTCGCCTGTTGTGGTCCAGCGCAATTCGTTATAGCCATCCCTGTTGTTGCCATTAAATGAAACCAGGACGACGGGAAGTACGCTGGTAACATCAATTTTATATACAGTACCTCCAAGTGATGCAGCATACAGGGTCGCATTTTCTGCTTCACCAAAAGCTGCAATATTCCCCGGCAATCCGCCCTGTCGTATAGCTGTCCAGCCCAACCCGTTTGGCGATATCATCCACACATTCCCGCTTACAAAATCGGCACAGAAATACCTGCCATACAACGATGCATACTCTGCACCGCGATATACATAACCGCCCGTTATAGAAAATCCACCCGTGGCAAATACATGGGGATATTCAAATATGGGTGACACATAACTGCTTTGCGGCAGGCAGCCTGTGGTATTAAATGCTGCATTGCCTTCATAGCAACGCCATCCATAATTCACACCACCCGTGCTGCCTGCCGGTCTGTAGTTCACTTCTTCCCAGGCGCCTTGTCCCACATCGCCAATCCACATATCATTGGTGAGACGATCAAAACTCCAGCGCCAGGGGTTACGCAAGCCTATTGCCCATATATGATCATCCACTAAAGGGTCGGCCACATAAGGATTGTCGGGCGGGATAGTATAATAAGGTGGTGTTAGAAAACTGCTGACATCAATACGGATCATTTTTCCAAGTAACGATAGCCCGTTTTGGGCAAGGTTGGCCGGATCACCCGCACTACCCCCATCACCTGTACCAAAATAAAGATACCCATCCGGGCCAAAGTTCAAATCACCACCGTTGTGATTGGTATTTGGTTTCGGAATACTTAATAAAACCACACCACTCAGTGGGTCCGCTTCATTGGGATTCCCCGCCTGTGTTTGGTACCGGGCTACGGTCAAATCGCCCGAGAGATTATTATAATACACAAAGAAGTAGCGGTTTGTTTCATAATCGGGGTGGAAAGCCACGCTTAATAAACCCGATTCGCCCCCGCTTGTAATAATGGTACTGATATTCAGAAACGGTGCAGGCAGCAAAGTACCGCTTGAGCTGATAATCCTTATCTGCCCGGTTTGCTGAACAATAAAAAGCCGGTTGCTTGCATCGCCGGCATTGGCAATATCAACCGCCGATGACAGGCCGCTTACATAAGGTGTAAAGCCAAGAATTGGTTGTGCATTGCTGGTAGTAAGAAAAAAACAGGTGGTGAAAATGGTTGCCTGTACCTGAAGTAAAAATTTACTCTTCATAGTACTAAGTTTGAGACTTTACTTGCAACAAATACAGTGCCCGATCGACTGAAAAGCCAAAAGCTATTCAAATAAAGGCGTAAAAAGGGGCATTTCATCGTTATAGTACGGTACAGGCCGGAATGGCTGTTCAGCAAATCAGCTTATTTTTATGCATTCTAAATGTTCATCATGTCGTCGCTGACTATAACAACTATACAAACAAGCCTTCATTGGGAAGATAAAAAAGCCAACCTGGAAATGCTGGGACAAAAAATCCGCAGCATCAGTGAAAGAACGGAGGTGGTCATTTTACCCGAAATGTTCAGTACCGGCTTTAGCATGAAGCCTGCGCAACTGGCCGAAACCATGGATGGTCCGACACTGCAATGGATGAAGCAAATCGCCAGCGAAAAGAAAATCATTCTTACCGGAAGTTTTATCGCAGAAGAAGCAGGGCATTTTTATAACCGCCTCGTTTGGATGCTGCCCAACGGTCAATATGGAACGTACGACAAACGCCATCTCTTTGCTTTTGCCGGCGAAGACCAGCACTACAGCAGCGGAGCTAATCGTTTTATTGCTTCTGTAAAAGGATGGAAAATAAATCTGCTGGTTTGTTATGACCTGCGTTTCCCGGTATGGGCCAGGCAACAGTTACAGCCGGAAGGTCCGGAGTATGATGTATTAATCTATGTGGCTAACTGGCCTGAGCGCAGAAGCCATGCCTGGAAAACACTATTACAGGCAAGGGCGATCGAAAATCAATGCTATGTTGTTGGCGTAAACCGAACCGGTAATGATGGTAACAATATCTACCACAGCGGCGACAGTATGGTAATCGATCCGCTCGGTGATGTACTGTACCACAAAAAAGATGAAGAAGACATTTTTACGATTACCCTCGAAAAACAAGACCTTATCAATACCAGGGAAAAGCTACCATTCTTAAAAGATGCAGATGGGTTCCGGATAATTGCTAATAATGTATAGATAGCAATATACCCTACTTTTATTCCTTCTTTGAAACGTTTTTATCTTTTTCGCTTTTATCAATGGCTATAAGCTCCATTGCTTTTTCCACTTTAAAATCAGCGTTGCGTCGTATGCGATCAACGGTGGGCAATGATGCTACTTCGGGTTGTACACCCCGGCCGTCTTTAGGAATATTTTTATCAATCACCAGGCGAAAAAGCGGCAGACGAAAACGTACACCTGTTTCTGCTAATGTGGCATCCGGAATCAGCCAGGCACTGTTGCCATAAGCACCGCCACCTGTTTCTTCGCCAATCACAGTCACATTCTCCTGGTGTTTGACGGCACCGGTAAACAAGGTTGTCGCAGAAAAAGAATTACCCCCGGTAAGTATATATACTTTGCCGTCAAAATGATTACTCTTTTTAGGATGAAACCTGTGCCGCTCGAAATACCCGAAATGATAATACCCGTCTTTTCGTTTACGGGTAAGGAGTGAAATAAACAACTTGTTCCAGAAATGATCTTTTATATGCTGCTCATACTTACTTCCTTTTTTGATGGCATACAATGAATCACAAAACTTGAATGGACTGTCAGCAATATAACGGGTGATCAGTGTGGAATTCGTTACACTGCCGCCTCCATTGCTGCGTACATCAATAATCAGGTGCCCGATATTATTTTGCTTTAATGCCCTGAAAGAGTTTTTGAAAAAGCTCTTCAGACCATATCCTTTAGAAAAAGATGCCAGGTCCATCATTGCGGTATGATTCGCTGTATCAAGTTTCAGCAGCCGTATACCATTCAGCCGTTGCTGTTTTATTTCTTTTTTAGATGGTTGCGGCGTGGTGGGACGAAACGTTCTTGTTCCCCTTCTTCCTGCGGTATCTGCTGCCGGGCGGTAAGCTGGTATGACAACTGTTTTATGATTACCTGAACTGTCTTTATAATTCACTGTGAATTTATCCGGCAAACCAAAAAGCGTGGTATAAAGCGATCCGAAGTACCCCCTGTTACTGAGCGACTGGAATTTATGCGTACGGTTATACCCGTCTGTTGAGATATACTGAAACATGGTATCGGTCAGGTACTGCTCGCTCATGCCATTTATGGCTGTGATAACAGTCCCTCTTGTCAGGATAGTATCCCGCCGGTTCAGGTTGGCCGTCACCACCATGGTTTCATCCGTTGTGGCTTTATCATCTGCCCACACTTTCATACTCAGTGGAAACATCCGGCTTACCCTGGCAGTATCACTATATTTTGACCAGTTTTTCGAAGGACGAATAGTAGTATGGCCGCAATTTATTTTAGCGGCCACCCATGCCAGTACTTTTCTGAAAGCCGGCTCTGTGAGCGAATCGTTAAGCTGTTTTTTCCCTTCGGCAAAATAAAAATCCATGCTGTCTTTAGGCGTGTACCAATACAGGCCGGGGTGATGCGTTTCGAGCAGGTTTTGAAATAAATCAAAATCGCTTTTCAGTTGATCGGGAGAATACTTTTTAGTTGAAGAAAAGGAAGGCCTGCTGGCTGTGCAGCTGACCATTGTAAGCACCAGTAAAAAATACATCAAAAATCGCAGCATATTCCTTGTAATCGCTTTTCCTTATTTCTGTTTCAGGTGGTTCCAGCCCTGTGCAGTAATGGCATGTTTGCCACCGCCTTTGGTAATGATGGTTGCGCCTTGTTCGGCATCCGTCATATACCCCACCACACTTATTTGTTCATTCAGCACCAGTTTATCATATTCATTTTGGGAAATGGTAAACAGCAATTCATAGTCCTCTCCACCACTTAACGCACAAGCCGTAGGATCTATTTCAAATTTGAAGGCCGCTTTTTTCATATCCTCGTGGACAGGTATTTTATCCTCATACAAAACACAGCCCAAATTACTTTCCTTGCATATATGCAGTATCTCGGAGCTTAGCCCGTCGCTGATATCCATCATCGATGTGGGCATTATTTCCTGCTGGGCAAGGAATTCAACAATATCCTTTCTTGCTTCCGGCTTCAGCAACCGTCCTATTACATACGATTCTCCTTCCAGGTCGGGCTGCACACCGGGGCTCTCCATGAATATCTTTTTTTCCCGTTCTAAAAATAACAGCCCCACATAAGCCCCGCCCAGGTCACCGCTTACACAAAGCAGGTCGCCTTTTTGTGCTGTACTTCTTTTTACAAATTTATCGGGCGCCACTTCGCCAATAGCCGTTATGGATATGACAAACCCTTTTTGGGAAGAAGTGGTATCACCCCCAATCAGGTCAACACCATATTTATTACAGGCAGCATACACCCCTTCATAAAATTCATCAATGCCTTCCACGCTGAAGCGGTTGCTGATTCCAATACCCAGTACTATTTGCGTGGGAATAGCATTCATGGCATAGATATCGCTCAGGTTTACAATCACACTTTTATAACCCAGGTGTTTCAGTGGCGTGTACGCCAAATCAAAATGCACACCCTCCAGCAACAAGTCTGTAGTAACCACTGTTTGCTTGCCAAAATGATCAATCACAGCCGCGTCATCACCCACGCCCAATACGGATGATGCATTTTGCAATTCGATATTCTTGGTGAGGTGATCAATCAACCCAAACTCACCCAGGCTGCCTATCTCCGTACGCTCACTACTCATTCGTTTTTGATTTTTGGTTTTTGATTTTTGATTGGCCTGCCGGATGCCTGTAACCGGACTTTTTCATAGACGTCTTAATCGACGAAACAATTATTTTAAGTATCGTTTCTGCCTCCATATATATCACCCGCATATCTTCTTTAAAAGAAGGGTTAAACTCAGCTAATAGTTCAAGAAAAAACATAGTCTCATCAGCCTCTTCCTCCACTATTTGCAATTTATAAACAAAATCGTTTGCTGATTTTGCCCGGCAAGCTGCCCTGTAATTGGCACCTACTGAGGCAGAACAACGTACTATTTGTCCAATAAATGTGCTATTTACCTTGGTTAAAGGCAACTTCTCACATAGATGGCCAACTGCAACCGCAATTCCCTTTGTCTTTTCCTTTAATTCCTTTTCTGTCATTCGTAATTAGTTAACACGCAAGCAATCAAAAATCTAAATTCCAAAATCTAAAATTAAACTACAGCGTTACCGTTCCATTTACAACCCCCAACAATTCCTGGTGTATCTTTCCGTTTGTTGCCAGTATCCGGTGCTGGTAAACGGAGTATTTATCGCCGTTAAAATCGGTCACCTTTCCTCCTGCTTCTTCCACGATTAAATAGCCTGCGGAACTATCCCAGGGTTCCAGTTTATGTTCATAGAACCCATCGAACCGACCGGCAGCCACCCAGCATAAATCAATAGCCGCCGAACCAAGCCTGCGCACCGGCACTCCTTTCCGTATCAGGCGTTCGAAAATTTCGAGCGGCCCGTTTGGCATATTAATATAGGTATATGGAAAGCCTGTTACCAGGCATGATTTAATTACTTCAGGCTGTTCGCTCACAAATATTGACTTATCATTTAAGGTGGCTCCGGCTCCCCGTTCAGCAAAGAAAAACTCATTCATATGCGGGTTATATACTGCACCCATTACTATTTCACCATCTTTTTCAATGCCAATTGATACACAATTCAACGGAATACCATTGGCGAAATTCACTGTACCGTCAATCGGATCGATAATCCATTTGTATGAAGAATCCTGGATAATCGCACCCGTTTCTTCTGCAAGAATATAATGGTCGGGAAAGCTTGCTTTTATCACTGACAAAATAGCTTTCTCTGAAGCATGATCTGCTTCTGTTACCAGGTTATTGACCCCTTCTTTATTACTTATTTTAAAATCGCTGTTGAAAAAACGGAGTATTTCGGCTGCACCTGCTTGTGCCGCTTCCACGAGTACTTTTTTGAGCATGGGCAAAGATACCCCGATACCATAAAGCCGAGAAATGAAATCCGCAATTTTGAGCTCAGGTTCAGGTATTTATCGGGATTTGGGTTTAGATTTGACGCCAGCACATGGACCTGTCAATTGTAATAGTCAATTATAACGTCAAGCATTTCCTCGAGCAATGCCTTTGTTCGGCCATCCGGGCTACAAAAGGTATTGCGGCTGAGATTGTTGTGGTGGATAATGCCTCCACCGACAACAGTATGGAATACCTGGTCCCGAAGTTTCCTTCCGTGCATTTTATTCCCAACAAAGAAAACCTGGGCTTTGCCAAGGCCTGCAACCAGGGGCTCAGCAAATCTACCGGGAAGTATATCCTTTTTCTGAACCCGGACACGATTGTCCCGGAGGATTGTTTTCAACGTTGCCTTAATTTCTTGGCACAAAAAAAGGATGCAGGCGCCTGCGGAATAAAAATGGTGGATGGCAGCGGTAAATTCCTGAAAGAATCCAAACGCTCTTTTCCTTCCCCGCTTACTTCTTTATATAAGCTCTTTGGTTTTGCCCGCTTGTTTCCCCGATCCAAAACATTTGCCCGCTACCATATGGGCCACCTTGATGAAAATAAACATCACGAAGTGGATGTACTGGCAGGGGCATTTATGCTGATACGAAAAGATGTGCTGGATAAGGTTGGAAGTTTTGATGAAACCTTTTTTATGTATGGGGAAGATGTGGACCTGAGCTACCGGATACAAAAAGCGGGGTACAAGAACTATTATTTTGCCGGCAGCAGCATTATACACTTCAAAGGGGAGAGCACACGAAAAGGCAGCATGAACTATGTGCGGATGTTTTATAATGCGATGAGCATATTTGTACGCAAACATTATGGGGGAAGTAAGGCCGGTATTTTCAACATATTGATACATATCGCCATCTGGTTCAGGGCTGCACTCACCGCTGCCGGCAGTTTTATCCGTCGCATTGGTATGCCGCTGATAGATGCCGGCCTCATCCTTTTATCTTTCTGGATAGTAAAGAATATCTGGGCTATGTATGTACGGCCTGAAACAGAGTACGAAGAGCGGCTGCTATGGATCGCATTCCCGGCATTTACAGTTTTCTACCTGGCGACAGCTTATTATGCAGGGCTGTATGATAAGTGGTATAAACGATCTGAACTGGTACGATCTACTTTAATCGCCACTATCATATTACTCGCGGCTTATGCGTTGCTGCCAGAACATTACCGTTTTTCAAGAGGTATTGTTTTATTCGGCGCCATCCTCGCTTTTATCCTCATCAGTATACTGCGCTGGGTTTTGGTAAAACTGGGTGTGCTGAACAGTAATGATGATAAAGAAAATAATACAGCCACACTGATTGTGGCAACAGCTAATGAATATATGCAAACGACCCGCTTACTGGCAGATGCAGGGTTGCATGAACGGGTGCTTGGCCGTGTGGCCGTAGATGCAAACGACAATACCGCAGTTGGACACTGGAAAGACCTGGCTTCACTGCAGCAATCTATTCCATTCAGAGAAATAATTTATTGCTGTGGCGTACTTCCCGCAACCGATATTATTGAAAGCCTGAAAAAAATACCTTCAGGTATTGTGGCCAAGATTCATTACAGCGGCAGCAGCAGTATTGTTGGCAGTGATTCAAAAGACAGTTCCGGCGAATCTGTATCGAAGGAAAACGGGTTCAAACTTTCATATCCATATCCCCGCCGGCTGAAGCGGCTGATGGATGTGAGTATAGCTCTCGCCGGCCTCGTTACATTTCCACTGCAATTATTTATCATAAAAAAACCTTTATCCTTTTTCGCTAACTGTTTTTCAGTTTTAGCTGCCCGCAAAACATGGATTGGTTATGCGGTACCTGAAAAAAATCTGCCTGCACTACCGCCACCCGTAATAGCCTGCAACGGCACCATTGCCTCATCTGCAAGTAAATTGCCAAAAGAAAGCCTGGAAATGCTGGATTATTGGTATGCACGGGATTATGAACCCATTACCGATCTGCGTTTATTATGGAAAGTGTACCGTAACCTGGGTGGCTGATAATTCGTTTAACTCTTTGTATTACTGATTTCTATCCCTAACATTGCGTACCTTTAAGAACGTCAAAACCTGGTATATTCATTCATGGCCACTGTCATCGATTTTAAACTGCCTAAAGCCATCGCAGCTGCCCTTCGCATCCCGCCCAATGATGCGAGAAGGCAACAGATCAAAGTCCTGAAAAAATTGCTGAAAAAAGCAAGGTTTACAGAATTTGGTCAGCGCTACCACTTTGATGAAGCATTGTTCAGCAAGCATCCCGGTAAAATATTCCAGGAACTGGTACCCGTCCATGATTACAATAAAATCTATGAGGACTGGTGGAAGAAAACCCTCGAAGGCGTACCAGACGTAACCTGGCCCGGAAAGATAAAATACTATGCGCTCAGTTCAGGCACTTCTGAGGCTGCCAGCAAATACATACCCGTAACGAAGGAATTATTGCGCAGCAATACAGTAAACTATCTGCGCCAGTTGTTAAGCCTGCTCAATTACCAGGAGGCCAATAAAAAAGCCATGACCAAAGGCTTCCTGGCCATTGGTGGTGCCACTGATTTAAAAAAAGGAAAAGCCGGCTGGTATGCCGGGGACCTGAGTGGTATACTCGCCAAGAAAAGACCTTTCTGGTTTCAGAGTTTTTATAAACCGGGCGGCCGTATTGCGGCCATGAGCGACTGGAATCAAAAACTCAATGGTATTGTAGAGCATGCCAAAGACTGGGATATCGGATATATCGTAGGCGTTCCTGCCTGGTGCCAGATGTGTATGGAAATGGTGATTGAGCATTATAAAGTGAAAAACATACATGAGGTATGGCCCAATTTCAGCTTCTTTGTACACGGGGGTGTAGCGTTCGAGCCTTATAAAAAAGGGTTTGAAAAATTATTGGGCAAACCAATAGTATATATCGAAAACTATTTGTCCAGCGAAGGCTTTATTGGCTACAAAACAAGGGAACATGCAAAAGGCATGCAGCTGATACTCGACAATAATATCTTCTTTGAATTTGTGCCTTTTGACGATAAGAACTTTGATGCCGATGGACAAATCGTCGCCAACCCCGAAGCAAAAATGATCCACGAGGTGGAAGAAGGCAAGGAATATGCTTTACTAATGAGTACAAACGCAGGTACCTGGCGTTACCTGATTGGAGATACCATCAAGTTTGTTGATCTCGAAAGAAGCGAAGTTGTGATAACCGGCCGTACGAAACATTTCCTCAGCCTTACAGGTGAGCATTTAGGTGTGGAGAACATGAATAAGGCTATTCAGCTGGTAAGTGAAGAATTTAATATCAGTATTCCCGAATACACCGTTGTTGGCTTTCCTTATGAAAACTTTTTTGCCCACCGCTGGTATGTGGCCACTAATGACAATGTAGATGCTGAGAAATTGCGCAAACGCATCGATGAAAACCTGCGTGTGCTTAATGATGATTATGCTACCGAACGTGATAGTGCCTTAAAAGAAGTATTCCTTGAAGTACTGCCAGAAGAAAAATTCATGAAATTTATGGAGCTAAAGGGCAAACTCGGCAGCCAGCACAAATTTCCACGGGTGATGAAGGGTAAGATGCTGGCGGAGTGGAATAAATTTTTGGAGACCGGTACTATTTAATGGTCCCGTAAAATATTTTCCCGCAAAGACACAAAGGACACAAAGTTGTCTATCTTATGCTTAAACACTTCCTCTTATATATAGCATTGACAAGTTGCTATATTCTATCTTTTTCGCAGGATATACCTGTATATAAAGATCAATCACAGCCCATAGAAAAAAGGGTGCATGACCTTTTGCAGCGGATGACGCCGGAAGAGAAGTTCTGGCAGTTGTTTATGATCCCCGGTGATTTGGATAATGTAACTCCGTCGCAGTACCAGCATGGGCTTTTCGGCTTCCAGGTAAGTGCAGGAGCAAAAGGAGATGCAGGGGGGCAGTTGCTGAACTATAGCACCAATGAAAACGCTAGGGTACTTGCAAAAAAATAAATAGTATTCAGCGGTACTTTACAGAAAAAACAAGGTTAGGCATTCCCATCATTCCATTTGATGAGGCACTTCACGGTTTAGTAAGAGACGGCGCCACTGTATTTCCGCAAGCCATTGGGTTGGCCGCCACATGGGATACATTATTGATGGGCCAGGCAGCAAACGCTATTGCTACTGAAACAAAGCAACGGGGCATCCGGCAAATTCTTTCCCCTGTTGTAAATATTGCTGCTGATGTACGCTGGGGCAGAACGGAAGAAACCTATGGCGAAGACCCCTTTCTTGCTTCAGCCATGGGTGTGGCATTTGTAAGGGCATTTGAAAACAAGGGCATCATCACTACGCCTAAACATTTTATTGCCAATGTGGGTGATGGCGGCCGTGACAGTTATCCTGTTCATTTAAACGAACGCATACTGGAAGAAATTTATTTGCCGCCATTCATAGCCTGTATTGAAAAAGGGGGAAGCCGATCGATAATGACTGCTTACAATTCTTTAAACGGAACAGCTGCTTCTGCTAATAACTGGCTGCTTACTGAAAAATTAAAAAATCAGTGGGGCTTCAACGGGTTCGTTATTTCCGATGCAAACGCTGTAGGTGGCGAAGTAGTGCTGCATAACACGGCGAAAGATTATCCTGCCAGCGGACAGCATGCTATCAGCGGTGGACTGGATGTGATTTTCCAAACAGAATACAAACACCACACACTGTTCATCCCGTCTTTTTTAGATGGCCGTATTGACAGTAACCGCATCAATGATGCAGTGACCCGGGTATTGCGTGCAAAGTTTGAACTGGGGCTTTTTGAAAACCCCTATGTACCGGAAGAAATTAAAATGGATGACAGCCATAAAGAAATTGCACGTAAAGCAGCCCAGGAATCAATTGTATTACTAAAGAATGAAAAGAATACCTTACCTCTTTCCAAAACTATTCGTTCTGTTGCTGTCATTGGCCTTGATGCTGTTGAAGCAAGACTGGGAGGTTATAGCGGGCCCGGGAGTAACAAGGTGAGTATACTTGATGGGATTAAAGAAAAAATCGGCAGGCATAGCAAAGTCCTTTATGCACCGGGCTGTGGCCGCAACAGCAATGATTATGTAGTCGTCCCTGCCGCACAATTAAAAAGTAATAAGGCGGAAGGGCTACAGGCTGAGTACTTTGCCAATATTGCACTGAACGGCACGCCGGTATTAAAACGAACGGATAAAACCATTGATTTTCGCTGGACATTATTTGGCCCCGGTACAGGTATGGATGCAGATTTTTATTCTGCCCGCTGGACAGGTCAGTTGCTATCGCCTGTAACAGGCAACTACAAAATCGGGCTGGAGGGCAATGACGGGTTCCGGCTATATATTAATAATAAACTGGTAATAGATAACTGGCAGAAACAATCTTACAATACAAAAGTGGCAGACTACTTCTTTGAGAAAGGAAAATCCTATAATCTGAAAGTTGAGTTTTATGAACCGAAAGGAAATGCCACTATTAAACTAATTTGGAACATCGGTGCTGACATTAAATGGCAACAAAAGATAAATGAAGCTGTTGCCATAGCCAGGCAGGCCGATGCAGCCATCATTGTTGCTGGTATTACCGAAGGCGAGTTTCAGGACAGGGCCATGCTTTCGTTGCCAGGCCACCAGGAGGAGTTGATTAAGGCGGTAACAGCCACTGGCAAACCCGTAACGGTTGTATTGATTGGAGGCAGTGCCGTTACCATGAACGGCTGGATGAATAAGATTGATGCTATAGTTGATGTTTGGTATCCCGGTGAGCAAGGCGGACATGCCGTAGCAGATGTACTATTTGGTGATTATAATCCGGCGGGGCGGTTGCCTGTTACCTTTCCGGTGCACGAAGCACAACTGCCCTTAGTATACAATCACAAACCAACCGGCCGCGGAGATGATTATAATAACTTAACCGGACTGCCCCTTTATCCTTTTGGCCATGGATTGAGTTACACATCATTTGCCTATAGCAATATCAACCTGAGTAAAAATATAATCAGCGCCGATAAATCTGCAACCCTGACAGCCACAATTAAGAACACAGGGTCCAGGGATGGCGATGAAGTGGTGCAACTATACATCCGGGACATGCTGTCATCCATGGCCCGGCCTGTGATGGAACTCAAAGGTTTTCAGCGTATCCATTTAAGAGCAGGTGAAGAAAAGACAGTTTCCTTTGATATCACTCCAGACATGCTGTCCATGCTCAATAACAAAATGGAAAAAAAGGTGGAGCCGGGTGAATTTAAAATTATGGTTGGCGCCTCATCCACCGATTTGAGGCTTAGAACTGTAATCGAAGTGAAAAACTAATCTGTTGAATCCGAGTTGCGCAGACCGAATCCCTCTTCTGCAGGTCTGTATATTTTCTTAATTTGTAAGCCCAATCATAGTATACATGCTGCAAGCACTGCCCTATCATCAAAAAGTAAAAGAACATTTCAAGTCCCAGTCAAAAACCTGGGAATATTTTGCGACGGCAAAAAACAAAGAAACGCAGTTAAAGCAATTTAAATCCGAGCTGCTGAAAAACACCTACAAATTTGATCCGGTTGCTGATGCGTATATCTATGATAAGATAATTATTGCCAAAGAAAAACTCGGTTTGCAGGCCCTGCCCGTCTCCGTATACCAGGCGCAATACACGGACGAATTAAATGCCAGCATCATTTTCCTGGAAGGTGAAGCCCATATTGTATTCAGTGGTTCAGTAACCAAACTGCTCAATGATGAAGAACTACTGGCCGTACTGGCACATGAACTCGCCCATGTAAAACTCTACTCCATGCTGGAAGGCGAGATGGAAATTGCCGATCGCATTATCACATCTATTGCCAATAATTACAGCAGTGAGGCTTCTTATTTCGAAACAGCACGGCTGTTCCGGTTATATACAGAAATATTTTGTGACCGTGGTGCTTATAGCGTACTGGAAAAAACTGGCCCCGTTATCACCTCGTTGGTAAAGATTTCAACAAGCCTTGATCGTGTAAATGATGAGAGCTATCTCAAACAGGCCGATGAAATTTTTGAACAGGAAAATGGCTTAAAAACAGCGGGTATATCACACCCGGAAAATTTTATTCGGGCCAAAGCCATACAACTATGGCATGAAAAAAAAGAAGAGGCAGAACCAGCCATCATCCGCATGATTGAAGGCATAAGCGACCTAGACCAACTGGATATATTCCGGCAAAAAGACCTGGCTGGGCAAACAAGGAAATTCCTGCAACTGTTTCTTAAACCAAAATGGTTTCAAAGCACGATGGTCATGAGCCTGGCCAAACAATACTTTACAGATTTTTCCCTGGACGGGCAAGCACTGCTTACTCCAGCTTTTGCCGAAGCTATACAGTCATCCCATCAAAGTGTAAAGGACTATCTCTCGTATGTATTGCTCGATTTTGTACTGTTGGATGCCACACTCGAAGAAATCCCGTCGGGCTGGGCTTTCCAGTTTGCCGAAGATGTAAACCTGAAAGACACTTTCGATGCAATCATCAAAAAAGAAATGAAGTTCAGCGATAAGAAACTTCAGCAGTATAAACAAAGAATGCTGTCAGCCTACTATGAAGTAAAAGAAAATGATGGCGAACAGATTTACGAATAAAACACCCGGCCACAACATGGTAAATTCGAGGATATATTTTCATCAATTTATTGAAACCGCTTTTGACAAGGGCAGTTATGCCACAGATGACGTCATTGCTTTTGTGTTGCCTCTATTCGAGGAAGTACTGAGCTTTCATGAAACAGGTACCGTAGCCCCCTTTGACCATGAAAAGACCCTCTTTATAAGCGCCAACCGGGCTGATATTGATGAAACGCTTACACATGAAGGAAAAGCAGCCACGAAACAATTAGACGATCTTTTTGCTGCTTATAAATCAGTACAATTTGATATTGTCGGCCAAAGCAAAATAGAAACAGATGTAGATCAAGGGAGTTATAAAATTGAAGACCTACAGGTCCACTTGCATACGAATGAGCCTTTGCAACATCCGGCTTTTGTTAAAGGATATACCTGTTTTGAAATACTGCTGGGACATCATGATGCGCAAACAGATATTTTCTGCCTGGGACTTGTGTTGGGCAGCATGGCCCTGAGCCTGAACCTGTATGATGAGGATGATGTAAAACTATTCGCTCAATACAGGAATAACCCTGTTCAGTTCAACCAGCGCATTCACCCAGCTATCAGTACATTAATTACTGACATGACGCAGCTGGATCGGAATAAACGTACTGCTGATCTGTATGATGTCATCCATCGCCTGAAGCATTACCGCGAATATGATCCGGAAAAACAAACAGACCTGAGCAAAGTGGCAGGCTGGATAAACAAAGAGCTTAAGGAAAAAAACCAGTTTATCCTGAATAAGCTTCGCAACCGCCTGTTCGATACCAGCCGCCGCAACCGCCTGCTTTATTATAAACCGAATATGCGGTTTGTAAATCTTACCGTTAGCAGTGTGCCCATGGTGTTGCACTACCAGAGTATTCGTCCCGATTTACTATTTACCTGGAACAACGATGTATCGGCCAAAGTAAAAGGGATGAAAGAAATAGTGCTGAATAAGTACCTCCGTTTTGAAGACCATATATACCTTTCATCTACCCTGGACAAAATAAGAACAGAATGCCAGCGGGATATCAATGAGTATGGATTCAGCCAGCTAAAGCTTGTCATTGCTTTCCTGAACTGGCACAACCTGAAAGAAGATGCACACGAACGGATACAAAGCCCTTTACTCCTTATCCCCGTTGAATTAAAAAAAATTAAACGGCTAAAGGAAGATCATTACACTATGAAAGTGCTGGATAATGCCGCTGAGGTAAATCCTGTACTGGCCAACCAGCTGAGGGAATTGTATGGAATTAAACTGCCTGACTTTGTAGACCTGGATGACATGGAACTGGAACAATTTTATCAACTGCTCAAAGCACAAATTGATGCAGCTAATCAGGGTATACAATTGCACTATACCGATAAACCCAAAATCAAACTAGTTCATAGTGTTGCAAAGCAAACTGTAAACAACTACAAAAAGAGGCTGAGAAAAACCGGTGGCCTGGATAGTTACAAAAATATTTCCTATAGTTACCACACCGAGCATTATAAGCCTTTAGGCCTGGAGATATTCAGACAACGAATCGAACCCCGTGCCGCCTACCTGGAGTTTTTAATCAATGATGATATCAAACTTAGTTCACATCAGCTCACAGGAAAGACAAAAGAACGTGAACTGTACGAGATGGCTGAAAGTGAAAGCAATCCTTACAGCTGGGAATTTGATGTATGCAATATTGTACTGGGCAATTTCAATTACAAAAAAATGAGCCTGGTGCGTGACTACAACCAGGTTATTGACAATAAAATCCGGAATGAAGTTTTCGATGCCCTGTTTAGCAACCAGCCAAAGCACATTAAAGAGCAGGTTTATGATTTAAATAAACCGGATGAATGGCACCACGTTATAACCGCCGATCCAACACAAACACAGGCCATCCTCCACAGCCGCAGTGGCGAAAGTTATATTATACAAGGTCCGCCCGGTACCGGCAAGAGCCAGACCATCACCAACCTGATTGCTGATTATGTGGCCCGGGGCAAAAGCATATTATTTGTTTGTGAAAAAAGAGCCGCACTTGATGTGGTGTATCACCGGCTCAAACAAAATGAACTGGATGAGCTTTGCTGTTATATACACGATAGCCAGGGGGATAAACGGGAATTTATAAAAAACCTGAAAAGCACCTACGAAGCGTTCAGCAAGAATACGATGGACGCCACCACCATTGAGGTAAAGAGAAATGCGGTGCTGATGCAGATGAATGAGCAGATAGCATTGCTGCAACGTTTTCACAACATCCACCTGTCTGCACCCACTGACGCAGGTATAACCGTTCGAAAACTGATAGACCGTGTCATTGAACTTAAAAAGAATATTGTTGCGCTGCAGCCAAAGCAGCAGGAAATTTTACCTGCGTATGGACATTGGATCGGGTTTGGTGAAACGATAACAGAATTGAGTAAAGTATTGGAAGAAAGTGGTGCCGACCCGGCCTTTGCTGAGCATCCTTTGAGCAAATTGAGCGATGGGGTATTAGAGGCAGAAAGCCCGTTGAACTTACTGGACAGATTAACGCAACATGCCAAAAACCTCTTGGCTGAAATTACTGCCGCTTTTAAAGAAAATAATATTGCCCCGGGGCACAGTGCTTATATAGCGCAACTCCGAAACATTGTACAGGATGCAGTACTGTTGTATCCCCTGGCCGAACATGATAACCTGCGCCTGGTGAATACGGCAAATAAAGAAGCAAAAGAACTGGACAAACAAATCCGGCAACATAAAGACTTAGAAAAGCAACTGAAGCAGGCACAACAAACGAACAGCAACTGGAAAAACAAACTAAGTGAACAGGACGTATCGGCTGCCATTGAGATAGCTGCAAAAAACGAATCCTCCTTCTTTAGTTTCCTGAATGGCGGATGGAGACGATTAAAAAGGCAACTCAAAGAAAGTTACGACTTTAACCAGCACCAGGTAAAACCAAGGTACAGCCAGGTGTTGCAACAACTTCAGCAGGAATATGCTGCGGCTAATACCGTGGCAAAAAACAAAGAAGAGCTGCAACAGCAATACCAGGTAGATAATATCGAGCTCACTTATCTTTCCATTGAAACATTGCGCAGCAAACAGGGAGATAAAGAAATTGACTACCTGCTGGCACATCCCGAAGCGAATAATATCGTAAAGCGACTATATAAATTAAACAATACGCTCCACCAGCTCGAAATACAGTTACAACAATGCCTGGTTGATTATGGCAGCAAACCCGTATCCATTATACAGGATGAGTTGGAAAGTATTGCGATGAATACAGAAAGCCTGCAGGAATTATTGCCGGCGTTGAGGCGTTTTGCTGCATTACCTACCCCGGTTAAAAATGCATTGCGCACTATTCCGCTTACCCCTGTGCAGGCTGAAGCAAGCATGGCCCACAAAACCCTGCAGCAGGTTTACCAGGAAAACAAAACCTTTGCTGCGACAGATATTCAGGCGATGGAGTATGCCGTAAAGCAAATACAGCGCTGCTACCAGCAACTGTTGCAGTTGAATGCCGGTCTAATCCGCAGCCGTATCCGTAAGCGCTTCATTCAGAATATTGAGTTGAGCAACACGGCTGTAAGCCAGTTGAATGCTGAACAAAAGGTTTTCAAGAAAAACTATAACGAGGGAAGAAAAATACTGGAGAATGAATTTGGCAAGAGCATGCGCTACAAAAGTATCCGTGAACTGAGCGCCAAAGAGAGCGGGTTGGTGCTAAAAGACATTAAGCCCGTGTGGCTGATGAGCCCGTTAAGTGTAAGCGACAGCTTACCATTAGATACAAACTATTTCGATGTAGTCATTTTTGATGAGGCCAGCCAGATAACACTGGAAGAAGGTATCCCTGCTTTGTACCGCAGCCCGCAAACCATTATTGTTGGCGATGATAAGCAAATGCCGCCTACAAATTTCTTTACGGCCCGGGCAGAAGACCCTGACGACCTGGAATCATCGGATGAAGAGAGCGATGATGAATTGCTGAGCGCCGATGCTGATAGCCTGCTCGTTCAAGGTGCCCGCAAACTCAGCAGTACGATGTTGAGCTGGCATTACAGGAGCCGCTACGAAACATTAATCAGCTATAGTAACCATGCATTTTATGATGCAGGATTATTAACGATACCAGATAAAACAATCCACCATAAAGAGAAAAAGGTAATTGAAGTTGCCCGGCCGGAGGATGCAGCAACTTTTGCAGATTGCTTGTACGATCGCAGTATCAGTTTCCATTTTCACCCCAACAGTATCTATGAAAAAAGGAATAACCAGGATGAAGCCAATTATATCGCCCACTTGGTACGGGAATTATTGAAGCGCAAAGTGGAAGAAAGCATCGGGATTGTGGCTTTCAGCCAGGAACAACAACAAACTATTGAAGATGCGTTGACGGCACTGGCACAAACGGATGCAGCATTTGAAGCCCTGCTGGAAGATGCCTATGCCCGCACAGAAGATGACCAATTTGTGGGGTTAATCATCAAGAACCTGGAGAATATACAGGGCGATGAACGGGATATCATCATCATGAGTGTTTGCTATGGCTTCGATGCCAAGAAGAAAATGATTATGAATTTTGGGCCTATCAATAAAAAAGGAGGTGAAAAGCGGTTGAATGTGATCTTCAGCCGGGCCAAAAAACATATGGCGGTAATAAGCAGCATTAAACATTTCAATATCACGAATGAATACAATGAAGGGGCAAATTATTTCCGCCGCTTTTTGCAATATGCAGAGCATGTAAGCAACGGTAATATGCAAACAGCCCGTACCATACTTGATGGATTGGTAATTAATAAAACCGGCAAGACAGAAGAAGCAGCGAAGACTATTGTACTGATAGAAATAAAGCAACGCTTGCAACAATTGGGCTACGAAGTAGCCGAGCAGGTGGGACAATCCGGTTTCAAATGCTCACTGGCCATTAAAACAAATACAAGTGATGAGGAGTACACTATGAGTGTATTGATAGACGATGATAAACACTACAGCAATACCAATCTTGTAGAACAATATTACCAGCGTCCGGCCATCCTGGAGGCATTTGGCTGGAAAAGCATAAACGTGTTTGCCAAAGACTGGTTGCAGCAGCCCGATAAAGTAATGGAGCTGATTATAAAAAAAATAAAAGAAGAACCTGTCAAGGAAGAGGCAGCGGAAGAAAAGGCAAGCAGTATACTAACAACAGGAGTTGCAGTCGCTATTACAGAAACGATGCCGGAAGAAATGAAACAACCTGTCCAATCAGCTGCACTACCAGGTTTTGATGGTCTTCATTTTGAGCGGCTCGAGCTTGCTGATGGAAGCAGTAATAAATTCTGGGAAGCTGCTGTGCAGGAAAATAAACTGGTTGTACGATTTGGGCGAATAGGTACCAAGGGACAGGTGCAGGTAAAATCGTTTAGCGACTATGAAACGGCAGCAAAAGAAAAAGAAAAGATGGTAAAAGAGAAAAAAGCAAAAGGATACAACAGGGTTTAAGCTTAGAGTTTCCAGCCCTTGATGGTGAGATGTGCTTTACATTTTATACAAAATTCTTTCTCCTCCCCTGTCGGATCGCCGCCTTCTGCATCCCGCATAAAACAGGTTTTCTCCGGGCAGTGTGGCAGGCCGGTAGTATGGCCCAGTTCATGGATAACGACTTTAAAGAAGTTGGTTTTGTCTCGCAGCCGAAAATCTGAAGCAATACATGCATTACCTGGCTGATAGCCCAAGCCCATTATACCCGAATCAGGATTATCCCCTTTTGTGGTGCTGATATCCTGTCTCGTAATTCCTAAATACACTTCATTATCTTTTGCCCTCCGGCTCATCCAGGCTATTAGTGTATCAGCCCGGTGCCGTAGCCTTGGTGCATACCAGGCCGCAGCAGGCATCTCTTCATGCGGCAGCAGTTCAATATTTTTTACAATTTGCTTTAACTGGGAGAATGTATTCTGTATAAATGCGGATGTGGTTTTTCCCAGCGGAAGTAGTTTGATAGTAACCGGCTTGGATTGCTCAGTGGTGGTAGCAGGTTTCTTCGATTTGGTTTTCTTCACACTTGATTCACCGCAAGCGGCAAAGAGCAGTACCAATAGTATTGTTGAGCTATTTTGCATTTGCAGCCAAGCATCTTATATGCTGATTAATCTTCGGTGCCCATATCAAAGTCCACCAACTTTTTAAGTGGTACTTCCAACGCCTGGGCAATTTCGTACAAGGTATAAAGCGTAGGGTTCACTTTGCTGTTCTCTATTTTTTCAATCGCCTGGCGGTCTTTGCCACAGGCCCTGGCAAGGTCAGACTGGCTCCAGTGCTTCTTTTCACGTATTTCAATGATACGTTGGCCTGCTTTTTTATTCAAATCACTTTTTCTCACTTATAATAAAAACATTTCTGAAATAAACATCACCACATCAAAATACGGAAAATGTTTTAATCAATAAAAGCCACGGCTATCCTTGCCCCCACTTTAGCATTATGTTTTATCAATGCAATATTTGCCTCCAGGCTTTCTCCCTTAGTATGATTGGCGATATACTGCAACAGGAATGGTGTCACTTCTTTTCCTGAAATATTTTTCTCTTTTGCCGCAGCCAGTGCTTCCTGTATATGCGCCTCCATTTCTTCAGCTACAATTTCCTGTTCAGCCGGTACAGGGTTGGCAATTAAAACAGTTCCATCCAATCCCAGTTTCCACTTGGTTTGCAGCAGTGCAGCAATTTCTTCCGGCGTATCCAAGCGTAAAGGAGATTTAAAACCGCTCTTGCGGGAATAAAAACTCGGGAACTCATCTTGTCCGTATGTAACAACAGGAATACCCATTGTTTCCAAATACTCCAATGTTAAACCAATATCCAAAATAGATTTAACACCTGCGGATACAACAGCCACGGAAGTCTGGGCCATCTCCGTCAGATCGGCCGATATATCCATACTGCTTTCCGCACCACGGTGCACACCGCCAATACCGCCGGTGACAAATATTTTTATCCCGGCCATCGCTGCAATACGCATGGTAGCCGCAACAGTCGTAGCACCATACAGGTTTTGGCTAACCACATAAGGCATGTCCCGCAGGCTTACCTTCCATACATTTTTTTCCTTGCCAAAAAATTCTAACTGCTCCGCCGATAAACCAACATGGCACTTACCGTTCATGATGGCAATAGTGGCAGGCACAGCGCCATTATCCCTTACCACTTTCTCAACAGCCAATGCAGTTTCCACATTCTTCGGGTAAGGCATGCCATGTGAAATGATGGTGGACTCTAATGCCACTACAGGCCGGCCGCTTGTTAATGCCTCCTGAACGGTGGGGTGTATGGCTAAAAAGGAATTCATCAGGCAGGATAATATTTACCCACCTGACCCAATAATTTCTCCTGCGTAAGATGCGTGGCAATAGCGCCATTTACCTGCAATATCTCGGCTGATAATGTATGCGCCAGTTTCATGCAGTCAGCATCTTCTTTGCCAAGGTATTTACCCAATATAAATCCGGATAGTGATCCATCGCCGGCGCCGGTACAATCCAATACATCGATAGAAGGTGCATGCAGGGAAACAGATTTGTCGGGACTATACAATGCAGAGCCGTGTTTACCGTTGTGCAGCCAGATATATTTCACGCCCCTGCTCAGCAATTCATCCACCTGCTGCTGGGTAAAGAATGCTTTTTCCGAACAAAGCACCGGCAGTTCATCTTCATTGGGCGTTATCATATACAACCCACTGAGGTTCACGTTGCGGTACTTGCGTGCAGGCGGTACTGATACCGGCTCGATAATAAACGGGATATTATTCTCATTGCTGAAAGCCAGCAACCATTCAGCCGTGTCCACATTGATATTCGCATCGGCCAGTATAAAGGAGGCGGTTTTTAACAGCTCAATATGTTTACCTAAATGATAAGGGGTAATCAGCTGAATGGCCGCATTAGTTAAAAATGCGGAGAACAGTGAACCATCCACATTTAATATGCCGGTATATTTTCCACTCAGGCCTTCTTTGGTAATCGCACCGTCCAGTTTTACACCGGCATCGGTACATACTTTTTTCAGCCAGTCGCCATCGCTGTCGTTGCCAAATACGCTGATTAACTGAACAGGTACACCCAGCAGGGCCAGCTGGTGTGCAATATTGCGGCTTACGCCACCGGCCGTTTTCGTTACGGTGGCATTATTGGTGGTGGCCAGGAGCATTTCTTCTTTCGCATGAAAGAGTTCATCAATAAATGCGGCGCCGATACAAATGACTGGATTGCTCATGCTGCAAATGTAGCAGCGTTTCAGGTATAGCCCAAAGATGGGGGAAGGACTTTTATTTCTTCATATAGACCAACACTTTTCCTATTATATCTTTTACCAGTTGAGCTTCATTGTCTTTTGACCCTTTCTCCTGGATACGGTATTCTACTATATTATTTCGCTTGAGATTTACCCGGATGAAAATATTGTCACCAATCACATCATAACGGCCACTCAGGGTATAGCTGCCGGGATTATCGGCTATGCCGTTGTAATTTATGGTGCGTTCACTTTCTTTGGATGCAGCCTTTGCCAGCTCTTCATTCATAAGCCGGCTGATAGAGAGGTTATCGCCGTCAGCCGTTTCATCTGCATTCTGAAATGCGCTTGGACCAAAAAGTGGCAGGATATCTTTCAGTAATATTCCTTCTATTATTTCTTTGTCTACCAGGCCCACATTAAAGTCTGTGTTGCTCACCACCTGTGGCTCCTGCTTTGACAAGGATTCCTGGTTTGCGAGGGCTGACACAGCCTGCGCTGCTGTATTGAACCACCGGCTTACGTTCAGGTATTTCCCATTCTCCAGCACATCCGGTTTTTCTTTTACCGTTTTCAGCAACGCATAGGTAAGATAGCCATGTTCATACGCATCTGACTCAAAAGCTGATTGCGAACTCGCTGAAGCAGACAGTACAAATAAGCCGGACTTCTCATTCAAACGTTCGATCGCTTTTAATTGTGCACCGCCGTCTCCTTTTACAGCCAGCAGTCCTGGTCTGCTAAGACCGGTCTTTATCAGATCATTGATAGCCTGTCCGCTATTGCAGGCATCTAATATCAATATCCGTTTCTGCGCTTTTACCAGTTGGGGTTTTATCCAGTCTGTCAACTCAGTCATGCTGATACCAACCGCTTTATACAGTGTTTCATCGGTGAGTGATGAGGCTTCTGAAGTCATAAAATAAAACTGCTTGTCTTTATCATTCATTACGCCATGACCTGATAAAAAAATAAAGAGGATATCGTTTGGTTTAGCCTGTGCAGCCACTTCATCAAAAACTTTCTTGATCGCTTTCTTTTCAGGAAATGTTTTCCCGCTCTGGGTTACCATATTGTAGATATGTACCTTTTCTTTTCCGAGTAATTTTGTTGCTGATGCTGCTATTGTTTCGGCTAATGACACAGCATCTTTTGCTGCATAATTTAAGTCAATGGACGATCCTTTATAATCACTTACGCCCACCATAATGCCAAAAAACTGGGGAGGCTCCCGCTTTTCTTTACCCGGGTCTTCTGTGAGCAACAACCTGCGGGAAGATACTGCACCATCTGATGTAAGTGCTGTTACCGCTATTGTATTCTCCTCGCTGTCGGTGAAGAAAGAGGACAGCACTTCTTTTTTAATACGTACTGCATATCCATCTGTTTCTTTTTGTAATTCCTGCGGTTGAAAGGTGAATGCCCGGATACCATTTACGCTGATAGCTGTCTCACCAACACCGCCCCTTCCCGGTTTTATTTTAAAATAATAGTTGTCCTTATTACTGAAATCTTCGATAGCTGGTGTAAGGCCGCATAGTCCAAGTTCTTTAAGCGTAACCCCATTAACTGTTTCAAAATTATTCACCCGTTGCGCCAGGCCAGGGACCCACAGTTGTTCCTTTACCTGCTGCAGTTCGATTACTTCAGTGCCACAGGTATAATAAAGCAATTTCCGGGCTGCATCAGTACCGTCGTACCGTCCCTCGGCATCTGCAACTAAAAAATCGGTACTGTCAATAGAAACAAAAGTGAGTATAGGTTGTGATGTTTTGATATCAAACAGCTTCAGCACATTATTAGCGCTTACTGCCAATAATTTTTTACTATCCGGGCTAAAACGGACGTCATAGTATATTTCTTTGTCCTCCACACCGCTCCAGTAAGGTGGGGGTTGCGGCCCATTGTTGTTCGTCACATTAATTATGTCGGCGCCCCAGGCGAGTTCCTTGCTGCCATCGGCACTCCGGGGTGTGGTACCATAGGGGTGATATGGGTCTGCAGCACCGCCAGAATCAACATTTGCATCGGGGTAGACCCGTGAAATATTTCCTTTTTCAATATTCCATTGCAGGTAGCGTCCGGAAGATTTTACGATTATTTTTTTTCCATCGGGCGTAAACCATGCCCTTTCCAAATTATTCGTCCGCCCTTTTAATTCAGTAATAACATTTGCTTTTCCCACCTGGCATATTTTGACCGTGCTATCCTGGCAGGCCATCAGCAGATATTTATTATCCGGGCTCAGGCTGGCATCATTAATTCTTAAACCAGAAACCGGCTGGTTACTTATCATTTTTCCCGTCAACGCATTCCATATACTAACCGAATTATCGCTTGTTACAACCAGTATTTGCTTGCCCTCCTTGTTAAACCGGGCCATTTTCACAATACCAGAAAAGCCGGAAAGGAGAAATTCCTTTTGTCCGGTACCAGCATTCATCACTAATACCGTGCTGTCCTGTAATGCTGCCAGTATTTTTTTTCCGTCAGGGCTCATGAAAGCAGCATTGTCTGCATATGAAAGCTGATTCAAATGCTTCACCAGTTTCCCGGTAGTTGTATTCCATCCCGTTATGGACAGGCCCTCATAATAATCATTCAAAGGCGACCATTGGATACCAGGCCCATCGCTTGAAAGCCGGTATACAACTGTTCCGTCATGATTGAAACGGAAATACTGCCGCATTCCGGGTATAGTACTATCGCCTTTTAAGATTGTTCGCTTACCCGTTGTTATATTTATAATTTCCGGGTCCGAGTCAGTTACTGCCAGCAGGAAATTTTTATTGTCAGGGCTGAAGACGGCGACCTCATTAACAGTAATAGCCGTATGTATGCGGAAGGTTTTTAAAAGGCTGGTACTGGCCACATCATAAACCCGAAGGCTGCTGTCTTCACCACAGGTTACCATTTTTTTTCCATCGGGTGACAAAACATATTTATCAAAATACACAGGTGATGCCTTAAAAAATGGGCTCACTTTTTTTCCAGTAGCCAGCGAATAAAGGGCCATTCTTGTTTCGCCGGGTGTCGTACTGGTATCAGCTAATACATTATCGCCATTTTTATCAAAAAGTTTAGTAATGCTTTGTGCATCCTGGTAATTTAGGTGCCATGCTTCAGAAACATTGGCGCCGGTTGTTGCATCAAATATCTTGACGTTATTTAATCCTTCGTATTCAACCAATATCCTTTTTCCGCCATGTATAAAATCCGCCTTCAACACAAAAGTTATTGAAGCATCGCCGCCTGCTTTAATATCCTTTAGCAGTTTACCCGTTGCTGCTTCCCATAGTTTGGCCGTACCGTCTACCCCAACGGTAATGATTTTTTTTCCATCCGGACTATATGCCGCAGATAATACCGGCCTGGTATGCCCGATTGGGAATAACAATTTGGGTTGCTGGCTAAATGAAGTTGCACCTGATAAAATCAGTAAGAGGTAAAACAGCAGTCTTTTGGGTGGCATGGCAACCAAAAGATAATATTAATTTTTTAATATACGGCTACTCTGCCTTTCGTTTTACAATCAGGAACCAGTCATTATCGAGCGGCAGGTACCCATACTCATAACAATAGAAATAATCCTTGCCGGTTTGCGTAGTATAAATATGGGTGATGTATTTGAATGAAAACCCCTTAAGAAGAAGGTTGTCTCTTGTTATTTTATATGTTTCCCTGTCCTCTGGCAGCAGCGACTGCAATATCCGCCGGTTTTTAGTCAGGACGTTGTTAATCAGCCGCACTATATTACTGTCAGACAGTTTGAGATGATTATTATAGTTATTACGACAGTAGTCATCACAGAATTTTTTATCCGATCTGCCTTTGACAGGCTTGTCACATGTCAAACAGTTTCTTGCGGGGTGTTTAGCTTGTAACATCTTCATGCTGAATAATTTACTGTCCGTAAAATAAAAGAAAATTTATATATATAAACGTTTATAAACGGATAAATCTGTTTATATCCGAAGCTAAAGGCTTAATCTCCGGCTCTGGCTTTTTGGTGCTATCATCTTTGTCCTGTCAATCGCAAACAACGGTTGGCTGAAATAAACAAATTTTTAAACCGCTCTTGGAAACTCCGCCGGGCGGCGGAAACAGGGGCACAAATTTTAAAGTTATGTACGCATTAAAAAACAAAGTGCAATTGATTGGCAACCTGGGTAACACGCCAGAAGTAAAAACCTTTGAAAGTGGCAAGAAGAAAGCCAGTTTTCGCATGGCCACTACAGAAGTCTATCGCAATGCGAAAGGCGAAAAGGTGAAGGAAACGCAGTGGCACAACCTGATCATGTGGGGCAAACTGGCCGAGATTGCCGAAAAATACCTGAGTGTAGGCAAGGAAGTGGCCATCGAAGGTAAGCTGGTCAATCGCAGCTACGATGATAAGGATGGCAATAAGCGCTACATCACCGAAATCCAGGTCAGCGAACTACTGATGCTTGGAGCAAACACAGCCGCTGAAGCTTAATTTTTTACTAGCCACGGATTACACAGATTAACACGGATAATGACCTTCGGTCATACCGGAATCAGGCTGTATAATCCGTGGCTTAATATTTTAACAATATGGAAAAACTACTTAAGAAAAACGATACATTCAGGATTATTGGTATGTGCATGGAGATACATAGATTGCTTGGTTTTGGTTTTTCAGAAATTGTATATAAAGATGCACTGGAAATAGAGGCTTCTCTGTCCGAAGCGCCGGTCTGTCGCGAAAAAGAATATGTAATTCCGTATAAAGGCAAAAGGTTGCGGCATAAATATTTTGCCGATTTTATTATGTTTGATAATATCATCGTAGAGATTAAGGCAACAAATAATGGCATTTCATCGGACCATATTTCCCAAACCTTGAACTATATGAAAGCAGCCGATTGTAAAGTTGGTTTGATTATTAATTTTGGAAAAAGAAGCCTTGAGCACAAACGGCTTGTTTTTTAATCTACCGCTTTAGGTGTTGATTAAAAAAAATCTGTGTTAATCTGTGTAATCCGTGGCAAAAAAACTAATCCCGTGGCAACATTCACTCCCGATAGGTCCAACACTTTATTTCAATTAGCGGCCGACCTGATTAATCAAAGCGGCCGTAACATTTTCCTCACCGGGAAAGCCGGTACAGGAAAGACAACTTTTTTAAAATATATCCGCGAAACCTGTCCCAAGCAAATGGCTGTACTGGCGCCAACAGGCGTAGCCGCCATCAATGCCGGAGGAGTAACCATCCACTCCTTTTTTCAATTGCCTTTTTCCCCATTTATTCCGGCAACAAGCGGTACAGGATTTTCCTCCTCCGGAGAAGAAACCAACAACCGGCACAACCTGATCGGCCGCCTGCGATTTAATGATGAAAAGAGAAAATTGCTCCGTCAGTTAGAACTGCTGATAATAGATGAGATCAGTATGGTGCGATGCGACATGCTGGATGCGGTTGATATTATCCTGCGTCATTTTCGCAAAAGGCCGTATGAACGCTTTGGCGGCGTGCAAATTTTATTTATCGGCGATATGTTTCAGCTACCACCTGTGATAAAAGATACCGAGTGGAGACTATTGGCAGATTATTATGAGAGTCCCTACTTCTTCAGCAGCCATGTGCTGAAAGAGGAACCACCATTATATATTGAGTTTGATAAAATATACCGGCAAAGCGAAGAAAAATTTATCCGTGTGCTAAACCAGGTACGCAATAATGAACTGGACGATGATGGCCTTCAAATTCTGGAAAGCAGGTATCAGCCGCAGATAAGAAGAAGCAAAGACGACGGATATATTATCCTCACCACACATAATGAACAGGCAAGAAATATCAACCTCGCAGCCCTGAATAATTTAGAAGGGAAAACGATACAGTATGAAGCTGAAATCAAAGACGATTTTCCCGGCAATGCCTATCCTGCTGAGGAAATGCTGTACCTGAAACCGGGCGCACAGGTAATGTTCATAAAAAATGATACGGCAGACAAGGGCAAACGATATTTTAATGGAAAAATCGGAACGATTACTAAACTCGAAGAAGAGAAAATATTTGTGGTATGCGGTGATGACCCGAGTGAAATTGAAGTAACCAAAGATAAATGGGAGAATATCCGGTATACGGTTGATAAAAGTTCACAACAGGTAAAAGAGGATGTGCTTGGTTCCTTCACACAATTTCCATTGCGCCTTGCATGGGCTATTACTATTCATAAAAGTCAGGGGCTTACGTTCGATAAAGCCATTATTGATGCTGGCGAAGCTTTTGCACCCGGGCAGGTATATGTAGCGCTGAGCCGTTGTACAAGCCTCGACGGTTTGCTATTGAAAAGTAAAATCCGTGCTGGTAGTTTGTTTACAGATAACCGGATTATTCAGTTTTCCCAAAAAATAGCTTCATCCGCCAAACTCAGGCAAGAGCTTGAAGAATCCAGGCGGCACTACCAGGAGCAGCTATTAATTACAACGTTTGACTTCAGCATCGCTATCAATCATTGCCATGAGTTAAAAGAATACCTGTTTGAAAATAATTCCTCCTTTAGTACAGAAACAATTCCATGGGTTGACAACTTAACAGGCAAGCTAAACGAATTACAGGACACATGCGTAAAATTTCACACCTGGCTGAAGGCCCAGTTTGCCACCGGCATGATACCGGAGGAAAGCACGGTATTACAGGAGCGTATTCAAAAAGCAGCTATTCATTTTATTAGCGCCATTCAAACTGTTATTGAAGAGTTATCCCAATCGCCTGCTCTTACGGATAGCATGTTGCATGCTAAAGAATACAATAATGCCATACGGGAGATATACGCCCGCCTCGCTGTTACAAAATACCTGTTGGAAGGGTTTTCGGGCGGCTTTAGTCCGGCTATTTGGCATGAGCGTAAGAAAAATTTTACCCTGCCCGCATTCCAGGTAAATGCATATGCCGGTGCTTCCCAGAAACAAACAAACAGCCCCCATCCGGTATTGCATAAGCAGCTCAAAGAATTGCGTGATGCCATCTGCTCTCGTAAAAACCTGCCCATCTACATGGTCCTCGGCTCCGGTTCGCTTGATGAAATGGCCAGGTACCTGCCACAGACATTAAAGGAGCTAAAGATGATCAACGGTTTCGGTGAAACTAAACTGAAGCAATATGGAGAATCCTTTTTAGCAATCATTGTTCAATACTGCGGCGAAAGAAATCTCCGTTCGTTAATGCACGAAAAATTGCCCAAAAAGGAGAAGAAGCAAAAGGAAGAGAGCAAAAAGAAGAAAGGAGACTCTCATGCAGAAAGTTTTAAATTATACAAGGAAGGAAATTCAATTGCCGGTATAGCGAAAACAAGAAATCTGGCTATCTCCACGATAGAAGGCCATCTCAGTATGTTTGTCCGCAGCGGCGATATTAATGTTCATGAGCTGGTTAGTAAGGAAAATTTTTTATTGATTGAAGCAGCTCTAAAAGATTTTGATGGCAGTTCCGCCACAACGGTTAAAGAAAAATTACCGCCAGCAATCAGCTATGGTGAAATAAGAATGGTAATGGCGGGGCTGGGGATTGAACAGCGAAAAAAAGAAGATTAAATGAGGGTGCCTGTTTACTAATGGAAAATGAAAAAGCCGCTGGCAAAACCAGCGGCTTATCAATAACAAAATAGATTTAATGCTTAAAACTGCCAGCCCAACCGTACCAACGGCAACTTGTCTTCATCACTTACGGCATACGCCACCGATAATACAATACGGCGCAACGGGGCAAACCATACACCACCACCATAACCCGTTGCCATCTTACTCACGTTATCATTCTTCACCCATACACGGCCGTTGTCCACAAAGGCAAAAATCCCAATAGCAGCCGGGAATAAATAGGTTTGGAGATTAGCAATTTTTAAACGCAGCTCTGCCTGGTTGTAAAACTTGCTGCGGCCCGCAAAACGCTCCCGGCGGAATCCACGCAGATATTCATTCGAGCCAAGGTATTGAGCCTGGAAGAATTCAAATGAACTGCCACCGGTAATACCACCACCAATCCTGTCGGCAAATACCAGGCGCTCATCACCAATCAGCTCTAAATAGAATGCAAAATCTGTATTTAATTGCGTTACCCGATCATAACTATTGGAATTTGTTCCGGACATACTGTTGAATGTAGTAACCCAGTTTATTCCTTTTTTAGGTAAAGCCCTGCTGTTTCTGGTATCAATAGATAACTGGGCCGTAGCACCAAAATAGCCCTGACGTTTATATAAAGTTGACGGATTCAGACCACTTGGAATCGGGCTGACACCAACATTCCTCGTTTTATTCAGATTATCGGTTGAATCATAATGATAGAACTGGAACCGCGGGCCCACCGAAAACATTACTTTATCAGAGAACCGGTGACGCAACTGCAAAGCCACATCGCCTAAATCATAGCGGATACGATAATACCTGAACCGGCCTGTCTTCGTTTTGTCGTACACCGTGTTCATACCATATCCAAAAAAATTGGTGGTGTTGTTCGGGCCCATATAACCAATATCCGCAACGATATCTGTATTCCTGCCCGCTACAGACATAAACTCACCATGGTAACTGGCATTGACAGCCTTCGTGGAAAAAGCAAAGGATGCTTTTAACTGGTGAAGTGTTTTATAGGGTTCTTTTCTGAAACCATGACGCAGGTATTTAAATGTGGGACCGATAAAAATACCGTCATCAGGGTTGAATCCAAGCGTAACAAATATGGACTGGTGCGGGTACTTATAATAAATGCGCTGGAAACTATTGACCGCAGAATCATTTGACATATTGTTTTTGAACCGGCCTTTTATACTATTTCCACCACCGGCGCTGTCATATACCAGTGTAGCCCGCTGCGCACCAGCACCGGTTTCGAACAGATCCTGCCCGCCTCCGCCAATCAGCCTTACTTTGATTTTATCATTGGTACCAAATACCTTAAACTGGTCGTCCCCATCAAAACCGTAAATACGGACTTCCTTTGTAATGAGCGGATGAAATACCCGCTCATACATTTTTGTACTCAGCTGGCCTTCTTTAGTTACCTTAAACATCTGCACCATTACCGTACCTGTTTCACTGTTACGGGTTACAGAATATTGTTCTTTTTTATCGCTGCCGGTGATACTTACTGTTTCAGAAATAAAACGGTAATATTCCATGACATCGTCGACAATGTATTTTTTCCTTTCTTTTAAAGTCTGAATAATCTGTGCCGCTGAAAAACCATATATCTCTTTCGGCTGTTGCGCCAATGCCCGCTCAATTACCTCGTCCGTCATTTTGCTCAGGAAACGTTCGGCTTCGGCTTTCCACTGTTCCTCAGTAAGCTGGTTTAAAAAGAACCGATCCAGGTTTCTCGCCGCAAAATTGAAGCGGGCGATACTTTTAGCTTTTGGCTTAAACCCTTCCAGTTGCGGCACCAGTGAGCGTCCTTTTACAAAACCGGGCAATAAACCCTGGTTCGTATAAAAAGCCTGGTCCCGGTCTTTTGCCAGTGGATAATATGTTTTACCCTTTCCATTATCGTAGGCACCCCAGCTCCATTGGTCTTCGTGGCGATCCAGGTCCATCACAAACATATCCAGAATCCGCACCCGGAGCAGGGCTATCTGATCAACATCATTATCATTATCGTCCTTTAATTTATCAGCAACTTCATCTGTGTCAAATAATTTCTTTACAGAGTCAGGCGCCCGTTCTTCGTACAGAACCATGGTATTTTTAAAATCTTCCCTGAACTCACCAAGTGCCGGATCGTCACCTATATATACCACTTTCGGATTTCCATGAGGGATACCCGCAGCCTCTGCAAGTATTGGCATGGAAAGAGCTGCATAGGGATAAGATGCTGATACCCCATCCGAAACAAGGTCAGCAGCCGCCTCACTCATCAGGTCACCGGGAAGCGTTTTGCTCGTTATAAATTTTTGGATTGACCGCAACGTGTATTGTCTTCCATTGGCATCTTCCACCCGCAGTGACTTTGTTTGCTTGCCCCCGCCTTTTTTTATCGGTTTCAGGCCTCCTTTCTCTTTCGCCATATTCAATACCGGTACCGTGATGGGTGTATTCCATTCTTTCCTGTAGTTAGTCCCCATCCAAAAATGCCGGGCTTTCGTATCATTAAAATGTGAACCCGCTGCCGTGGCCGAATCACCTTTGACCTGGGTTTTCGCCTGAATACAAACAAATAAACATAAAAACGTAAATAAACGTTGAGGTTTCATAAATGCAGGTTTTGCTTAAAGCAGTTTTTTGTTTAACGGTGAGAGCGGAAAAGTTACAATAATTTTTAAACAATCCCGGGAACATGTAAAAATATTACCAAATATCTTATTACCCTATACCACTTAATAGTTATTCGTTTAGTAAGCGGTCTTTCTTAATTTTTTCGCATTGATAGCCTTTCGGGCTGATCTTTTCAGTAATTTGGAAACTTTAACAGGATTACCGGCGTTATGGTAAAGGGCCGCTGCTTACCCTGCCTGCGAGTATACCGGCTTTCATTATTAAATCATTTCCCTTGTGAAGCGGATGCTGAAGAAAAAATTGGGCTCTCTCGGAACTATGTTGCTTCTCTGCTCCATAGTGTTTGCACAAGATGACACCATTAGTCGCCGCATTATTTTGATCGGTGATGCCGGTCAGTTTGACGCTTCGGGCAGGCACCCCGTGGTTAATGCTGTAAAAAAGTATATTCCGTTGGACAAAAAGACAACTGTCCTTTATCTTGGCGACAACCTGTATAAATATGGGCTGCCTGATGCTGGTGCCGCTAATTATCAAAACGACAGGGCGGTACTGGATACCCAACTCCTGATAGCCGATGATAAGAAAGAAGCCCAGGTACTGATGATCCCGGGCAACCACGACTGGGATGCCGGCCGCGAAGGCGGGTATGAAGCAATTGTCCGGCAGCAATTATATTCCGACCTGGTACTGGCACGAAAAAATGTAAACTTCTATCCAAAAGACGGGTGTGCCGGACCAAAAGAAATCAGTATTGGTACCAATATCACGCTCATCCTTTTCGACAGCCAGTGGTGGATACATGAGCACGACAAACCGGAAATAGAATCGGATTGTGAAAGCAAGACGAAGGAAGAACTAGTTACACAAATAAATGATATTGCCGCAAGAAACGCCAACAAACTGGTCATAGTAGCCTGCCACCACCCTTTTAAAAGTAATGGAATTCATGGCGGCTTTTTTACGCTCAAGCAGCATATTTTTCCACTAACGGATTTAAAGAAAACGCTGTACGTACCCCTGCCTGTTATTGGCTCTATTTATCCAATATCCCGCAGTGTATTTGGGTCTCCACAAGATTTAAAATACCCGGCTTACCAGGATATGGTAAAACAGGTTACCCAGGCTGTAAAGGAATCTGCCCCCAACGTAATCTTTGTTTCGGGACACGATCACAACCTGCAGCATATCGTTGAAGAAAATACAAACTACATTGTTAGCGGCGGGGGCTGTAAAATAAACCGTACATCCCGTGCCAAAAACAGCCGCTTTAATTCACCAGCCGAGGGGTTCGGCGTACTGGAAGTTTCCTTCAATAAGAACGTATCGCTTACATTCTATGAAGTAAAAGATACTGCTGTCAATAAAGCCTATTCAGCTTCGCTGTTCAACTTTGCAAAAATTGATACAGCCACTACAGCACTGGATACCACTTCCACGCAGCCGGTAGCCGACCCTTTTGTAAAATACAGGGACACCATTACTATCCGGGCAAGCGATGATTATGACACCATTGGTGGCATGAAAAAAATGTTTATGGGCGAAAATTACCGCAGGGAGTGGAACACGCCGGTAAATATGCAGGTTTTCAATATCCGTCAGGAAAGGGGCGGCATGCGTATAACGGGCCTGGGCGGTGGTAAACAAACCAAGACGCTGCAACTGGAAGATTCGACAGGCAAGCGATGGATACTCCGAAGCCTGAATAAAGACCCGAAAAAAGCCGTGCCCGAAAATCTCCGGGAAACCATTGTACAGGATATGGCCATGGAAATAAATTCAGCCACACATCCATATGCAGCCCTGGCAATACCCGGTATGGCCCAGGCCCTCAATATTGTAACGGCAAAACCCAAAGTGGTTTTTGTGCCCGACGATCCATCCTTTGGTTTATATCGCCCGCTCTTTGCCAACAACGTTTGTATTCTTGAAGAGAGAGATGCTTCCCTTGATGGAAAAGAAACCAGGACATCCGCCAAGCTGTTTAACAAAATGCTGGAGGATAATGACCACCGGCCATTACAGCAAAAGGCTCTTGAAGCAAGGTTGCTGGATATTATTGTTGGTGATTTCGATCGCCACCTCGATCAATGGCGCTGGGGCGGTGTGGACACCGGAAAGGGAAGGTTGTATTATCCCATTCCCCGTGACAGGGATCAGGCTTTCTTCAACCCGGAGGGAGTTATGATGAAGATGGTTACTAACCGGTTTTTGCCTTATCTGAAAGGGTTCCGTCGTAATATTCCTTCTGTAAACTGGTTCAACTACAGTGCCCGTGATTTTGATCGCATCTTCTTGACGGAACTGGACAAAAAGATATGGGACAGCACGGTTACACTTGTTCAGGCTAAACTGACAGACAGCGTCATACGGAAATCTATACAGGCAATGCCCTCCGAAATTTTTGTAATTAACGGTGACAGGATGATCCGCAAGGCCATCAGCCGCAGAAATAAATTACCGGAAGCTGCCGCAGAATATTACAAATTCATTTCTTCCAGGGTAAATGTGATTGGCAGCAATGAGCAGGAATTTTTTAAAGTAAGCAGACACCCGGACGGGCTGCAAATTAAAGTGCTGTCACGCAGTAAAGGCAATGATACAAGTTTCGTGATGTACAACCGTGTCTTTGATCCGAAAGTCACAAAAGAAATCCGGCTCTATGGCCTGAATGATGATGATGTATTTGAAATAGATGACAGTGCTTCTTCCCGGATTAAACTGCGGATCATTGGCGGCAAGGGCTACGATACTTTTGATATACGGGGCAACGTGGAGAATTTTTTATATGATGCAGAATCCGACAGCAACTTTATAAGGCATACCAGCAAAAGCAAAAAACGTTTCTCACAAATTCAAACTGTCAATGAACGCAGTTTATTTGGCTTTCAGTATAACGAAAGCCAATGGCCAAATCTCACTTTTGGACGGAATACAGACGACGGAACTTTAGTAGGCGCATCACTTACGCACCGCGGTTATGGTTTCCGCAATTTCCCTTATGCCTCTGATCAAAAGTTATCTGTACTGTATGCAGCAAACCGAAGGGCCTTCCAGGCGAAATACCATGGTGAGTTTAACCATATCACTCGAAATATTGACCTGCTTGTCAATATTAGTTATGCAAACCCTTCATTATATAATTTCTTTGGCCTGGGCAGTAAAGCAAGATTTAACTCCGCACTACCCAACTCCTATTACCAGAGCAGGCATACTATGCTGCAGGGTGAAGCCCTGATACGCCGCCGCCTGTTTGATATCCTGCATATACAATTGGGGCCACATGTGGCGGTATATAATAATAGTTACGCTAAAAGTCAAAACACCATCTTTCAGGAGTACCGTCAACTGGGATATGATTCCGCTTCACTATTTGGAAAGAAAACCTATATGGGCGGAAAGTTTGGCGTATTAATCAATAATCAGAACGATGAAATCTACCCTACCCGCGGTATAAATTGGTACAATGAGTTTACCGGGCTTGCTGGAGTGAAAAACAGTGCTAACTATAGTGCATTCAAATCTGATATGAGTATTTATGCCAGTTGGACAGAAAGGGCTGGCCTGGTAACAATATTGCGTTTCGGCGGCGGAAGGGTGTTAAGCAAAAACTATGAATTCTTCCAGGCAATGACCATCGGATCTGATAATAATCTTCCGGGGTTCCGTAAAAACAGGTTTGCCGGCCGCCGCACTATTTATGGCGGTATAGAAATGCGCTTGAAATTATTTGAAGTCAACTCGTTTATACTGCCCGGCACACTGGGCCTCACCGGTTTTTATAGTGCTGCGAGGGTACGCCTCACAGGAGAAGAATCAGCTCCTTTTTATGGAAGCTATGGCGGGGGTATTTTTTATATGCCATTCCGGGCTTTCCTTATTTCTGCCAATGCAGGGTTTAGCCGTGGCGAACGGAATATCAATGTATCAATAGGCACAAAGTTTAACCTGACTTATTAAGCGGTGAACACCATGGCCATACCAGCACCCCATAGCAGCCGGCAAAGACTACTGTTTATTGCAATTGCAGCCCTAGTCCTGTTTATTATCACCACGATTCTTGTTTTTAATGGTACTATTGAACCTGTTGACCAAAAAGCCATCCAGGCAGCCTATACCTGGGAAACGCCGTTGCGAAATAAATGGATGCTTTTTATCACTTTCCTCGGCAATTATCAATTTTTAGTGCCGGCAAATCTTTTAGTTATAATCTTTTTTTTCCTGCGCAGGAAAAAAAGAACAGCCTTGCTGGTCCTGCTGACTGCCGTGAGTGGTTTATTGCTAAAACTATTGCTGAAAGAATTATTTCACCGGCCACGTCCTGACAGGCCATTGATAGATGGGATAGCCAATTACAGTTATCCAAGTGGCCATGCGCTGATGAGTATTGCTTTTTATGGATTGCTTATAATTCTTGCTGATCAACTAACAACTAACCGGGCTGCAAAGAGGGTACTTTACATTGTTTGCATACTTATCATCCTGCTAATCGGCTTTAGTCGTATATACTTACGGGTGCATTACCCTACTGACATACTCGGCGGTTATTGTCTTGGTTTACTGTGGATTTCAGGGTTTGCCCTTATATGGCAGCGACACTATTTTGGCTTGAACGGAAAGCGGTGAACTTTTGCAGGCCCTCCTACCCCTTCATTCGAAATATACATATCACCGTTTCGCTTGAACGTTAGTCCTTCTGGTTGAGGAAAAAGTTTTTCACCCAGCTCGAACACTTTTTCGACATTACCGTTCAAATCGGCGATAACAAACTGGCTGCTGGCCGATGATATAACCACCAGTTTTTGCCAGATAGGATGTATACCTGCCGCAGATGGCGCAAACTTGGATGTTTTTTTATGACCCAGTCTTTCCGCCATTGCTTTCACACTATCCGCATTGATCCGGAAAATCGGTTTTGTATCAAAGCCTGACGAATCAACATAATAAGCAAATGCGCTGACATAAGGTGTTTTCTTGTCCATTTCACATTCCTTGCATATCATAATCATTGCCTTCCGGGCCGTATCTGCATAAAGTGTCTCAAAGTCATTGGTACCACTGAGCGAAATTATACCCAACTCAACCCCCTGCACACTGTTGGTGTCACGGATTATCTTGGTAATCATGCCATCGCTCCGCAATACATAAGGTACACCATGGTACATGGTTACATCCTCATAATCGCCTTTCTTACCAAACTCGAATGGAGAAGGTGGCTTTATATTCAGGGTCGACTTATCCAGTACAAACAACTTGCCTGATTCGTCGTAATGGGCCAAAAACTCATCCCGGTCAGTATCCCAGGCAATACCTGAAATCTCTTTCAGCCGCAGATCCAGTTTGATGGTCTGAGCTTCTGAAAAATTATAATTCGTCGGTGATTTGATAACCCGTTCCTTTCCGCTTTGGCAGGCTGAACCGGCCGTAAGTAGTAAGGCTGCATAGGTATACCAGGTCGCCTTTTTAAAAAAAGAATAGCCCATTCTTTCAGGTTTAGGTATACCGAAAATACATAAGATAGGCCTTATTGCGAAAGCTTTTCAAACTCCTTAATAATTTCCGGCAATAGTATACAGGGGAAATTTTTAAAAAGTTATCTTTATAGCATGACGGAGACCCAGGATCTTATTCTGTTAGAGGTGAAGCAATATGTTACTGAGCTCCTTTCGACGCAACTCAGTAAAAACATACGGTTTCATACACTACAACATACAGAAGAAGTTGTGTCGGCCAGTAAGTTACTGGCCGCTGCAGCCAATATTAATGAAGACGATCGCTTTGCCCTTATCCTTGCAGCATGGTTTCATGATACCGGCTATACCAGTGGCAGTTCCAAAGATCATGAACTGGCAAGCATAGAAATTGCCAAGACTTTTTTACAGCAACACGATATTGACCAGGCTACTATTGATAAAGTAACCGGGTGTATTAATGCCACCCGTATGCCGCAAACGCCGGACACGCCCCTGGAGCAAATAATATGTGATGCAGACCTCTTCCATCTTGGCACTGATTCTTTTGATGAAAAAAACAAATTACTCCGCCAGGAATTAAATGAGTTTGGCGATAACAATGTATCTAAAAAAGACTGGCGAAAAATAAATATCCGTTTCCTGGAAAGGCATGAATACTTCACTTCTTATGGCAAGGAAAAACTACAACCGGTAAAAAACCGTCACCTTGCCGAATTATTGGAAAAGGAAGAAGAAAAAACGCATGAAACCATGAAACAAGACAAAAAAGAGCACAACTCAAAGCAAAAAGCAACAGAAAGCGGACAGGAAAAGGAGAAGGCAAAAGACAAGGCAAAAAAAGTTGAGCTGACACCTGAAGCAGCAGAAGCAAAACTTAAAAAGGACAAAGAGAAAGAAGCCGATCGCAGTATCGCCACGGTGTTCCGTATTATGGCACAAAGCCATACCAACCTGAGCCAGATGGCCGACTCAAAGGCCAACATACTTATTTCTGTGAATGCCATCATCCTGTCTGTAATGGTAGGCAGTATGTATGAACGCATGCAGGTGGATACACGACTGCAAATACCACTCGGCCTGATCGTGGTGGTTTGCCTTGCTTCCATAGTATTCGGTATCCTCGCCACCCGGCCCAATGTAACAGAAGGACGATTTACCCGGGAAGATATAGCCCAGAAAAAAACCAACCTGTTGTTTTTTGGCAACTTTCACAATATGAGCCTGGATGATTATAACTGGGGTATGACGGAACTGCTCGGCGATAAATATTACATGAATGCCAGCATGATTAAGGATCAGTATTTTCTGGGCGTCGTACTGGCCAAAAAATACAGGTACCTGCGGATAGCCTATAATATTTTTATGTTCGGGTTAATTATTGCTATGCTGGCCTTCCTGGTTGCCTTCCTGATACCGCCCAATAAAGAAACATACTTACCAGGATAAATTATACGCCTTCGAACATTTCTAAAAACTCTTTCTTTCGGCTGCGGCTCAGTTCTACTTCGCTGCCATCGGTGAGCACTATCGTACCGCCTTCGCCACGTATGTAGCGGCTGATATAAGAGAGGTTTACGAGAAATGATTTGTGCGCCCGGAAAAAAGTATAACCCTCCAGCGCTTCTTCCACTTGTTTCAGCGTCTTGCTGACTGTCATCTTTCGCTTGTCCGCAAAATAAAAAATGGCATAGTTACTTTCGGCCTCCACTTTCATGATGTCTTTTACAGAAATAAAATGAACGCCTTCCAGTGAGGAGACGGCTATCTTATCAAATGAGGTATTGATTTTTCTGCTGTTGAACTCCTTCTTCTTCTGCGACAGTTTTTCTTCCAGCCGTCCGATGGATTTAACTAAATCTTCTTCAGCCAGCGGCTTTAATAAATAATCGAAGGCTGTAAGCCGGATAGCCTCAATAGAATATTTCTCATACGCCGTTACAAATATTATTTCAGTAACGGTGTTAATTTCTTTTGCAGCAGCCAGCCCGTTCATACCCGGCATTTCAATATCCATGAATACAAGGTCAGGCTTATTGGCCTGTATATAAGCTATAGCTTTTGCCGGCTCGGTAAATATGGCATCCACTTCTACCTGCGGGCAAAATTTTTTCAATTTAAGCTGCAACAACTCAGCGCTTTTCAGTTCATCATCTGTAATAACAGCACGAATCACTATTTTTCAATTTTAGGTAAAGAAATAATTACTTGCGTTCCGCCTGCACCCGGCAAATCATTTACCTGCACCGTTCCTTCTACCATTTTATCATGATGGGTGAAGCGTAAGCGCTGGCGGGTAAGGTCCACAGCCATGGACGTATGGGCCGCATTTCTTATTTTATTCATTTCCATAGCCGCTTCACGGCCAATACCATTGTCGGTAATGTATATATTCAAAACACTTCCCATGTCCTTTGTTTCTATCGTCAGCCTGCCACCTCCCTTCTTCAAATGACGTAACCCATGCAAAATAGCATTCTCTGCGAACGGCTGCAATAATAGTGGCGGTACCTTATAATCCCTTGTACGCTCATCAATATTATATGTTGTTTCAAAACTGCCATCATACCGCTCCTGCTCCAGTGCTGTATATATCATCAGCGATTCGATCTCTTTTGCTAAAGGTATCAACGGCTTCTCGCTATTCTCCAGTGTTTGCCTTACCAGTTTTGAAAATTTATTCAAAAAAGCAGACGCTTTGTCTGGCTGCTCTTTAAAAATATATGCATCAATGGTGTGCATACAATTGAAAATAAAATGCGGATTCATTTGCGCCCGCAATGCTTTCATTTCTGCTTCCGACTTCTGGATTTTTATATCCGCTGCTTCTACTGATTCCAGCTTATTTCTATAGGCAAGGCCGATCACGGAAAACAACATCTGGAACATAGTGCCGAGCATCAATATAGGCGCTCCACCGCCTAATTCCGGCAACACTTCGTACCGGGTACCACGCAGCACTTCATAAAATGAAGCAGCAAAGTAAAATATGATCGTCACAATAATCCCTCCATACACCACCCGGCGCAACGGTTGGTTCAGCCTGCGTATGCCAATAAAAACATACAAACCGAGTACGAGAAATACAAAGCCAGCAATAGTATTGCGCTGAATATACTGCCAGATATTACCATTGATAAATACCAGTACCTGCGTAAGAACCATAAAGCCAAGGATGATATAAGCGACCGTACGCATGTATTTACCCAGTGATGGCTTTTCCTTATCTACATACAAAAACTTACGGACAAACTCCCAATACCCAAACACACCTGCGAGGGCAAATGCATCAGAAGTCATATATACCAGTTCCGGGTTTTGGCCAAAAGCCAGCATATTATTGCCCGTTTCCAGGAAACTGGACAAATAGAATACAGCGCCACCAAACAAACTAAGCGCATAGTAGAAATAAGCCGTATCTTTTAAATAAGCCCACTTTATCAGCAGATAAATGATCATAATCAGGAACATACCAAGGCCCGCGAAGAAAATAAAATCACTACTGCGGCTTTCCCGCAAGGATTTCAATTGAATTTCATTCAGCGAATCCTGGCTCATCAGGTAAGGCTTCAGCGGATCGGTATGATAATTAGTCCTGTTGTAAACGCTTATATAAAAACGATTGATTTTTCCGGCTTGTAAAGGCAGATAAAGTGCCTGGCGAAACTGTTTAATACTCAATTGCCAGGCAGGTATCATATTGCCACAACTGGCTACCGGAGTAATTCTCCCGGAATCAGCATACCATGCATGCACATAATTTTGAAACCCGCTGTAAAAAACGATTGTCGTATCATTTGCATACTGGCTCTGTAACTCCAGTTTCAACCAAAGCCGTTTTGTAATGGGCAGGTGATCCGGTATTTTATTAAAGTAAGCTGAAAAGGGATAAAAATTTTGCCGGGCCACTTCCGCTGCTTCCATATTATTTGTCTCATCCCAAAGTACCTGCACATGCGAAAGATAGATAGGGAAAGGGTTGGCCAATGTCTCGTTGGTAACAGGCAGTACCACCTGCCCTGCTCCACGGGCACAGCAAAGGAAAACCAATAAAGCAGGTAACATTTTCCTCATACCGCTCCCAAAATAACCATAATTCTGAAAACCTGCTCATCGCAGTTGACTCACTGGCAACCGCCATACACTCATGCGCCTCCTTTTGCCTGAAACGGCTGCCTACTTTAGTATGCTGAATGAAAGGCTTATACAAAATCATATTGATTGCTTTGGCAGCATACAGTTGTGCAGGAAAGGCGGAAAGAAATAATACCGCCTATAGTGCAGATGGGGCAACAATGGCTGCAACAAACAGGCATAGCTACAAGAATGTACAGGTGGAAATAAAACAAATAAAAAACTGTACGTACCCAAAAAACGACCCGCTGTATGACCGGAAAAAAAATAAAAAAATTGTGGTGCTGGAAGTGGCCGTAAAAAGGATGGAAGGTGCAGGCAAGGAAGATATTATTCCCCTGGGTGCAATGGTTACGGATGAAAAGGGTAACACGTATGAAACATCGCCCGGTGTGGTGGCTATGGCGCAAACCAGTGGTTGTATAAAGGGAGATGATTTAAAGGAGTATAACGGCATCTGGAGTGGTGATATCAGAACGAACGAAACCCGTATTGCTTTTGTAGTTGGGTTTGAAATACCTGATCAGGCTATCACCGGAAAATTTTACTGGAATAAAAACTGGAATGAAGCGAATCAATATATACTATTAAACGAAAACCCAATAAACCACTGACCATTTAACCTTATTAAACATTAAACAAACCAAACATGAAAAAGATCCTGCTCCCGGTTTTAGCAGCATTTTCCCTCTCGGCCGGCGCACAAAATGTAGGCATAGGCACCAGCACACCAGCATTTAAACTACAGGTTACAGACTCCGTCGACAATGCCTCCCTGGGCATATATACGCCGACGGCTTCCTTTGGCGACCAGTCTATCCTGCAGCTGCATGCCGGAGATAACCCTTTTAATTTTTTACAGATAAGTAACTTTAAGACTGGTTCCGGGGGTACAACATTTGCCGGCTTACCATCAAACGGTCTGAGTGTAATTCATACTGGCGGAAGTTCCGGACCATTACTCTTCCTCGGAGGCAACGACAATTCGCCGCTTGTGTTTGCCACTTCGTATGGCCAGCAAATGCGGATAACAGCGCCGGGCAATATCGGTATGGGCACTGCATTTCCTTCAGCCAAACTACATGTAACGGATAGTGTAAACGGCACCCGTGTAATTTTTCAATCACCCGTGGCAGGCGAGTCGGCCCGCCTGGATATGATAGCGGGCACTAATATTTTCAACAACTTAGCCATTACCAAATATCAGCCGGGCACACTTGGTACGCTTGCCGGTTTACCCAAAGACAACCTGGCTGTTATCGGCACTGGTGGAAATGCCGGTACATTATTAATAGACAATGGCAATGGCAGCTCTCCGATTGTCTTCTCGGCCGGCACCGGTGAAATAATGCGTATTACGGCTGATGATAAAGTAGCCATTGGCACCACCACGCCTGCTGCTAAATTGCATGTGCACGAAGGAGTAACAGGCAGTGATGTAAGCATAATGCTGACCAATTCAACAACAGGAACAAACCCCCTGCGTGGAGCCCGGTTAAGAATGCTTAACAGCGATTTTAGTTTGTACAACTATGAAGCCACCGGCAAAATGCATTTTTATACCGGCTTCACTTCCCGCATGACCATCAGTGAAGAAGGTAATATTGGTATCGGAACCATGACCCCGACACGCAAGTTGGAAATTGTCGGAAACGGAACAACACCTGGTATATATGTAAATCATAGCGGAAACACTACAGCGGGTATAACATCGTTAATCAGCAATGCGAATACGATAGGTGTTGCCACGCAAAACTATCATAACGTTTCTGGCAGTGAGTATGGTATCGGCGTTTGGGCTGTTTCGGGCCAGGGTTCCGGCAGCATAAGCCCCTCGAATAACTACGGAGTAATTGGCGAATCCAGAAATACAGCTAATGGTATAGGTATAATGGGTATCAGCAATGCGCCTTCCGGACCTGTTATTGACGCAGGTGTAGTTGGGTTCAACTTCAGTACACAACCTTTCAGTTATGGTATTATAGGCTCTACCAGTAGCAATACGGGTGCCGGTACGGTGGGAAAAACAACAAATGGCTCCGCTGGGTTACTCGGTATTGCTTTCGCTTCCAGTACAGGATCCGCCATCAAAGCCACATCACAAACTGGTTCTTCACAAATCAACCTGGAGCTGGATAATGGCGCTATTAAAGTTTCAGGCGCAAACCGTACCGTATTTCAGCATGCAGCTACCGCAGGCAACACATCATTTAATGAAACAATTATTCCAAACACCACACTGGCCAATAGTCCAACTGACCTCCTGATTGTAACACCGTACTGGGATGGTGTGTATGTAAATGCTCCTATTGGTGTTTACTATGCCCTTGGTCAGTGGCGGATATTCAGGCAGGATTCAGGTACTATGCCAGTGGGTGCGAAGTTTAATGTACTGGTGGTAAAACAATAAAAACCTTTAAACACATACGTATGAAAAAAAAGACGCCGGGCTTTTTTGCATTATTCGTCTGCATTGCTTGTGTTTCCAGCGCACAAAATGTAGGCATCGGCACAACAATCCCAAACAAGCAACTGCATATACAGGGTACTGGAGAAATACTTCGCATACAAGGATTTCAACCGTGGATCGGGTTTATGAATAATACCGATGGTGATTATAAAGGATTTATTTATTATCCTGATACAGCACTGGTAGCTGGCAGTGCGGCGGGAAGTAATCAACCCATAGTGTTAGCGCCAAATAATGCGGGGCTGTTATATGCCAATGCTACACAACGGGTGGGTATTGGCACTGCTGCGCCGGCGGAGCGATTGGATGTAAACGGCAATCTGAATGTACAGGGAAATCTGAAAATAAATGG
>CAYLRV010000003.1:0-172711 GCA_964386395.1 uncultured Chitinophaga sp.
TAATACAGAGATGTGTAGAAGTGTCTAATTAAGTGATGTAGCTTAAAAGTTAGGCCTCCGAATGCTTAAGTTTGAGGTTCTTATACTAATAGAAAATTTACAGTACTCCATATCGCTGTCCGACTCTTGCTAGTTATCGCTGATGGCTTCCGTGTCCCATATAAAATAAACTGTACATACTTATTGACAAAAATTTCGAACTGATTTACTGATTCATTTTCTATGGAAATATTTGAGTTAAGTGATGAATCTGCCTGGTGTAAAATGCCGTTTCGTATTCTGTAATACTTCTTAAAATCTTCAATATCTTTTTCCCATTGAGGCAGTTTGGACATAGAGGCGAAATATTGGAATCTATCTACTAATGAGTTTTGAGGTGGATAATTTAGAAGAAATAAATCACTGTTGATGCCCTTTAGTTCTTCGCTTTCAGAGATGACGCTCTTTATTTTATTTTTTATTTCATCGAACTCATCTTTGGACATCAAGGGTTGTGGCGGAATTATAAATTCAAGTGCCGTAAACAATGAGATGAATTTTAAGGATGAATCTTCGGTACTCCATGCTTTAAGTAACCAACCTACAGATTCTGTTGCTTTCTTTATATTATCCTTTTTTTTGAGGGACAAGCTCGTCAAACTATGCTGAATAACATTGTCTCCATCGTGTAGCACGTTCACGGACGAGCTATATTGAATCAATACTCCTAAAGAAGCAGAATAGACTTGTTTGTTTAGAAAAATATATCTGTGGTCTAGTTCGAAAATGGGAATGGATACTAGCTCAGGGCTTACTCTTACGCCAAGCATACCTGCACAATAATTTATTGCTTGAGTCATAACTGGCTCAAACTCTTCAAATTTTCGTAAAAGTTTGTCCCTGACTTCGATTGATCCTGCTTCAAGTAAGATGAAATCTTCTTTAGTTACTTCGACTAGCCTGTAAACAATAATTTCAGTATATAAATCAGCCGGATATTTTTCTGGACCCGGAACAGTGTGTGTCTTGCTGTTTGTTTCTGTTCCTATATCATAACTAATTGTTCCCCATGTTGAATAGGTTGTAGTTTTGCTTAACCTAGCCACTACTTCCATTCCTTCGTAAGTAACTTTCCATATAATTTCTTCCTTATCGGGTAGATTAATAAATTTTGCATTGTAGAATCTTGCGATGGCGATACGAACTTGCTTCATTGTTGAGCTAGATGCTTTTAGTTAGAAAACTGCTAACGATATTTTTCCAATCTTTTTAGAAGGTCATAAGCTGTTACTACTAAAACGTGATATCTGAAAGTTGAATCTTCTTCATCTGATAATCCGGGATGACTGCCTTGTGGGTGCAACCTCTTCCATAAACCGTCAATGAAAGGTTTTTTGCAACTGGTATGTTCCACTTCATTCAGGTCTTCACGCAGAAATGGAGGGTTAGCTGTAGACGAGAGATGCTTAATCGCATTGACTGCACTTTGAGCTGGTGTTCCCGGTTGAATCTTATCATTGATTTCCATTAGCAGGCTTTCGAAAAATGATCGGAACTGCCCATTTGCACCAGCCCAATTTCCCTGTGAGTGATTTGCAATGGCCTGGTCTAAGTGTCCTTTCGCGGTGGCAAATCCAAATTTGTTTAGCAGGCTGTATAATTCGCTTTCCGTTTTGGCTTCTTCGATTTCTTCGGGTAACATTTTCTTGATCGTTCGCCCCACTATAATATATCCATCTCGTTTTACAGCATTTGTAAGCGATGGATATTTATAAGCGAAACGATCGTTGTAGGTAATGTGATCCAGGTTGTCTCGGTAGAAAAGGTTTTTATTACCCGGATCATCCTGATAGCGGTAGAAATGCTCAATCATAAACTGAAGTAAATCCATTCTCCGTGAACCTGAATATGGCCCTGGGTTAGTAGAATACATCAAATCCTTCAGCAGAATATTTATTTTTTTCTCTGTGTTGAATTTACCCAGTGATGGGTGTACCAAGTGATCTAAATCAAATACTGTATAAATGCGGTCAACAATTCGTTCAACATATTGTTCCACTACCGCTATTAATTCTACAGTTGTTTTTATAGATAGCATTATACCTGTTTCTCTTGCTAATTTACTTAAAAACCTATTAGCAATTCTAAAACTGTGGTGTAATCACAAAATCCTATTAGCGCTGCTGACTAATTTTTCCCCAAACCGCTTCTTCACACTATCAATTGCCTGGTATAACCTAATCGTCTCCGCTGAGTCATTAAACATATCAATCTGTTTCACCCCTGGTATTAAATGCTGGAAGCGCACACCGACAAGTCGAACAAGCATACGTCGGGTGAAGAGGCGGGCAAATATTTCCCTGACAATAGCCAGCAGTTCATGGTCACGGTTGCTGAAACCAAAGCTGCGCTGGGCTGTATGTGTATCTCCATCGGAATAGCGGACCTTCACCACGATGCAGCCTGTTAGTTTGTTTTCCTTCCGCAAGGCAAAGCCCATGGATTCGACAAGGCCAGCAAGTATAGCGTGTATTGCGTCCAACGAAATGGTGTCCTGTTGGAAGGTGTGTTCCTTTGACAAAAACTTTTGTTCGGAGAAAGGAATAACGGGTGACTCGTCAATCCCGTTCGCCCGCCGCCAGAGCTCATTACCGGATGCGCCGACAACATCGCAAATCATTTCTGCCGGTATTTCGCTTAATACCTTAATCGTTTCCACACCCATTTTAATCAGTTTCCAGGCTGTCTCTTTACCCACGCCCGGTATCTTCGACACGCTCAGCGGGGCCAGGAATACTTTCTCGTTGCCGAAAGGGATTTGTAATTGACCGTTCGGGCTTACCTGTCCGGCAGCAACTTTAGACACTACTTTATTCGAAGCAAGGCCATAGGTAGAAACAAGGCCGCTTTCTTTATACACTTTACCTTTTAATTCAGCCGTAAACTTCGCACACCCAAAAAATTTATCCATGCCGGTCAGATCAACATAAAATTGATCTAGGGCAGACTTCTCGGCCAGGGGAACGGAACTTTGAATGATTTCAGTAATGAGTGCGGATTGCTTGGAGTACATTTCATAATCCGCCCGTACGACCTGCGCATACTTACAAAGCCGTAAGGCGATACGCATGGGCATGGTTTCATAAATGCCGAACTTCTTTGCTTCCGGGCTGCAGGCAGCCACGATGCCGCGGTCACCATTGCCACCAATGAGAATCGGTTTGGCATCCAGCTTTGGATTACGCAAACGTTCTGAAGCGATGTAAAAGTCATCGACATCCAAGTGTACTATATGTCTGCCGTCGGTTTTCATAGATTATAATCCCATGTACTTTCGCATCTTGTATCCAACCGCTTCCATCTTTGTTACCTCCAAGCTCACCACACCAAAATCAAGCGTCACTTTACCGGTTGCACGGAAAAAGCCGGAACGCTCCAGTGGAAACTTCTTCGCTGACTCCGGGAAATGCACCGTATCCACCCAATCCAGGTTGGCATCAATGAAGGTGCCGAAGAACATATCCTGGCCGGTCTTTGTCGGTACTTGTTTGTGTGCAATGAAATAAATCAGCACCGTTACATATTTGCCTGCGTATGATGAAAGATTCTTTGCCGGCGTGTAACGCGAAGGGTCGTCATTGACCAAACCAAAAGGATTAGACAGGGGAAAACCCAAGAGTTCTATCTGGTCATAAATATCATCCAGCGGATGATCGTCCAGGTTGGGTAAATCAAAACGTATTGAAGGCTCTGTGAACAAAGGTTGAACGTTCGCTGCCTTCATCTCGTGTTTTTTATGCAAGGAGTGCGTTTCCCAGAGTAATTGCTTCTTTGATTTGCCGGTGAAGCGGAAGGCTCCTGTTTGTACCAGCAGCTTTACTTGTTCAAGGCCGGGGTTCATCCGTTCAATAAAATTTTGTAAATCAATAAAGGAACCATTCACCAATCTTTCTTCTAAAATTTGTTCACGAAAATTTGCACGAAGGCCTTTGATATGTATAAAGCCGGTATACACATCGCTGCCAAAGATGCTGGTGAGTTCTTCACTATTATTGATGCAGGGTGCTAATATGACACCACCGGATTTAAAGAGTTCAATGAAATAAAGTTCGGTGGAGTAGAAGCCGCCGAAGTTATTGATGACGGCCACCATGAATTCTTTCGGGAAATAAACCTTCAAATATAGCGACATATAACTCTCCACCGCAAAGCTGGCCGAGTGTGCCTTATTAAAACTATAACCGGCAAAACTTTCCATCTGCCGCCAGACTTCTTCGGTAAGCGATGCGGAATGCCCGATGGCCGCACAGTTTTTATAAAACTTCTCTTTGATGTAGGCGAACTTGTTATTCGCCTTGTACTTGGTGGTGGACATGGCGCGGCGGAGAATATCGGCTTCCCCCAAGCTAAGCCCGGCGAAGTAATGCGCAATCTTTATCACGTCCTCCTGGAAGACCATCACGCCGAATGTTTCGGATAAATGTTCCTCGAATAAAGGGTGTAAGTATTTTATGGCGGACCGGTTATGATATCTTTCGATATAGGCCCGCATCATACCCGATTGTGAAACGCCTGGCCGGATAATAGATGAGGCCGCAACCAAGGTGAGGTAGTCATCGCAGCGTAACTTCATCAGTAAATGTCGCATGGCCGGGGACTCGATATAAAAGCAGCCGATGGTGTTGGCTTCTTTAATCTGCGCAGCAACCCTCGGATCTTTCTTGAACTTATTCGTATCATGGATATTGATATCCACGCCGCAGTTAGCTTTGATTAAACGTAATGCCTCACGTATATGACTTAATCCCCGCTGGCTTAAAACATCATACTTGTTCAGCCCGATATCTTCCGCCGTATACATATCCATCTGGCAGGTGGCCATACCCTTGGGTGGCATAAATAAAGTGACATAATCGGTGATAGGTTTTTCTGAAATTAAAATACCGCAGGCATGTACGGAGCAATGGCTCGGAAAATCTCTCATCAAATTGCCATACTGCAAAATAAGCTTCTGAAACTGGTCTTTCGCCACCTGCGTCCGCTGCAAGGTCTTTATCTCGTCAGCAGGCAGGCCAAATACTTTTCCCAGTTCACGTACTATGGAATCACCCCGGTACGTGGTGAACGTGCCCAGTAAACAAACATGATCCTTACCATAACGTTTGAAAACATAATCCATGACTTCATCCCGGTCGTGATGCGAGAAGTCAATATCAAAATCCGGCGGTGAAGTACGCTCCGGGTTCAGGAAGCGTTCGAAGTAAAGATTTAGTTCAATAGGATCAACGTCCGTGATGCCCATACAATAGGCGACGATGGAATTCGCGCCGCTGCCACGGCCGACATGGTAAAAGCCGCGGGAAGTGGCCCGCTGAATATAATCCCAGTTACAAAGGAAATAAAATGTGAAGTTCATTTTCGAAATGATGCCGAGTTCTTTGTGCACCCGTTCGAGCGCAATTTTATTCTTCTTGCCATAGCGGGCCGGAAAGCCATCCATGGTCAGTTTCTCCAGCAGAATTTTATCACCTTCGACGGAGCCCGTATAATTTTGTTTGCCTTTGTCGGTATGAAAATCCATTTCAATGCGGCAGGTATCCATCAGGCGATAGGTGTTTGAGATCATTACCGGGTAATGCTGGAAGCGCTGCATAAGTTGAACCGGCTGCGGGAAAATTTCATCTTCGCCGCATTCATCTTCCCTTGAAAGCTGTGAGAGTAATATATTTTTATCAACGGCGCGCAGCAGCCGGTGCAGGCTGTGATAAACTTTGTTTTGAATGGTTACGGGCTGCAGAATGACAAACTTTTCTTCAAAGTCCTGCCAGTCTGTGCCGAAAAGTTTCGTGAGTTCGGTTGGTTTAATACCAATCCGTTCATTGATACGCAAATCGGGGAGGGGCTTTGCGCCGAAAGGGTAGATGACAAAACCGTCCCAGCCTTCTTCAAAGAAATGCAGATCGGGAGAGGGTTCCGGGAAATCTTTTTTATTGACCAGGTGGTCGGTGAGGAAGCGGTTTATCCAGGCAAAACCTTTGTTGTTGGCGGCAATTAGAATATAAAGCAGTTTGTCACCGTTGCGTACCTCCACGCCCAAAATTGGCTTTACTTTCTGCTCCCGGCATAACTTTACAAAGGTCCAAGCATCGTAGGTGGAGTTGATATTGGTCAATACGAGGCTGGTCACACCAAGGTCCACCGCCTTTTCCACCAGTTCTTCGGTGGAAAAGGTGCCATAATTCAAACTAAAATAAGACTTGCAATTTAGGTACATCAGGTTGCAAGCATACTAAATTAATTAGTAATTATAAACTAAAATTATTAGCTATTGATTTTCAATTACATCCTGATAGCACTATAAAGCATTAATATAACACATAGGACATCTGAATTCTTGTTTAGTAGTCGTCAAGCTGTATTCGTTATAAGAGCTTATTGGATGTTAATAAAACCATAACTCAAGTATGGAAGTTAATTCGTAATGAGTGTGTTTTAACGCAAGATGAAGAAAAATTTGAACTGAGTTTTCAGGTAGGCTATTTGAAGGTAAATTTGCAGTAAATCAAAACTTTATGCTCAAAAGAGGAAAAGAAATAGAGGCAATTACGGAGAAGATTGCAGCATTACAAACTGAACTGGAGTTTGTAGGAAAAGCTGGACTTTACAATTTAAACAAACACTGCGAAGGCTTCATCCAAGGTTTATTGAATATAGTTTATGATTTCAAGCTTGAAAATTTGAATAGGCTAGTTAGTAATTTTCCAGGATTAGATTTAGGGGATCGAAAGTCTGGCGTGGCATATCAAGTGACTTCAGAAAGTTCAACTGATAAAATTGAGGATTGCTTAGATAAAGTCATCAGGTATAAACATTATGAAACATTTAGCGACATTCGTTTTTTTCTACTCCAGAAAAAGCAAAAGACTTACCCCATTTCAATTGTATTCCCACCAGGTTTTGAATTTGACCCCAAGACCCAGATTATTAATTTTTTTGACCTACTAAAAGTCATTGAGTATTTACCTGATGAAAAATTGACTCAAGTATTTGATTATGTTGAAGAGCAAACGACACCGACAATCTCGAAATTGAAATCAAATCCGAAAATTGCTCCAAATCCTTATGTCATAGATACCGCTGCAAGTCTTTCCAACTCTGGGATGACACAATTTGAACACTGGTCATGTAGGCTTGTTATCAAAAGTGCAAGTGTGACTGCCCCAACATTATATAAAAAGTTGAATGAGTATTTGACAGGGCAGAGAAAAGAGTTTCTACGAGTTTTTTACCCAACCAGACAAAAAAGCTTTGATCATACAAAAATTGTGTTTCACCAAGCAATTAGTAATACCGGGTCAATAAATCATTTTCATGAGTATGCTTTGACGATTACAGATAATACTGTTCAGTTCGAGTTTGCCCAGTACCGAAATGGCGATACTTTATTGACTAATTTAGGCCAGGAAATTGGTGGTTGTTTAACATTATTATATTTTTTGGATTTTGTAAATCAAGGCGCTGAGCTAAACGTTGAGTTAGATATCGACTTGACATGCAACCCACGATTGGCATTTTTCCCTCAGAGTTCCCCATACAGTTTAGATTACAGCTTTTCTGTTCACTATTTGAAGCCTGGTACTTTTAGCTTTTCTAATGTGATCAGTTCACTTGAGGATGATGGTCTAATACCATTCATGGAGAGACTCATTCATGGGTTTGTCGCAGACCCTAAGGAATCACTTCACGGCTTTCCCACCCCCTTTATGTCAATTAAAATAGAGGAACAAAGGCTTGTATTTGCTAATTTCAGAAGAGTATTTAAACAAGAGAATTAGATTGAGTTCGAGCAAATAAGGTTAAAACACACGAATGAGTACCACCAAGAAAGTAAAAAGGTTTTTATGCATCGGCACAGAGTGGTTTCCTAAAAAAGGTGGGCTAAGTACCTTTAATCGGAAACTAGCGATAACCCTGGCACAAGCTTCCCAAGAGACATATTGTTATCTGCCTGATTTTTCAGATGAAGAGGAATTGGATGCGAATCAGAATGGTGTTACATTAATTAAAGCTACCCCCATAAAAGGCCTTACAGATATAGAACGACTTAGTCAAAAGCCTCAAAAGGATTTGATGTTTGACGTGATTATTGGCCATGATATAATTACGGGACCAGCTATGAAGTTCTTAAAGGAACAGTGTTATATCAAAGCTCAAACTGTTTTATTTATTCATACTGTTCCTGGGGAGGGCGATTGGTTCAAGCCTGAGCAACAAGTTGATTCAATACCCGCAAAGACAGAAGATAAGGAAAATAGGCAAAAGGAACTTGCAAATGTTGCTGATTTGGTTGAAGCAGTTGGTCCCCATATTTATTTTGAAACTCAAAGTTTGTTGGCCGGATTGAGGTTTGAGGTCCCTCTTATGCAGTTTAATCCTGGCCTTTTTAGACCTTTTAGCGAAATTGAATTCGACTTTAAGACATTAAGCCCTGAAGCATTGCTGGTTGGAAGACTGGAAGACTATACATTGAAGGGTGTAGATATCGCCGTGAAATCGATGCATGAAGTGTATAACAGGTGGACTATTACTACAAATGGATATTTAGTAAGACCGAAATTAATTATACGCGGCTTGGCTGTCGGTACAGACAAGCAACTGGTTGAAAAGTTAAGGGGTATTGAGACATCGAAGCTTCGAATTCAACCTAAAAATTATAGTCCTGAAATAGATATAATCAATGAGGATATAATTAAGACCGCATTAGTTCTTATGCCGTCACGCGCAGAAGGATTTGGGTTAATTGCACTTGAGTCATTTTCAAACGGTAGGCCGGTCCTCGTATCCGAGATATCAGGATTTGCAATGCTTTTGAGAAAAATTGATCCTGAGGGAGCCGATAGATGGATTGTACCTGGTGGGCAAGATGATAATATTAAGGGTTGGGCAGATAAGATTTATACCATTCTCGCCAATAGAAAGGAAACATCCCAGTTTTTGAAAGCTACTGCTGAAAAATATGCAAATGGAATTAGTTGGTTAGATTCCACACAGGAAATGATTGATTACCTAAATGGGAATATTATAGCAGATGAAACGCCTTTGATGACCAAACCTGATGTGGTAGTTGACAAACCACAGTATATTGGTGGAGGTGTTATCGAACACCCTGACGGCCAATTTGAGCTACGAGCGAGAAAGTTTGATTTTTTTGCTATGAGAATAGCGAAAGCATTTCCAGGTAGTAGGGGGTTACAATGGATAAATGATCCCGAGGATGCCATAAAGCGCTTGAATATTTTATTGGCCCAACCACTCTCATTTACAATATTTCCTGGAAAAGATGAAATGGGTGGTATTTCATCGCCTATTTGGTGGTTTCGAGGTGGCGCTTCAATGTATATTAAAAATTACCGTGCCATTAGCCCCACCAAGTGTCTTATTGGTAGTCAAGAGTGTGAAATTGAGAGGATTGCTGTATACCAGCATCCAAGTCCTTATAGAGCATTTGTATATGTCCGTATTAAAGCAGAAGATAGCTTAGATGCAAGAGATACAGCTGATAGAATCAAATGGCAAATCGAGAACTTGGGGCAATCTTTTTCGGAATATGCACTTTATAAGGGCGAATTTGTCACGCGGGAGGAATATGATGATGGGGCAATGGTAAGAGATGGAGAACCAATCGAATTTGATGTAAGGCCGGAACTAAGAGTAAGGTCTTTAGCTCCTTATAATTTTATCATTACTGCCCAAAGCTCTGTATACAATTCACCAGATGCTGACAGGTTATTTGGCGAGTTCCTGGATGACGCACTAAATACGGGTTCTGATGATAGACTTCCTGAGTTTATCGAAAGAGCTGAAAGCCTAGATCCTGAGCGTTCATATATGATGGACTATGATATTTAGTGATTTTTTCGGTTACTAAAAAATGCTGATCAGCTACTTATCGTATGAATAATCTTTAGAATAAAAAAAGAGCCCAAGCGGGCTCCTTCTTTTTATTACTCGTAGGGCTAGTAATAAGTACGGGTCAAAGATATGCGCCAGGTTCAAGGACTTATTCCATATTTGTCAACATGCTATAATGCGCATGACCGAAGTATCGAAGCATGCCCGGATTGTTCAGTGACTGCAAAAGCCAAAAAAATAGTTGCCAGACCATTAGCTGTAATCACCTTCCCAACTGTCTTCAGCGCAGTATTTTTCTCATAAACAATGCCCAGCCGGTGTCATAACTGTGGGGAGGCGGTGCGCACAACAATAGTTCAGGATAAGGATTAGGCCGTCTCCCCCTTTTTTGTACCGATGGGTAAGATTTTGGTGTGTACATAATGATAAGCAGCAGCCGGCTGCACAAGGGATTCTTTTTAGTCTCCCTTTTAACTAAGGGTTTTTGTAATTATAATAAAGCAGTGCACGGATAGTCTGTCCTGACCATCTTCGCTCTTAAAGGGTATAGGGGGTTAATCACCCCCTTTCTTTTAGAATAGGTCTAAACCAGGCGTAAGCATAACAACCGTCGATTTCCCATAAACAAAAAGCCTGGCACGGGAGGGATTTTCATTCCTCCCTTTTATTCCCCTCGTGGAAGAATGCACATAGGCGGTCGCCCATCTCCGATATTATTTGTTCAATTAAAGTTGGTGCATCCATGCGAATGCCATGGATACAAGACACGCCCGCTCCGATCTTGGCCATGGCCGGGATACATACCAAGTAACCGGTTACGGAGGAAAATTCATTCATTAGTTTATTCACTAACTTTTCTGCCGAATAGATATCAATCAGCATAGGCATGTTGAGCGCAATGATAACAAAGCCGTACCCCTTGCCATTGAAAAGGTGTTGGCGTGTTTCCTTTAGTTGGTCTTTTGCTTTTTTTATACTTCTTCTGAGGGGTTCTTGAAAATTGTCATGTTTACCTTCCCTGTTTAGCGGTGGAATTGTCACACTATAGAGACCGGGCAGCATTGTTCCGTCTTTAATCAGTGGATGCCCGGCGGGGACAAAGCCGTTTAAACTATCAATAATGCCACCCTCTTTGAAGAAATCTTTTTCAATAATCTTTAGTTCAACAACCAGTTCATACTTCTGGTTAAAATAATCCGCATTCTGGAAGGTAGGGGATTTGCCAACAATTGAATCCACCCGTTCAAAACCAAGTTGCTGGAACAGGTTATCAAAAGCTTGCTCTAAAAGTGGAGACGTGGCCAAGATGCGAAGTTGAACGATTTTATTTTACCGGCTAAACTCCAGTTTAACTTTGTAACGCCACATCGTTCCAGCGAGTTGTTGTTCCAGTTTCAGCACTTCATTCGTTTTCTTACTAATCCAGAAAACCTCGCGGCCCTGCTTATCAGTATGCTCCAGCAGCCAGCAATCAATAATCTGATCATCGTATGCCTGTAGCCTGTCTTCACCCGTAACAGTATAGTAAACCGTGCGTGGTGCGCTGAAGCCGGGATCATAAAAAGGTATACCGAATGTACGGCCAGTCTTATAGGGCATGATGGGAAAAACCTCCAGGTCAAGATGCCAGTTTAGCGTATATTGGTCGAGTGCTTTTGAAAATCCCAGCCATGAGGCTTTCCTGTTTTTTGCCGTATCGGCATCCGTTAAGGGTAGTCCATCCACAATAGCTTTCTTGCTGACAAAATCATAACTGGAAGAAATGACCTTCCCATTCCGTTTCCACCAGCTGTCCTGGTAAAGCGGGGCAAATGTCTTCGTATCGGAAACAGATTTAGTCGTATGCATAATGGAATCCTTGTCCTCCCAGGACTGGTAAACGGTAATGGCATCCTGCCCATTATATTTTTCGCGGGCAATGGTGCGGGTCCAGAACTGTGTCATAGTCCTTACGGAATCCTTTTTCATCTTAAAATAAACAAGGTATAGCGAAGTCCCTTGCCGCAGGACCTTCGTGTTGACATCTTTTTGGCTGATTACAATGGTATCGCCCGGCAAAGCATAGCTCTTAAATGTAATTATACCAGAGAGCAAAAAAAGGAAGATATCTTTATTTTTCATGCAAGATTAATTTTGGAAATTGATGCGCTGCTTATTAAACTAAAACCGGCCACTATTTTCCAAACAGCGAGTCCAATCAAAAAGGTCCTGAAGCCAAACAGGCTGGTAAAATCAAACTGGCCAATTAAAGCTATAATACCAAGCGCAGTAATAAATAATCCGAAGTATCCCGTCCATGCGGACATTTGTTTTGACCGGGTAATGAGCCATGACCAAATGGCAATAGCAATCGTTATAGCTGTAATAAGTATATAGGCCATCGGGATATTGATATATTTCCCATATGTCACTATCATCCTAACCGTATCCTGGTCATCTTTATGTGCTGCATAGTTTGCAGCAAAGGCCGGTAATGTCAGCCCGTTGATGGTGGCGGCAAACATGCCAGCAATTAGTCCAAAAAAGGAAATGATCAAGGCAAGGATTGATAAATTACTTTTAGTCAGTAACACCCGGGAGATACAAAAGAAACCAAAGCCAATAATCGGGAGACATATGATGGCTAAGGTGTGCGATTGGAATAACATGCACTTTACATGGACAATATGCCCGATATCACCACCCACAGGGTGCAGCATGGCCGTTAAGACAGCTATGAAGGACCCAACCAGTAGACTATAGCCTGCTGATTTTTTAAACTGGACAGGAATAAGGTGATTTACATTTTTATCTTCCATATACAATAGCCCACTATACAGGTGAAAGCCAGGCAGTCTATGCATTATTCGCATGAGACGAATAAAAATCACAGGTCCACCTGGCTTTTTTTTGATGAGGAATTACTGGCGGGTTATAGTCATGGTCAACCGGTCACCCGTTGTATATACATCTTCGATATAACAAACCAGTTTCTGGCAATCGAAGGATTCTATAACACCGTTAACCATGCCATCACTCGTAATCACATTGCCGGCAACGCTCCATACCCCGTTGTCAGTGCCGCTCGGTGTACAGACTGTACCAACATCATTATAATCATAGGTGCCGTTCGCTTTTAAGACAATGACATCATCTTTTTCACAGGCGTCCATAAAAGCGAGGTAATCCACCGGGGTGGCCGATGCATTCATTTTATACTGGAGGCTGGTCAGTTTATAGCTACCGGAAATCCCGGCAAGCGTGCGCTGACAGTCTTGTTCCACCGGGTCTTTTTTACAAGCGCTTAAAAGAAATACGGAGAGGATGGCGATACACACCATTTTCGTTTTTGCGTACTGCATAGATTAATTTTTAAATTGTTTATAGCAGTACCCGCATGGAATGTCGAATGGTTGGGTCAATTTTATTTTTATTTTACCCAACCTTTAGCTGATTAACGGGGTATTAACCAGGAAAGCACCTGAATTTTTATCAAGTTAAATCATCGCTACAATGAACATTAGTAAAACGAAAACAGCCTTATTAGTAGGCTTTATCCTTACCCTTGCAAGCTGTACCAAGAACCCGGCGGGTACCGGGGCCGGGGATCACCTGCAGTTTGAGCGGGCCACACTTCATGTATTTAATAAACAAGGGTCAACAGCTTCGGTATGTATACTCGCCAATATTCCCTGGTCATTATCCATAGAAAAACCCGAACCGGACTGGCTGACCCTGTCAAGTGCTGCAGGATGTGGTAATGATACCCTAAAGATTACAGCCATCAAGGACAATAACACGAATGGATATAAGTTTGCAAACATTTACGCCACACCGGTTAATAATACCTCAATTCAACCGGTAAAGTTGACAGTGGTGCAATATGATTCATCATTCAAACGATAACCGGATGACCAGGTACATAGTAATAGGGTTAATACTGCTGTTTGCTGCGGGCTGCAGCACTTCCATACAGCTTGCCGTGCCGGAAATATTTAAACAACAGGCCACCATGCACCATGTGGATGGGGCGAGAGGCAATAGAATGTCTTTTGAAAATTTTCATACTTCGAAGATTAAACGGGGTATACATGTCAGTTACCCGGGCTGGGGGCGTGCATTCTTCCTTGAGAACCTGCTATTAAATATTGCTGGTATTCAAAAAAATGAAATTGTCCGCAAGCAAAAGGCGAAGTTTCGCTACCAGCTGTCAGATGGTAAGACGGTACTGGAAATTTATGGCGAGGAGAAGGAAGTGAAGAAAACCCTTGAATATAAATTGACCAAGGATGATCCCGGTATATTTAATAGTTACAGAAGGTTACAAAAGTATACTTATATCTTCTCCGCCATGATCAGCAACCGCACTGAAGTGAGCGATAAACCCTGGGAACTGGTGATGACCAATGTCTATGATAAGAAAAAAGAAAATGACCAGCGACTCTTTAAAATACTCAGGCCAGATGATAACGGCATAGCCACAAACGGCATTGATAGTTTTTATATCAGGCCGGTCAGCACACAGGAAACCACCTCACCGGACGGAAGGAGCGGTAAGTTACCTATCAAACTATTGTCCGGCTATGAAATCAGTACATCAGCAGGGGTGATAGCCATTGTCGATTTAATTGACCGGAATATCTGGTTTTATAACGGGCTGAATGAAAAGGAGAAACTGACTATCAGCGGTATTTCAACGGCGCTGTTTGCACGAAAAGTAAATGATACAAAATGGTAAAGGAGCAAACTTTACCAAGCCAACCCTTTTTTGGAAGAACAGGAATTACATAACATACTAAAAGATTGCCAGGGCGGTAACCGAAAAGCGCAGGAAAAACTGTACCGGCATTTTTATGCCTTTGCCATGTCCATAGCCATGCGTTACGGCAGAGATGAGCACCAGGCTGCCGATATCATGAGCCATGCCTTCGTCAAGATGTTCCGGAGTATCCAGACTTTCGATGCAGTAAAAGGCAATTTCCACGGCTGGCTGAAAAAAATCATTATCAACGAAGCACTGGACCTGCTTAAAGCGGAAAGCCGTTTCTCAAGTAAAGAATTACCTGCCGCAGAAGAGCCGTCTATTAGTAGTGCTGTGATTGAGAAAACAGATGCAGCGGCTATCATGCACCTGGTCCGGCAATTGCCACCAGCAACGCACGCTGTATTCGTGCTGTATGTCGTAGAAGGATATGCGCACAAAGAAATTGCGAATATCTTACAAATAAAGGAAGGAACCAGTAAATGGCATTTAAGTGAGGCAAGAAAAATTCTCCAGCAAAAACTAACCATGACAACAGGCATTGAATAAAGTAACACCATACGAAGAAATTATTGCGCAGAAAATCCTGCAGCAGCCCATGCCAGATATGGCTGATGATATCTGGGCGGCCATCACCGTGCAGCTTGATATGCCCGTTACGGAGGTTGTGCATGAGGCGCCGAAGCCTAATCGCAACTGGCTGCACTACGGCATTTCTGGCTTAGTGATCATTGCTGTTGTAACCTGGTTATTACTGCATAAAAAACCAGCGAAGCAAACGAAGCCACCATCTCCACAGGCAATACCCGAGATGAAGAAGGTAGATGCACCTCCAGACAGCACGGTACGTACTGATTATAAAATAGAAGCGCTTAAACCTTTTCCTGTATTCCCCCATATTACAAGGGACACTGTTCAGCATATTCCTATTGCTATACCGCTTGATTCTACTACCGGTGATGGTCCTGTCTATTCGCCTGTTATCGTTGATTCAAACCTGGTTCAACCTCCTCAAAATCCAACAGTCAAAATTGATTCAGGTAATGTATCGCCGCCGGTAAAGAAACCCAAGGGTGTGCCCGGTATATCGGGCAAAGACTACCGGATAGAAGGCAACAAGGATAGTTTGGGCAAAATGAAATGAGTAATAGCAATACAGCTATTCGACTTTAGTACGTTCAATAAATTCCTGGTAGCTTGTCAATATAGCGGGTAGTATTTTTTTCTGGAAAGAAGTGTGCGTCAATTTGAAATAGTATATTTTTCTTGGGTTAATTGCATCTTGCATAAATAAACCCCGTACAGATAAAATGGGCGGGCTTCCTGTAAGCGAGGCAGTATCTTCATAAATCCCATCATACTCGAGGCATTCCTTTCCTTTATAAACTTTCCGGTAGTAATGCGGGCTGATGGGCTTGTAGCGTAAATAATAGTGGATCAATGAGTCCTCTGTATACTTAAAAATGGAAGCTGTGTCAACATGTTCATTAATAAATATCTTTCCTGCTTCGATGGTTGCGCGCAGCGAATCAGTTTCCAAACTGTATGCGAAAGTAAATTTGTTTTCCCCGCTATCAGAAACATGCCATAAATTGCCCGATGGTGCAGGAAATACAGCCTGGTCTACCTGGTAAAGCTTATCATTATTTGTTTTAGTATTCTTTTCCTTGCAGGAAAACTGTATGATGCAAGCAAGTAGTAATACGATTATACCCTTATTATTCATATCTTCTCCTTTTGTGAACTGGCTATTTTTTAATCTTTGATATTGTTGCACCTTCAACTTTAGCAGGCGCCTCCATGTCTTTTAAAGCAAATTGCATCGCTTCTTTTATTAATGCCTTCACCTTCGGGTTCCGGTAATCGGCTTTGCCCGCAACAGGAATGTGCCTGATTAAATTACCTGTTCCTTGTAATAGTTTATGCGGGTCTTTGAGCAGCGTGCCTTTATTAAATCCCAGATTGAGGTGATTGGTATAAATGGGCAACATACAAAATGCGTCAGCCAGTTTATCCGATACACTGAACACAGCCGTCAGCGCATGTGTATGATAAAGCAGTTCGTTACTTTCCGGGCATAGCTCAAGCATATATTGCCGCAGGTCAGTAAACAAGTTTATCACTTCTTTACTTTTCAGGTCAAGCAACTGCCTGAAATCCGGGTGTATCTCCCTGCTATTTTTCATCTTGCCTGGTTATCATATTGCATCGCACAAAATAAATTGCCTTCTGTATCAAGAAATTTAGAAATCCATCCCACATAGGGTATGGCAGTTTTCGGCATCAGTACCTTACCGCCAAGGTTGCTGACTTTTTCAATCGTCACATCGATGTCTTCAACACCAACGGTGCATTCAAAACCAATCACTTTTTGTTCCAATGGTGCATATTGCCTGGACTGTAAAGCCCCAATAGGCCTATCATCTTCTTTGCTGGCCTTCACCTGCAGGAAGTCCCCTGCACCATATCCGTTAAATGCCCAGCCAAATAAGTTTTCATAAAAGTTCTTCGCCCGCTCTATATCGTCAATGTAGATGGCGAAATGTGAGAGTTCGTGTTTCATAATCTTTGTTTAAGGTATATAAATTTGTTCTGTTTAAAAACATCATTTCAATTGTTTCAGCATCTCTTCAGCATTCCGGTTACCCGGATCCAGTTCCACGCTCCTCGTATAGTATTTAATAGCGGATGCCTTATCACCTTTGTTCATAAATGCTTCGCCAAGGCTGTCAAAAGCGTTGGCAGATTTCGGGAAGGCATAAGAATTCATAGAAAACACCGCAATGGCATCATCATACTTTTTCTCCGCCATTAGTGCATAGCCTTTTGCATTCACTGTGCTTTCAAGCAGGTCTGTCTTTTTAATCCTTTTGTTATAGGCAAGCTTACCTGCTTCAAGACCGTCCTTTAATATCGTTGCAATTATTTGTGTAGTGAATTCCCGGTTAATTTCATTTTCGGCTATTGGAATGACCGGCTGGTAACCTGGTTGAAATATAATTTTGGCCAGTTCAAAATTTAAGCGATCAAAGTTCTGGTTGGATTGATTAGAGAGCATGATAAGCGTAATACCCTCATCCAGGAAACACATGTAGTCAGCATAAATAATATTATTGGTACCGTTATGCCAGCTGCGATAAGTATTCCTTTCTGTCTTCAGCATATCCCAGCCATAGGCATAATACGGGTTGTCGTTCTCACCCACTCTTAATTCCGGGAAGTATAATTTATGCCTGGCTTCTTTGGACAACAGTTTATCCGTGGCCACAGCTTTTCGCCATTTATATAAATCCTCCGTGGTGGAGAGTACACCGCCGTTTGCTTTCAGGTGCCAGTAAGGTGCATCCCCGTTCCAGTTCATATTCGTGAACTTTCCCCAAACTCTTCCATCCCTGTAATAACCCACAGCAATCTTGGAAGTATCAAATTTTGGCCTGGAGTAACCGGTCATTTCCATGCCGGCCGGTTGCCATAGGTTCTCGTACAAATATGTTTCATAGGATTTCCCGGAGACCTTCTCAATGATAATCCCCAACAGGCTATACCCGATATTGGAATATGCGAATTTTGTTCCGCTGGGAAAAAGGAGGCTTGTATTAAGTACAGCAGTGATAAAATCCTTTTCGCTTGTTTGCTCAAAGTCGCCGCCAACATTACTGGGCAGGCCGGACTGGTGGCGGAGCAAATCATGGATGGTAATAGTTAATTTATCAGCAGGTACTCCTTCAAAATATTTGGAAAGCTTGTCACTGGTCGAGAGCAAATTTTGCATCTCCAACTTTAGGATGGCAGTGGCTGTGAACTGTTTTGTCAATGAACCCGTACTGGAAATAGTAGCCGGGTCGTTTTTGATGCGATGCTCTTTATCTGCATAGCCGTAGCCTTTTGCTATTATTTTCTTTCCACCGAGTTCAACGAGAACGCTGCCGGAGAAGCCCACTTCTTCAAGCGCTGACAAGTAACGCTCCATCTTTTTAATAACAGCGGTGTGCTTGCCATTTTGTGCAAAGGAATAAGTACAAGTAAAAATAACAAGAAGTACAATGACAATTCTTTTCATCCGATTTAATTTATTAGTAAAGGAAATTCATCCAGCGTTTGCCAGGCCTCATTATCAACCTGCTCTATCAAACTGATTTTGTTTAGTATAATTTCGGCAGGGAAGGTGGTATTCAAAATTGTTTCATAAATGGCGTCAGTGCAATTTGCGTTCCTGGGATGCATGAGCGTGATATGCATCATCTGCAGTCTTGGCGATTCGGCAATGCCGGATAAAACCTCATTTCGGAGTGTTTCGCAGTTCTCTTTAACCGGTAACATAACACCTTTCCCGTTTGCAAACCTAACCGGGGGCAATAAGGTTAAACGCAGAGACCCGTGCTTTATGCTTGACAGGTTACCCCGTAACTTATCCATATCAGTTAATTCATCTTCACGGCATACCGTCACATGCGCACGGATAAGGTTATACTGCTCCATATTATACAGCCAGCGTGTGTTTTCTATTGCCTTTGCATATGGTTCATCAATAAACATGGTTAATTGTCTTCGCCTGTTCATCGAAACTAATTTTCGTCTATAGTAATTACAACATTTCCTTTCTTATGTCCTTTTTCCACGTATTCGTGGGCATCGGCCATTTGTTCCAGCGGGTAGGAGCGGTCTATGACAGGCTTGAGTCCGCCCGCATCAACCAGATTCTTTAGCCAGCTTATATCTTCTTTTCGTTCACGCATGATACCCGCGATCACTTTCTTTTTACTGGTAAGGGTTATCCAGCCTCCATGAAGCGTTTCCATTATACTGGCATTGCCTAAAACAAGCCGGCCTGCTGGCTTTAATGCACGGACAGATTTTCGGGCAGGGAATTTCCCGACCGTATTAAATATGATATCGTATTGCGCTTTACGCTTTGAAAAATCTTCTGAGAGATAATCAATCACTTCATCTGCACCCAGCGCCTTTACCATTGCTTGATTAGAAGCGCTACAAACTGCTGTGACATGCGTCCCAAAATGTTTTGCCAGTTGCACGGCTGCCGTTCCTACGGAACCTGATGCGCCATAGATCAACATGTTTTCGCCCGGCTGCAGTTTTGCTTTGCGCAAGAAATAAAGTGCGGCAGTGGCCCCGAAGGGAATGGCTGCGGCCTGCTCAAAATTAAAAGCAGGAGGCATGTAATCAAATATACCGGTAGCTGGTAAACAAAGGTATTCCGCGTACGAACCAAACTTCATCCCTGCTGAGCCAAAAACAGCATCACCGGATTTATATGTTGTTACTGCTTTACCAACCGATTCAACTTCACCCGCAAACACACCACCCAGTATTTTTCTTTTTGGTTTTGTCAGCCCGAAGAAAAGCCGGATTATCAATGGCTCGCCTTTGCGTAAGCGCCAGTCAGCCGAGTTAACCGCTGTTGCATATATTTTTATCAGCACTTCATTATCCTTTGGTAAAGGCTTCCTGACTTTTTCCAGTCGCAGCACACCCGGCGGACCGTAGCGTTCACAAACAATAGCCTTCATCATTTTTTATTGTACTCCTCTATTTGTTCCAGCAGGTCCATAGATTTTAAAAGCGGTGTCCATTCCTTGCCTTTGAATATCCATTGGAACCAGCGCTTGTTCCGGTTGGCATACCTGATGTTTATAAAGAGCCAGATACCTGCAAAGGCAAAGGTGCCTGTAACGATGGCTTGTATAACCAGGTGAAATAAACTTCCCTGCGATATTGTTTCCGGTGTCAGGTAAAAGGTAGTCCAGACAGGCAGTTGCAGGAAAAGCAAACGGGCTACCCAGAGCGTAGAAACTTTCAGCTTGGATAAGGTCTCCTGCATCGTTATCACCGGCGTGCTGAAGTCCGTTTTATGTATCAGGTCTATCTGGTAAATGTATACGGCAATGGCCAGGATGGTCAGCAGTACCTGCGCCGATGCAGAATACAGGAAAAATAAGCTGACTTTATCATAGCCATGTATGAAAAGATTGATTAGTATAAAGGCTAGAGGCAGGGACCAGATAATACCAATGATTAAGGTAAAGATCTTAATAGGTTTCATGGAGGAAAGCAAAGATTGCACCTTCAGCTTTGAAATCTCGTCCGCATTCTGCCTGTTAACAACAAGGCTTTTTTCCAGCTTCTCGTTGTGTGATTTCCATAATAACTTTAATTCAAGCTCTTCCATATTAACTTTGTTTAGGATTAAAACGAATTTTTAATTTATCCTTGATCCGGCCAATCTTCGTGGCGACATTCGTCACACTGAGGCCTAAAATTTCCGAAATCTCTGCATGGCTTTTATCTTCCAGGTATAGCAGCATAAGCGCTTTATCAATTTCCTTCAGTTCATTGATGAACTGCTCCAGCAGGTTAAGATTTTGTTCTTTGTCAGGACTCTCCAGTGCTGAGCCGGTATCAAAGGAATCTTCCAGCTGTATAAAATATTTCCCCCTTGTTTTTCCTTTGCGGTACCAGGAGATGGCCGTGTTTAAGGAAATCCGGTAGAGCCATGTGGTCATAGCATATTTACTATTATAGGAGGGAAGGGATTGCCAGATTTGCAAAAGAATTTCCTGGATTAAATCCTGCCGCTCTGTACTATCCGTGCAATATCCTTTCGCCACCTTATAGATTAGCCCTTTGTGATTTTCCAGTATGGCTGTGAACTGGCTATTTTGTGCTGCTTTATCCATTATAATAATTGCTGGTACCAGTTTTTAATAATAGAAAAAGCATTTGTATCAACGCTTATGCTGTTATGTGTTGCTCCGTCTACGACTTTAGTTGTTCCCTTAGCATATTCTTTCACTGCTTTACTTGTCAGTGACGCATCAAAGGCTTCATCCTTTTCACCAATAATAACTAATAATGGCGCTTCAACAGCTTTTAACCCAAGTTTGTAATTATCCGGTGCCATACTCATATTGGCCCTGTAGGTATAAGTATGCAATGAAGTACTTGCGGCCGGGTTGAAAAACATAACTGGCAAACTATCCTTATCATGACGGCCGGTTTCATTCAGCATTTTCAGCCCGATGATCCGCTGGATATTCAGTTGCATAAAGGGTTCACCTGCATCTTTCCCAGGCGGGCTTTGTACCATCGATGGAGAATCATGACCGATATGCGGTGCGAATAATATATAGCCACCCGCTTTAACAGGAGTGTTACTCATCGCCAGGCGCAATACTATACCTGCACCCATGGAGTGACCGGCCAGGATTATTTTGCCACCCGGCTTTTCTCTTCCTATTTCACGCACGATATCCGCCAGGTCATCAGCATACTGGTTGATATAGGACACATCACCTAGCTTTCCTCCAGACAGCCCATGTCCCCTCAAATCAACCGCGTATACCTCTGCACCGGTAGCCTCCTGCAAAAGACTGGCTGTTTGCAGGTAATCGGAAGCATTGCTTTTCAGGCCGTGAACAAAGACAATAGTTTCATTTGCACCTGATGGATAGCGGTAGGTATTAATGATTGTATTGTCGCGAGCGCTGAATGTCCGCATCAAGGGTATGTTTGTCTTTGAAATTACTGCATCTTTCTTATCGCTGGTTTGCACCGGTGCCTTAAAAACCGGGTCAGGGGAGGCAATTAAGGTGTTTGCATCTTTCAGCATAGCCGTTGTATCGCCTTTGTAATATTCCTGCAAAATGGTCTGTGCCACTGCTTTATAGCCTGAACTGGTGGTAATTCCTACGAATAGCCATAATATCATTTTTGTGATCTGCATATCTGCCCCTAGTTGTTTGCTTAATTATTCGCAGGCGGGTAGAAAAATCACATTTTTAGGATGTTTTATTCGCGGTACGTCAATTTTATTAGACTTATGCTGCCATGGATTGGGCCTGCAGCTTAGCCGTCGATACTTAATGAATAAGTATGCCAGGCATGTGAGCGATTTTTATTCCTTCCTTCTTTCAATATGATATGGTGCCTTCGGTATTTGGCTAACAAATGGGCATTCTTTATTAAAATGGCACAGTGCGGAATAGAAATGCCAGTAAACTCACAATGGATATAGCAATGGCATATTTATAAGCACCATTATTAAATTTCCACTGGTATTTTAGCCATCCGTTTTTCTGCAGGTCAATATCTACTGGAATGCCTCTGAATCGTTCTTTTGTTTCTAAGTTTAGGACTTTGAGTAATAGTATAACTCTGTTGCAATTGTATAGAAGGAGGAACAGGAAGATGAGTCCGAATACTAGACCTGAGCCAGGGAATCTTACTTGCCCATGCTGAACGAAGTGAAATAGTTTGCAGAAAATTGTCTTACTTAATGGACTAGGAAAGTTGACCTGGGATTTCAGACCCTGAATACCAAGATAAATTAAATATGGTGTTAGCCATGCAAAAACACTAAAAACGTGCAGCCACATGTAAGGACCGCTAAATTCAAGTTTTAGAGTTGTTAAGTCATCCTTTATAATCATGCCCATTCTTGCCTCCTTTGAAAAACTCTGAAAACCGCTATCCCGCAATCCTAAGATCGTCTTTTGTTGAATTATTAAGTCAGCAGTTGCACAATCAATAAAAACTGTACCTTGATTAACTACAGCTTTCGTCAGGTCAACTTTTGTCAAATTACATTTCCTAAAATGGGTATTTAGCAAACCGATACCTTTTAAGATACTTCCGAACAGGTCAACATTTGCCAGGAATCGGGCGTCGGAGAGGTCTGAAATTGCGAAAGTATTCTTGGTCATGTTGGCGGGCCCGGTAAAAACGGAATGAGGGAAGTTGCAGGAGTAGAATGAATTCCCGGAAAAGCTTCCTTCATTAAACTTCCATGAAAATTCACAATAGTCAAAATGCGAATTATTTATCTCGCATTTGAGCATCCTGGTGGGCTTCAATTGAGAAAGGAAGCGGCATTGATAGAAACTTCCGCTCTCCAACTTGCAATTTTCAAAAAGTACACCTGTAAAAGCTGCAGTATCAAAGTAAATTCCTTTGCTTTCAATTGTAAGACTCAGATTTTGAAAATCTGAATTTCTGAAAGTAATGCGACCATAGCTGACGATTGAACCACCTTCAATAGTAGAGCCTTCTATCGCTAAATGATTTTCGGAATATTCCTTTTTTTGTTGGATTTTCAGGGTTTCGATAGTTGCATTGCTAATTTCCAGTGTATCATATTCTCCCGATTCAATCTCAAGCTTGCCAAGTTGGAGATGCACAAATTCGAGTGTATCAATTTTACAATTCTTAACAGATAGAGAATGCTTTGGCTGGGGATGAGCTTCGCCATTTATTGAGAGTTTAGAAAAGGTACAGTTAGAAAAATTGCAATCAATAAACTCGCTGCTGTCGTCAATTATCATGTTACTGGTGCAGCTTTCAAATGTTATGTTCCTGAAACGTTTGCTTTTGAGATGCTCCTCTGTTAAGGCAAGAGAGATGGTGCCATTTTCGAAATGGGTTTGCCCGGCGATAAGAAGGTCTAAGAATTGCTTCGTATCTGTGAACGACTGGAATGGTGACGACATGGTGCAAAAATTAGGTGGTAACTGGAATTTTTCTTAATGCGAGAAAAACTACAAACATTTATTAAATGTTGAACAGAGAGTTAACCAAAATACCATATTTATGGTATAGGTAATTTCAAAAATTAATTTTACTATTGTTTCGACTTACGGACTTACACCTTTTACCCAAGCGAAAAGAATAATTTACTCAGAGCAGAACTGTACAGGAATGCCAACTGTAGCAGCTGGCAAGCTATTGCCGGTATAAAAAGGAATACGTCTTTATACCGATGGCGGTGCATTGAAGATTTTTCAATGCTGCGGTTTTTTGCAAAGCTGATACAGAAGCTGTTAGTGAAAATGGCATAGGTAAATTTTTAGAGAATTTCGAAATATAGCGTTCCATGCAGCATCCTTTATGAGAATACTGTTCTGGAAAAAAAATAGCCACAAACCGATCCACTATGCTGAAAGGCATTTTGTACACACTATTATTATGTATCGCTGCAGTGCAGGTCCACGCACAGCAGGTGCAACCAGTGGATACACCAACTACGCTAAAGAATCCTGATAAATATATAGATGCGGTTGCCGGTAAGGCGGCAAGCATAGAAGCTAAGCTGGATAAAAAAACGGAGAAGGCGCTGGCGCAATTAAGGAGGGAAGAAGCGAAGCTGATAAAGCAGTTACATAAACTTGATTCTTCCAAAGCTAAGATGATGCTGCAAAATGCACAAGGCGCGTATGCGGACCTTGAAGAGAAATTAAAGACCCCGGGCAAACTGCAAAGCTATATCCCCTGGATTGATAGTGCAGGCACTTCGCTGAATTTCATTGGGCAGAATAGTCCGCTGATGGAAAAGGCAAAGGAGTACCAGCATAAAGCCCGTGATGCCTTAAGCAAAGTAGAGGCCTTAAAGGCCCAGCTCCAGAAAGCAGAGAACCTCAAACAATTCCTGAAAGAAAGGAAACAGTATTTAAAGCAACAGCTTGAAAAGTTTGGATTTGCTAAGCAATTAAAGAAAATTAATAAGCAAGCCTACTACTACGCCCAGCAAATTAAGGAGTATAAAGATATACTCAACGACCCCAAGAAAATAGAAAAGAAGGCACTAGAACTCTTAAGCAAAACTAAAATATGGAAAGAGTTCTTCCGTAAAAATTCCCTGCTCGCCTCCATGTTCCGCATGCCGGGTGATCCCAATGACCCAATGGCTCAGGCAAATCTCGCTGGCCTGCAAACAAGGGCACAAGTTAATAACCTCATACAAACGCAAATAGCCTCCGGCGGGCCAAACGCACAAGCGCAGTTCCAGCAAAATTTACAAGCAGCGCAATCACAACTGAACCAGTTAAAAGATAAAATTATAAAAGCTGGTGGTGGTAGTTCCGATGCGGAAATGCCGGAGGGTTTTAAGCCCAATAATCAAAAGACAAAAAGTTTCTGGCAGCGGCTGGAACTGGGTACGAATATCCAGAATCAGCGGGCGAGCGGTATCCTGCCAACTACTTCAGACCTCAGTCTTTCTGTTGGGTATAAACCAAACGACAAATCCATCATTGGTATCGGCAGTTCTTTTAAACTTGGCTGGAACCAACCAGGTTCACGAAGGATACAATTTAGCGGACAAGGTGTATCGCTAAGAAGTTTTATTGATTACAAACTGAAAGGGAGCTTTTGGATCAGCGGTGGCTATGAAATGAATTACCGGAGTGAGTTGGGGAATATCACTGCATTGAATGATTATTCAGCCTGGCAGCAAAGCGGGTTGATTGGGGTGAGTAAAGTGGTAGCAGTGAAATCAAAGCTGTTTAAAAAGACGAAGCTGATCCTGCTGTTTGATTTTATGAGTTATCAGCAAGTGCCGCGGACGCAACCGCTGGTATTTAGAATTGGATATAATTTTTAAAAAGAGGAAACGATGAAAAGATTATTTATTGTCGTAATTAGTATGTTCCTGTTCAAGCAATTCGTACAGGGACAAACTGCCCAAGACTTTGTTTCACTTCAGAATTTTACGCCACCATCCCCAGAGTCTGCGGCCATGGACAGGTATGGGGATATTCCCGTGGACCTAAGCTCAGGTTTATTACAGGTTGGTGTACCTATCTATGAAATTAAATCTAAAAAGCTCTCACTCCCAATTTCTTTATCCTATCATGCATCTGGCATCAAGGTTCAAGATTTGTCCACACCTGTAGGTTTGGGCTGGGTATTAAATGCTGGTGGCTCTGTTTCACGCAATGTGGTGGGGAAAGCTGATGAAAATGGAATGCTTACGGGAACGCCCGGTTCTTATTTCAAGAGCGTTTCAAGCCTGGTAAATTCAGTATATCCAACCCATTCTATGGATTTTGCCTACTTGTCCAATATAGTAGGCGGGGGTGTAGATATACAATCAGATATCTATCACTTTAATATGCCAGGGCTGAATGGAAAGTTCGTTTATGATCACAATTTCGACATTCAATATCAACCTGTCGACAAGCAACTTAAGATTAACAGAACGCCAGGGAATAAGTTCAACATTATAGACGATGCAGGGAATATATACAGATTCACTGAGACGGAAACTACGAGTGGGTATAGTTCCACAGATATCACAACCTGGCACCTGACCTCAATGGTGTCCGTTGACCAGACAGACAGTATAACTTTTGAATACATAGCTGGGGCAACTATCCAGGATCCTGAAACTTCATACACTTACAACATAAGTGTCCCGTTTTCCTCAAGCCCACAGGTTTCTCTTTGTGAATTAGGGTCACCAAATTTTGGCTTGTCCGAATCCACTGTGCCCTATTCATATGACAGAAAATTGCTGAGCCGCATCAATTTCTCTGGGGGGTATGTCACATTTGAATACATTAATGACCGGGAGGATCCTGCACCTGAAAGATTAGATGTAATTAAAATTTTCAGGACAGATAACACACTCATAAAGAAAGTTAAGCTAGACCAGTCCTATTTTACTTCAGACAATGCCCCGAGTTCTGGCTCTGAGGTAAAATACTATAAACGTATGCGGCTGGATACTGTCAAATTTAAATCGTCTGATGACATTATAGTTAACCGGTTTAATTTTGAATACAACGCTGGTGGCGGAATGCCACCTTATAGGATAGGAGGCCTTAATGGCAGGAAATCTTTAAGTATTGATTATTGGGGTTACAATAATGGGGCCGGGCCAAATGGAAATGTAGCTTCTTTAATTCCTTCTGGCCTGGACAATGCAATTACACAATTCATTGTTTCAGCATACGGTAATGCTAATTACAGTAGTTCTGTTCTTTCTAGTTATTATAACGTTGAAATAGATCGTGATGTATCGACAAGGGCACCAGATTGTGCGCTTAAAAAAATTACATACCCAACTGGTGGAAATACCGAATTCTTGTATGAGCAAAACAGGCTTGCGAATACAGGACCCTACTATAACTATGCAGGCGGGTTCAGGATAAAGACAGCGACAAGTTTTGATCCAGTTGCACAAGCAAGTAAAGTAAAAACCTATGCATATTCTGATGGACAGTTAATTACGCGGATTGCTCCCTTTGCATTTTATTACCAGACGACTAATTATTCCCTGGTAACTGCCCCACCGAACTTCTCACCATCTTTTGGTTGGTGCAGTTCACCAGTATTTACTATCGTTGCAAATCCGACCAGTCCCATCAATTACTATAGCGGCTCCCCGGTTATTTATGATACTATCACGGAGTATGAAGGAACTGACCTAGCAAATATTGGAAAAACCGTTTATCATTTTGATACAGAATCAGACTCTATTGTAGCATCACCGTATTGGACAAAATATACTTATATAGGAGCTGATAAAAGCTGGGCGAGAGGCGGTCTTTTAAATCAAAAAATTTATAAGAACACCGGTGGTAGTTATAGCCTTATTAAAGAAACAAGAAATACATACGCTTCTTTAGGGCAAAGGCAGGTGAAAGTCGGACAAATATGTGAGCTGGTGCAAGGAGGGACTACCAATAATATCTCCAATTACTGGAACTACTGGATTGGTATTCAGCCGGCGACCACTTACGCGTTGTTAAATTATTTCGACTACGCTGATGTCATCCTTCCGTTTGGCATTAAAAAACTTATTAAAACTGAGGATATCGATTATCTCAATGATACTGTGATTAACACAAAGGAGTTTTTTTATCAAAGCCCTAATCATATGTATACTAGCAGGATTAAAAGCTATACCAGCATTGGGGGTGATTCATCGATCGCTGAAATGCGTTACCCTCAGGATAAGGCGAGCATATCGGGGCTCAGCGGGACAGCATCTGCCGCACTTGACAGTATGGTAGCATTTAATATCAAAACAACCGTTGTTGAATCAAAAACATATAAAAACACCATACAGCTTTTTCGTAACCTCACTGAGTTTAGATACTGGAGTGGAAAAGGACGGATTTATCCAGAATTCTTGAGCCAACAAATCGGATCTAATAGTTTAGAGCAGCGTATTCAGTTCATAAGCTATGATAGCCGGGGAAACCTGACGTCTCAAAAGAAAAGCAACGATGTGGTGAATTCTTATGTTTGGGGATACAACAAGTTATATCCTGTAGCCAGTATTATCGGCAAAACATATAGTGATGCCATTTCGCAAAGTGGCGTGGACACCACAGTAATCAATAATCCTTCAAACGATGCAGCACTTAGGACTGAACTAGATAAATTCCGCACGCTAACAGGTGCGTTTGCTTCAACATTTACATATAAGCCGCTTAGCGGGGTGTCCTCTCAAACAGATACAAGAGGGCTTACCACTTATTATGAGTATGATAAATTCAACCGTCTTGCACTTGTACGTGACAATTATTTAAGGATTCTCAAACGCATCTGTTACAATTTTGCTGGTGAGCAGGAGGATTGTTCTATCGGAACGCCGCCGCCAATCACTTATTACAATGATACAGTAAGCCAGGTATTTACCCGTAATAATTGTGCGGCGTGCCACACCGGAAGCCAGGTGACATACATGGTAGCAGCAAATACTTATAGTTCTATTGTAAGTCCGCAGGCTGCTCAGCAATTAGCGCTGGACGATATAGCTGCAAACGGTCAGACTTACGCAAATGCAAATGGAACATGTACCCAAACTGCTGTCAGTATTACCTATGATAACCAAACAAACCAGTCTGGTTATACAGCCACTTACACTAATAACAGTACTTCGCAAGTATATGCATTTAGTATACCAGCCAGTTCTACTGGTAATTTGGGATGCGTTCCCTCGGGAATATACACAGTTAATATCTCGAAATCCGGTGGAAATATGGTAATGCAGTTTGGCACCGGTTGCCATACAACCACAGGAACGTCCTATACATTTGGCAGGGTTAGTGTTGATGGCTGTCATCATGTGTCCATGACAAATTTTATAGACTAATAAATTAATGATATGAGGTATATACAGTTATTTATTATGATTTTTTGCTTAAAGACAACTACCATAGGGCAGAATAATTTACATGACAAGACAGTTCCACTGATTGACGGGGGGGGCACAAGCCTTATCGGCTTTTAGTGGTAAGAAAGTGCTCGTTGTTGTTCTTCCGGGTGTTCAGGGGTTAGCCGCTGATTCTATGCTGTATTCACTCGATACACTTGCAGAAAATCATAGTAGCATATTAAGAGTGATTGCTGTTCCAGCCTATGAAGATGGATTTACAATTAACCAAAAGGAGGTATTAAAACAATGGTACCGAAGCAAATTGGATAGCAATAGGGTGATAATAGCTGACGGATTGTATACGCGAAAGACTTCTGAGAATCTTCAGCATTCTTTATTTAAATGGTTAACAAAAACCACCGAAAATGAAGTGTTTGACTCAGATGTTCAAGGCCCCGGGCAATTGTTTTTTGTAAATGGTGCAGGCCAGCTTTTCGGTGTTTTGCCACCACAAAGCAAAATATGGGGAGCATCAGTCCAGAGAGCGCTCAATACACAATAGGATTCGATAAATTTTGGCTAAAACTGAAAAAAAGGAAGCATGAATAGAAATGCTGTTATAAAGTTAGCACTGACGGTTTTCTCATTAATCACCGTTAATGTGTTAGTCAATGCCCAGCTGCCGGGGAACTACCAGCCGGGCTCTAAAGTCAGCTATATACGTACCTGGGATGCTACAGCCCCTGATACAAGTAGTAGTAACCTTATTACACGCCCTTTGAAGGACGTCAAAATGACAACCCAGTATTTTGACGGGTTGGGTCGTCCTTTGGAAACGGTCGTTAAGGAGGGTTCATTGGAAACTGCTTCGAATACAAAAGCAGATGTGGTCAGTTCATCACTATACGATGCCTATGGGAGAGAGGTGTATAAGTATTTGCCTTTTGTGGCTAATAGTGCAGGAGGGAATAGTAGCATAAATGATGGGAACTTTAAGTTCAACCCTTTCCAGCAACAAAAGTCATTTATGCTTGCGCAATATAGCGGACAGGTAGACACTTTTTTTTATAGCAAAACAGAATTAGAAGCAAGCCCGCTTAGCCGCACTAGCAAAAACATGGCTCCAGGTAATAATTGGGTGGGGAGCAATAGGGGGGTGGAGATAAAATACTGGACCAATACAACTGCTGATAGTGTAAAAATATTCTCAGTGACCAATAGCGGAAGTATTGGTGTTTTTGCAACCTATTCCGTAGCAATATCAAGTGGTAATGGGGGAAAGTACAATAAGGGGCAACTGGCTAAAAATGTTATAGTGGATGAACATGGAAAGCAGAAAATTGACTTTACCGATAAAGAAGGGAGACTTATTTTAAAGAAAGTACAATTAACTGCTTCAGCTGATACAGGCTCCGGGGAAAACTACGATGGCTGGCTGTGCACTTATTATATCTATGATGATTTCAATAATCTTCGTTGTGTAATTCAGCCTGAAGGTGTAAAAGCGCTAATATCAAATAGCTGGCAATTCAATAGCACAATTCTTAACGAGCAGTGTTTCAGGTATGAGTATGATCAACGCAATCGGATGGTTATGAAAAAGGGGCCAGGTATTGGTGAAACACGCCTGATATTTGACCAACGAGATAGATTATTCATGACACAGGATGCTAATATGCGCGCTGCAGATAAATGGATGATTACCAAGTATGATACTTTAAACCGTCCAATTGAATCAGGTATTTGGCAGGATCCGAATGGCGTTCCCTTTGCTACCCATCATGCTTATGCATATGTAAACAGTAACTATCCAACTATTTCAAGCGGGTATGAACTCTTAACGGTTACACATTATGATGATTATACTAACTTACCTGCGGGCCTGAGCAGCTATCTAACAAGTTGGAACAGCCATTTTGCATCTACGGACAATACTAACTGGCCCTACCCGCAAATGCCCCAGCAATCCAGCAGTGTAAAAGGCCAAATTACATGGGCAAAAGTAAAAATATTAGGCAGTAGCAATTCGTTTTTGAATACTGTTAACTATTATGATTCAGAAGGACGGATAATACAGGTTCAAAGTACAAATATTGACGGAGGGTTAGATATCTTGACAACCCAGTATAACTGGGCTGGAAATTGTTTGGTAATGGCTCAGAAACAACAGAAAGTAAGTGGAGTCGCCCAGGAACACCTTATTGTTACCAAAAGTGAATATGACTATCTTGGAAGATCAACATTGGTAAAGAAACTTGTGAATAGTGTTATAAATAATGTAAGTGTTAACAGCGGAGAACACGATTTGGTCAGTTTCGAGTATGACAGGTTAGGAAATGTGAAAAAGAAAAAGCTTTCTCCGGGGTTTAATAATGATGCTGGCATTGAGAATATTAATTATGAATATAATATCAGGGGCTGGAGTTTGGGAGTAAATCGGAGCTTTGTACGCGGCGAGATTAATAGTAACTATTTTGGGTATGATCTAGGTTATGACAAAGCTAATAATAATTTAATCGGAAATGCTGCCTACCTAAACCCCCAGTATAATGGTAACATTGAAGGAATGGTCTGGCGCAGTATAGGAGATGGGGAGAAAAGGAAGTATGATTACTATTATGATGCTTCTAACCGGTTGTTGAAAGCAGATTTTTCCCAGTATACATCAGGTAGTTTTAACCAAAGTGCAGGTTTGAACTATAATATTAAGATGGGTGATGGCTCCGATGCTGCTACCGCCTATGATGGCAATGGTAACATAAAGAAAATGCAGCAGTGGGGATTAAAGCTGGGTGGAAGTGCACAGATTGACAGTTTGGTCTACAGTTACATATCAGGTAGTAATAAGCTCTCCAAAGTAAACGAATTTGCATCTGGTGGAACACCGGCGAATACCACTGGGTTTTTGGGAGATTTTAGTGAAGGCACAAACAGTGGTAACGATTATAATTATGATCTAAATGGAAACCTTAGCCTAGACAGCAATAAAGCAATTAGTAGCATAATTTATAATCACCTGAATCTTCCTTCCGTTATAACAGTTGCTGGAAAAGGTACAATTACTTACACGTATGATGCAACAGGAGGTAAATTAAAAAAGGAAGTGGCGGAAACGGGTCAAACTGTTTTAACCTTATTATATTTGGGAAATACGGTTTATGAAGGAGATGATTTACAATCTATAAGTCATGAAGAGGGCCGGATTCGAATCACAAAAAATTCTCAACTAGAGCCCAATGGATTTGCCTTTGATTACATGCTCAAAGATTATTTGGGGAATATTAGGATGGTGTTGACAGAGGAGCAGAAGACTGATGCTTACCCTGTGGCGTCACTTGAATCAGCGAGTATTAGTACTGAAAGTAATTATTATGGCGCATTGAATGATGGGCGGGTAAACAAAAGCACAGTAAATGGTTATCCCAATGATACTTATACTAACCCCAATGATTTTATCCAGCAACTTAGTGGCAGTGCCGTTAAAATGGGGGCAAATATAGTTTTAAAAGTAATGGCTGGTGATACAGTAAACCTCAGGGCAAATAGCTGGTATAAGACGAATAATGTTGATCCGCAGTCACCTAACCTTATTACAGATTTGGGAAGTGTATTAGCGACGGCCCTTTCCGGCATTAGTGGTGGAAAAGCTTCATCCAGCGAATTAAACAGTACTGGTCTTGCCAGTAATGCAGCTACTGCCTTTTGGGGGGCACAATCTGGTTTTGAAAGTAATGACAGGCCAAAAGCTTATTTGAACTGGTTGTTTTTAGATGAGCAGTTTAAATATTATGCTGGTGGAACTAACCAGGTAGGGAATGATCAACAATTTAAAACTCATTTGATTGAGGACATACTGGTAAACAAAAATGGTTACTTTTATGCATTTATTAGCAATGAAACCCCTAACATAAATGTGTATTTCGATAACTTTCAAGTAACACATAACCGGGGCCCGATATTAGAGGAAAACCATTATTATCCTTTTGGACTTGTAATGGCTGGTATTAGTAGCCAGGCTTTAAATGGCATAGCCCAGAACAGGCTTAAATACAACGGAAAAGAGGAGCAAAGGGAAGAATTCAGTGATGGAAGTGGTTTAAATTGGCTGGATTATGGAGCAAGGATGTACGATAATCAAATTGGAAGATGGATGGCTCCTGATGCATTAGCTGATAAGGCCCAGGATATAACTCCATATCGATATAGTTTCAACAATCCGATTATGTTTATTGACCCCGATGGAAATTGGGAAATAATTGTAGAAGAGCAGGCTAAAACAAATAAGAGAGGAAAAGTTAAAGGGTATACTTATACAGTGACCTTAGTTGCAGAGGAGAACGATGATTTAACATCCTTGCATACCCAATCTGGGTATACCATAGAAGAACTAGCGATTCTTAAAGATAAAACAATTCAAAAAGGTACGACTTTCCGGGCAGAGGATTTAGGAGAATTGTTTAATTTTAAGGAAATTAATAGGGCACTGAATATGACTGAAGAGGAGTATTTGGCCAGTAATTGTAATACTGGGTCTTTTGCCTATGCGGAAGGAAAGAAAATTAATACTGATCCCAAAGAATATTTCTTTTCGCCGCTTAAGGATGCAGGTGAGGCTGACAGTTACCTTTACAACAATTTCAATTCGTATAAGACGCCAAGGACAGGAGATATAATTAGGTACGAATCAAATGACAAAAACCTGGATGGATTCATTAATGAAATCGATGCGCAGTTGGCGGCGGCTAAGAATGGTAAATCCACTCACTTCGCAATATTTTTGCTTGAAAATGGTAAAGGAACAATGGTATTTACAAAGAATGGTACTGGACCGTACCAAGTTCTATATACTCATTTACCCAGTACACATCCTGACGCGGAGGATAAGCGAAGTGTAAATGAACAATACGGTAAGCCAACCCCATACTATAGAGATTCTTATCCAAATTATAGGTTATTAAAATGAATAAATATCAAATAGCAGCACTCTTCATAGTTGCATTTCTTTCTTATAGGAAGGCGAACTCTCAAGTTTTAAAACCAGTTGAGTTATTTGAGATGCACACTAATTCAAAATTTGGATCCTTGGATTTTCCAACCCTGGGTTTTAGAAGAAAGAAGACAGAACTCGGGTATGAATTTTATTCAATAAGAAATAATAAATTCTTTGCAAAGATTCCTTTATCCTCAATTTTTGAAGTTTTCAATGACAGGTTCCTCGTCGTGTCTATTAAAGTGATGACCCCTTTTAGTAACGGGGAGCCTGACTTTACTAAATCTAGGGATTCAGTTTATATTATTGATTTAAAGAGGAGGGGAAGGCATTTAAGAGAAGTGTACAAAGCGGCTCTCGGAGGAAGGAAAATCCATAGTAATGCAGTTGAGTTAATTAAATTTAACAAAGGGTTTAATTATGATCTGGCAATCCAATCGATATCGCTTTCCAGTAAGGAATTAGTATTCCTGAACTTTGAAACCATGAAGGAAGAGAAAATCACCCTATCTGTGGATTGAGATATCACCTCTCCAGGCGAAAAGTTATTAGTAGCCCTGATGTATTGACTCTTCTGACATACCAAGCTTCGCAGCGCGTGTCACCCTGCTATGGGTTAATAAAACCGCTCACGACCTGGGTAAACTGCTAAATAGCTTTTCCATTTCTGCATCTCTATCTCCAATTTAAATATTTACTCGGTCCATAATATAGGGTTTGGTATTTCATAGTAAGTAACCCGTACAAACCCTAATCCTTATACCATATTTATGGTATTTTTTGGGGCATTTATGGGTTAGTGGCCAAAAAATTGCAACTCCCCCGGCAAATACGTATATTGCTATAAGCGCCTAATTAATACCTATTTACACAACTCATAATTATGCCGATTGACCAATTCTTAGCGGATTTAGTAAGTCATATCAACATAATTTCCAAACAGAAATCACTTGCAGAAACCTGTAAAAAAGCAAGTGAACAAATTATTGAATTGTTTGAATTCGATTACGCGGCAATCTCCCTTTACGATTTTAACAACCAGAAAATATCGTCCATAGAGGAGTACTCTTCTTCAACAAAAAAAAAGAACCTTGCCGAGCTCAGCCTGGATAAATGGATGGTACATTCTACCTATAGTATTAAAGATAAAGATATTCTTGTACAGGTATTCCGGGGCAAAAGAATTGTTACCGCTGTAGGAAAACATGTTTTCGATAACCAATTTGACGAAAATGACCCGACCCAGACTTTAATAACTGAAAGTGCATTCAACCCGGAAATATTTCGCCTGGCCGGCCATGAAAAGATTGCACGTTTTTACATCCCGATCATTCACAGGGAGTATAAACTCTCTGAACCAGAAAAAGACTTTCCACTTGGGGTAATTGAAATAGCCGTAAAGGAGACCTTTCCAGGCCAGTTCAGCGCCGATGAAAGAACGGTTGCCAAAGAGAATTTTGACAGGCATATCGCTACATCATTTCGTGAAATTAAATCACTTGAAAATCTCCTTCAGCTTTATACAGAGAACGTAGCCCAATCTGTTTACTATTTTTTGGTGGAAGAACAAAGCGCTGCGTTTATTAAAGAATTTGAAGAGACCAGGGCAAAGCTGCACAATGAGAACTCACTTACCCACAAGATTTTTGCTACTGAGGTTGTAAAGCGAATAAGTACCATCTTGGGGGTGGACTGGGGCATCATCTCATTTAAAACCTTTGAGAATGATTACATCAACTATAAAGACCGGGCAACATTTTTCTCTGATCCGGAAATTGAAAATTACCTCAGGCATGAAATGCTTGACAACAGGGGCGATAATCCTGCTCCAAGTATGGTAGAACATGTAAGTAAAACTAAACTGCCTTTTTTCCTGGACGATGTGACCCTGCCAGGTCAGATATACCTTCATTCAATAGCATTTCCCAGACAAATCCACTCCGAAATCGTAATCCCGATAATGTATGCCGGGGAGGTCATCGGCGTTGTTGATTTGTATTCAACGACAACCGGGTATTTCAATGCTGTGCTGGCTGAGATCTTGACCCGCGCGTTCAGGTCATTTTCTGTCATCTATATAGCGGAAAAGAAAAATGAAATTAATAAAGCGTTAATCCAGCCAACAGGGACCTGGAGCCAGCCAGTTGAAGTATACAACCAGCTAATTGAATTGCTGTCTGATTATTATGCTACCGATGCCGTCGCAGTCTGGTACCGGGATAAAGACCTGGCCGAGGGTTCTGAATTTTGTTTGTATACAAAAAAGCCAAAAAAGGAATCCTTCTTTTCAAATTTTGAAAATAGCATTGCAGCCAGGAAACTCGTATATAATATAAATACAGTCCCGGAAACCGGGCTGATTAACGATTTTGAAAAAGAATCAAGTATTAACCTTTTTTGTAAAAATCACAAAGTTAAGTTCTACTTATTTTTTGTCGTCAAGCTAAATGACAGCGTTGAAATAGTCGTTAATATATTCTCCCGGTTGGATATTTGGAAGAATGCAACAGACCCGAGTATCGGCCGGCACTTTTTTATTAATGAAGAATCTGTCTTTTTATCCCAAATCGCAAAAAAGACAGCCATGACCATCCAAAACCTCAGGATATCCGAGGCGCTCAAGACCATGACAGATCCCATCCCTGATTTCCGGGTTGCTGATTCATCACCGAAACAAATATTTCAAAACATAGTCAATAGCGCAAAAAAAGCATCAGGGGCAGATATTGTCGTTTTATTCCCGGCCTATACCGGAAAACCGGAAATTCTCAAATGTGACGGCATTAGTAGTATGCCAGGCTATGTGGAGGATAGCCTGGAAAAGGCAGTGTTTGCAGATGCGATATTTAATGACAGGGGTAAGGAAGACCCTTTATACATTTTTGATTCACATGAGGATTGGATAAATTTCCTGGAAGCTTCTGGTGCTATCATTACCCCTGCATTGCGGCAAAAGAGTTTCCGGGTAAAACATAATATAGCTTCTACTTGTGCTGTACAACTACTTTTTGGGGAAGAACCCGTAGGGGTGCTCTTTTTTAATTACAAAAGGCCACAGTCACTTAACAACAACACGACCCTTCGTCAAATAATCCTCTTCTTTTCTTTTTTTGCGGCCAACCATGTATACCTGAACAGGGAGCTGGATACTGCCCGGAAGACAAGGGATTACATAAACCACATGTACCATAAATTGATCCCTCATGTAACAAGGGCTCAATTTTACCTGGTGGTCGAAGGCGCAAGTCATGTTTTAAAGAATGCGTATGGCGGCATTATCGATCAGTTAAAAAGCATAAGGCACCTGACCGGTCATCAAAAAGTAAGCTTCGACAAACGTGTGGAAATGATAGAAAATGCAGAAAAGTTAGTTACCAGCCTGCTGACAATTCTCAAATTTCGTGATGAAAAAACCGAAAAGTCCCATGTCGATGTTCATAAAGTAATAAAAGATACCATTCAGTTCTTTAAGACTAAAAACGGGTACATTCAATATTCCGTACAGTTAAACGATGCTGTACCGGATTTATACTGCGAGGAAGGTGAATTCGCGATGATCATTTATAACTTAATCTACAATGCTATTACAGCCGTTGAAAAAGCAAAAAGAGAAATTGGTGAAATCAAAATAACGATCGGAAAAGATTCACAACAATGTTTAATCACAGTCGAGGACAACGGAACAGGCATCAGGCATGAACTGGATGAAAAGATATATGAGCCGGGATACTCTACGAAAGATAATGGAACAGGCCTTGGGCTATACTACATTAAACAGACTATCGAGAGCTTTGGCGGGACTATCTACCACGAATCAACCTATAATAAGTTTACTAAATTCCATATTAAGATACCAGTCAACTATAATTTGCATTAACATATAGCACATCATGACTAACCAAACCACCATTCCAAACAAAAGTTCTGAAAAATTATCTGTTTTTATAGTTGAAGACGAAGAGCTTAGCCGTGACATCTATAAGGACACGCTTCTTGGATTTGATCCTACAAAGCAAGTAATAGAAAATATCTGCATTTTCAAGAATGATACAGAATTAATTGAATTGTACACCGAACCCAACCCAAACATAGTTTTTATTGTTGATCTCGTATTAGATCAGCAGAGCCGGGAAATGGGTATAAAAAGGGGGCTCCGTGTCCTCAAACATATTTTAAGAATGGGTGTTAATCCTATACAGGTAATATCAGGAAATACCAAGGAACAGTCCTTCAGGGATATACTAAAGGAGAATAGTAAACAAATAGTCTGCAAAGAGCGCACAGGCGTTTATGAAAGCACGTTAAGGGAGTTTTTTGAAAGGGCAAAAAATCATTTAGATTCCATCAGGCAAATTTCGGTAGGACTCGCAGTAAGCCAGTGCATGCACTCAAAGGGAATAGATCTTTTTGACGATAAAGAAGCTTCCATAGATTCAATATTCGAAGACTATTATGGGTATGATTCTAATAACCCCAGGAATCAGTATTTTCTCGCCCGGTCATTTGCCCTGCTTCCCTTCAATCTTGACTTCCAGGCGCCTGCAAGTATAGAATCAGAACATTTAACCTGGTTTTTGAATAAGTCACAAAAAGAAGGCTGGTTACCTGATTTGGATGACTACTTTATACGCAAACATTTTAATAAAAAAAGCAAAAGGCTTATCAGCATTGCCCTTCATGCCCCGGCTTTTGAATACCGGTTTGATAACCATAATACGTTTATCAAATTCAACGAAAATATCGAAACAAATTCTCCCGATGCTTTGCAGCGAATGATAATTGATTTCTATTTTATTGAACGGCTTACGGACCTGTACTTGTTTGGTGAGCTGACCAAATCAGAAGCTTATAAGATATTAACAGGCTATACCCCTTATATCCAGGTTGAGGATTTTGACCTCTTCTTTGCGGTGGCTTTTTGGGAAAAACAGCAGCAATTGTGTTATAACAGTCCGCAAAGAAAAGATCAGTTAAAAACGACTGATTTTTCTTCCAGGTTACCCTTAGTTACAGAAGTAATATACTGTAAGGTAACAGACGAAGACCCTTCGGATGCCGACTATATTGGCATTGAGCTGAAGTCACTGCGATCCCCGGGCGAAACAGTATATGCAGAATATGAAAAACTTCAATTAAGCCCCCATTTACTTCAGCAGCACAGGGCTTTCAAAGCAATTCATATTGTCAATATTAAAAACGGGGAGAGAGAGGGGCATATAAAACACCAACAAATTTTATTAGATGAATTTAACCTTAAGGAACTCTGATGGACGATAATCAAATTATAGATATCATTGTATTCAATGTCGGAAAGGCAGACAACCTGCTGATAAAATTTTCAAGCGGTACCTGGGGACTGATTGACTTCTATTACCATTCCCCCCAGAAGGAACCACCTTCATTAACCTATTTGAAGCAAATTAAAGGGCCTGTGGTAATAGAATTTGTGCATATATCCCATTATCACCACGATCATACGAAGGGGTTTGATAAATTCATGAAATGGGTGAGCCAGGAGAAGGACCGGGTATCGTTAAAGCATATCTGGCTGCCAGGAATGTTCCCGGTCGAACTATTAAAGTCCACCATTGATTCATTTGTTGAAAACAACAAAGATATCGCAGCTCAAATGACTGCTAATAATACTACTGGAGAGTATAAAGAAATTACACATAAATTCTCTTTCCTGAACTTTCAAATAGAGCAGCTTACCCCTAGAAAGAAAATAAAAACACTTACCTCACTCCAGGTAATCCCGGTCAATGATGCTTTCAGCTTAATTTGCTTATGGCCTGCGAGCACAACAGGAAGTGAAATTGCGGACAAATATGTGTCATACCTGAACAATTACCTGAACGGGGTTGTAACACGGGCACCCTACCATGACCCCAATTCCCTATCCACCATTCTTGCATTTTGCTGGACTGATGGAGAAAAACCCTGCAAAAAATTTGTCTTCGGTGGGGATGCGACCAAAAATGACTGGATAAATGCCCTGGAAGAATATTCCGCAGGAAAAAAACACTTTATGCCACATTACCAGGATTTAACCACTGAATTTATTAAGGCCAGCCACCACGGCTCAAGGCATTCCTCGGATGTCCAGATATGGGACGTTCTCCTTCCGGTGGATAACAATGCCGTTGTTGAAATATTCTTTACAGCCAGTGGGGGTGAATTTCCCCACCATGAAACGATAGACCATATACTCGAGATTTGCAAGAAAAATAACCGGCTGGCAAATTTGCATTACGAGGAGAACCCTAACTGTTCCTATAGTTACGAGGAAGAGTATTTCCAGGTTCAACGGAATGAAAACATTAACTATACCACTAAATTTCCGGGCTTACGAGTACCGAATAAAACAAAACCTTTTTTTGGTTATAAATACGTTTACAATGGTAATAGTGAAAGTTCCAGGATTGTAAAATTAATAGCTGAGTAGGCCGGTCACTGGTTTCACTTGTATATATCCATTCTTTATCATTGCATAAAAAAGGAACAGCTTTCGCTGTCCCTCACCATTAACCGATAACTGTTCTTGTTTTCCTGCAATTACCTAGTTAAATCTGCTTTTGAGTATTTTCAATATTATCTCCTATTCAACTATCAGTTTATTTCCTATTACTTTGAGTTCCATATTTCCTGTTGATAAAAAGTTTACGATACCGGACAAAGGAATATCCCTTTCCATTTTACCAGAGAAAAGGTCGGAAGACACATTGCCACGGTATTCCACCTCCAGGTTATACCAGCGGCCGACTTGACGCAAAATAGTTTTTACATCAGCCTTATCAAACTGGAAATAACCTTTCATCCAGGCCGTGGCGAGATTCGTGTTGGCTGCGGCTACGCGTACAGCCGGGGCACCGGAACTTACAATACCCTGCTGGCCGGGTTTGATCACTGCATCGTTTACTTTGACAGATCCTTCTAAGAGTGTCACCCGCATATCTTTCTCGTCTTCATAGGTGTTTACATTAAAGTGCGTACCCAATACTTGTACAGAAAGTCCGTTATGCGCCACATTAAAAGGCATGGCGGAATTATGGGCAACCTCAAAGTAAGCCTCTCCTGTAATTGAAACTTTACGTGAATCACCAGCAAAAAATTCAGGGTAATTCAGTGAGCTCTCGGCATTCAACCAGACCTTGGTGCCATCTGCGAGTAATAACTGGTAAGGCCGGCCACCACGCGGTACGGCAATGGTATGCATCTGCGGTTCCCGCGAGGTAACGTTTCCGCTGTTATAGGCAATCTCACCATTTTGCAGTTTTATCACCTTTACATCTCCTTCCGAAACTAGTTCACCAGTGCCAGCACTATCAAGTACAATTACCCTGCCATCAGCCAGGGTGAGTGTAGTCATTTTGGAATTGGGTAGAACTTTGTCCGGGCTGCGGACTTCTTGCTTGACTATTGGTGTATCGGGTCCATTAGTAGTTGACGAAGGACGGGTGAGCCAATAGGTTAAACCAATTCCCAGTATTAAAGTTGCTGCCGCCGCAAATTTCCACCAGAGTTTCTTAACCTTATTTCTTTCAAGAGGTACGGCGACATCATCACTATTCAAAACGGTTTCCTGCATCTTTGGCCAGTCCACATTATCCGATTTAAACAAACCCAGCTTTGCATTTTCCCAGAGTGGTGCATAGTAGATTGCCAGTTCTGCCTCTTCTGCTTCAGAGAGGCCGTGCATCCAAATTAATAGTTCGTCAAATTCCACTTCACTTGCCTTGTCCGCTTGATAGCGATCAAGTAAGTATTTAACCCGTTCATTTATTTTCATAGATAGGTTTCATTTCTATAAAGACCTTTATAGTTTCGTTTTTAGCCAATCAATTAAAAATAAATTTGCACCGCCTGCATCATATATTTGAAATTTTGTGTCCATCTTCCATATCTTTCCCGTCTAAACACCGAACTATTAATGGATCACCGCGCCGGACAGGAACCCGGTTATGCCGAGTTCATACATCTCTTCGACACCTTCAAAGGGCCGGTGCATGGCTATATTCAACAGGTGACTAAAGACTTTCATATTGCTGAAGAGCTCACGCAGGAACTCTTCATCCGGCTCTGGAAAAAGCGGGACAGCTATCACACCATTGAAAATAAAGAACAGTACATCTTTCGCATGGCGCATAATGCCTGCATGAGCTGGTTCCAGAAACTGGCCCTTGATGCGAAGCTTGCGAAGGAAGTTAAAGGTCGTATGCAACTGGAGAACAATAACGTGGAGGATCACGTTCGCCTGGCTGAAGCTAAAGCTCTATTAGAGAAAGCGATTTTACAACTCTCCCCGCAGCGGCGCAAGGTATTTGAACTAAGCCGGCACCAGGGCATGAAACTGCAAGAAATCGCGGAGGAACTGAACCTCTCTGCCAGTACGGTGAACCATCATTTGGTGGCTGCACTGGCGCAGGTGCGGGAATTTTTCCTGCAAAATTCTAAAGATAAAGCGCTCATCTTCTTACTGTTTGCGCTGGTACGCTAAAAAAGTTTACAAATTCTTTACATAAGGATAGCTGTAAAATCATTTTGGTAAGTCTTAATACCGTAGGCCCCGCCCCCGACCCGCCCCCAACCCCTGAAGGGGAGAAGGAGTAAGGAGAAGGGAGCAAGGTTAAGGACAAAATGAAACCGCCACGACGGCAATCGTGGCGGCGAATTTCGGGTTCCTCATATTTATCAGTGAAGTCATTATTTCAAAACCCAAAACTCACCTGCGGTTAAGGCAGGTACGTGCAAGGTATGCATTTTATAACTTCTTATGCAAGTGCGCCACCACCTGTGCGCACTTCAGGAACCAAATTCTGGTTAGCTATGCGACTAACTATCCTCTTACTCACTGCCTCTATCCTCAAGGCATCTGCCAATGGCAATGCACAGCAAATTACATTTTCCGGCAAAGATGTTCCTCTTGAAAAAGTATTCCAGGTAATAGAGCAACAAACAGGGTTTGTGGTGTTTTATAATTATAGTGCGATAAAAGATGCGAAAGTCATCACCATAACTGCGAAAAAACAACCACTAAAGGAATTTCTGGATATTTGCTTTGCTAGGCAAACATTCACGTATTTAATACAAGGCAGAACAATACTCATAAGCCAGCGACAGAAGTATGACTTGGATTCTCTCCAAACAAATTCAATTTACACTGCACAAGTTGATATAAGCGGTAGAGTTACAGATCAATTCGGTAACCCACTTGCTGGTGCCAGTGTTTCAGTTAAAGGTAAGAAGGTCGGAGTTGTTACAGACGTAAATGGTATTTTTATTTTGAAGGGTTTGTTTGAAACTGATGTGATTACCATTACTTATACGGGGTTTAAGGAGTTTACTTCTAAAATAGGCACACGAATTAGTTTTATTATAAGCTTGGAGGTCGATGATAATCCCCTTAATGAAGTAATAGTAAAACCATACTGGACGGAAAAAAGGAGGCTTGAAGTTGGCAACACTGGAAGAATTACTGAAAAAGTAATAAAGGACCAACCTGTCGAAAATGTATTGCTAGCCATGCAGGATAGAATTCCAGGTCTTGAAGTCATTCAAAACAGTGCAATGAATGGTGGAGGAATAACAGTACGAATACAAGGCCAAAACAGTCTTGCAAGTGGTGGAGATCCTTTAATTATTGTTGACGGAGTTCCCTATGCATCGCAAACTCTTTCTTCAAATAGTGTAGGTGCTCAAATAGTTGGAACCTCAGGGCCGGCATACACTCCCGCAGCGGGTGGAGCGGGAAATCCATTGAATTATATCAATGTTGCGGATATTCAAAGTGTCGATGTATTAAAAGATGCCGAAGCGACATCCATTTATGGATCAAGAGCAGCTAACGGAGCTATAATTATTACAACAAAGCGTGGGAAGCCGGGGAAACTTCAACTCGACTTAAATATTCAAAACGGTTGGGGTAAAGTTGGAAAATTTCTTAAAGTTCTAAATACTCCACAGTACCTAGAAATGCGAAGGGAAGCATTCAAGAACGATGGTTTAGCTGTCCCCTCAATTCTTACGAACCCGGCTGATGGAAATTATGATGTAAATGGGTTCTGGGGCGATTCTAAGAATACCAACTGGCAAAAGGAACTCATTGGAGGGACTGCACAGTACAATAACGCAACCCTATCTTTGTTAGGTGGGTCTGAAAGCACTTCTTTTCGTCTCTCTGGTACTTATAGCAGAATGACCACAGTTTTTCCAGGAGAAGGTGTAAACAGATCTGGATCTTTAGGCTTCTCGCTAAACAACACCTCTTATGGTGGAAGGCTACGTATAGATTTTTCAGGCAGTTTTATGGGCAACACCAATAGAATTGTAGGTGCGGACTTAACTGCAGTATCTATACAATTAGCACCCAATACGCCAGAACTTCAAAACCAAGATGGCACTTTAAATTGGGCCACAACAACGTCCGGTGCTTCAAGTTTTTCAAATCCAATGTCTTTTCTAGAAGTAAAGTATGTATCCAAAGCGACAAACCTGGTCTCTTCATTGGGAATAAATTATAAGTTGAGTAAGGGATTAGCATTGCAAACTAATCTGGGATATACTTATCAACAAATAAACGAGTTTCAAGGGATTCCCCTTAGCTCTTATGCGCCGGAGTACAGGGTCTCGCCTGACCCTAGTTCATTGAGAACGGCAACCTATTCAAATAACAACGTTAACTCTTGGAATCTAGAGCCTCAGCTTACATATGAGCATTCCTTTAGAAAACATAAACTGAATTTTTTGATGGGGGGCACTATTAACCAGCGATTCAGTACAGGGTTATACTATGGTGGGTCAGGTTATATCAGTGACATTACATTGGAAAATGTGAAAGCTGCAGCAACTGTTGTATATGGAAACAATGTGGCTGCAGTATATAAGTATGCAGGAGTTTTTGGAAGAATTGGGTATAATTATTCTGACAAAGTTTTAATTAATCTATCAGTACGGAGGGATGGAAGCAGCCGTTTTGCCCCGTTAAACCAGTTCCATAATTTCGGATCAATTGGAGCAGCTTGGATATTTAGTGAGGAGAAGTTCATAAAGGAGAAGTTGTCTATTCTTAGTTTTGGTAAACTAAGGCTTACCTATGGCACAACAGGAAATGATCAGATAGGTGATTACGTTTATTTGCCATTGCTCAATATTTATTCTGTAACGCAGCCCTATCAGAACAGTGTTGGATATGTTTTGGGAGGTTTAAACAACCCTCATTTAGAATGGGAAGAAACAAAAAAAATTCAAGCGGGTTTGGATTTTGGTTTTCTGAACGACAGAATATTTTTTACAGTTAATTATGCTCGTAACCGAAGTTCAAATCAGTTGTTGAGATACAATTTACCACTTATTGCTGGCTCGTCTAGTGTTAATTATAATTTCCCAGCTTTATTGCAAAATAAGTCGATTGAATTTTCGCTTCAGTCATTGAATCTAAGAACTAAATCTCTTGAGTGGACTACCGGATTTAATTTAACGCTTCAGGAGAATAAGCTAGTTGCGTTTCCTGACCTTGAAACCTCAACATATCGGACAACTCTAGTTGTGGGTATGCCTTTTAACGTATTAAGAGCCTACCAGGTATTAGGTGTGGACCCTCTTAACGGTAATTTTGTTTTTTTAGGGCAACTCGGTCCTACATCCGCCACCAATGAATCAAAAAGAGATGCTCTACTTTTGAACCCCCAGGCAAAATACTATGCTGGTCTACAGAATAGTGTAAGATTCAAGAATTTTCAATTAAATGTTTCCGTCCAATTTAAGAAGGGGCTGGCACAGAATTATTTATCAAATGGAGTGGCTGGAAGGTTTAATACAGGGTATGGCAACCAACCAATTTCAGTTTTGGATAGATGGAGGCAACCAGGTGATATCTCAAGGTATCAAAGATTTTCCCAAAACACTACTTTAAATTCATCCTTAGGACAAGCAAATCTTAGTAGCCTGACCTATACCGATATATCTTTCGCAAGATTGAAGAACATCGCTCTTTCTTGGAAATTACCAAACGCTTGGCAGAATGCTGCAAAACTAAAATCGGCTACATTATTTATAAATGCTCAGAACCTAATAACCATAACCAGTTTTAAAGGATTGGATCCTGAAACTGGGGCAACTAGCTTGCCGCCATTGCGGTTGATTACAGTCGGAGTTCAGGCCACTTTTTAATACTAAATAAAGATTTATGCTGTTAAATATTATGCAGGGTAGAAAAGGTAGTTTCTGTATTGTTGTTATTAGCATTTATTTTCTAATTGGGTGTAGCAAGATTGTGGATGTAAATCCACCTGTTACTAACTTGACGACCGCCTCCGCATTTGCTGACGATAATACAGCAATTGCCGTAATGACTGGACATTATGCTAATTTAAGCAATGTTAGTTCGGCATTCTCTAATGCTGTATCGAGATTCGCCAGCTTATCTGCAGATGATTTGACATTATGGAATGGCGTGAGTAATACCACACAACTTGCATATTATAGAAATGAATTGTTCTCAAATGCAGGTGGGTCCATTGGAGCTGAATACTGGCCGTATCCTAATATTTTTACTTGCAATGTAGTTATTGAGGAGGTGGAAAAGTCATCGACGCTTAGTAATGGCACTAAGAAGCAATTAATAGGTGAGGCCAAATTTATGCGTGCGTGGTATTTTTTTCATCTTGTTAATTTCTATGGGGATATTCCAATGCCAGTAAGTACCGATTTTCAAATTAATGCGAGGTTGTATCGTTCTCCCAAGGCCGACGTTTACAGACAGATTACGACAGATTTAATTGAAGCTGAAGAGCTTTTAAGTAGTGAGTACCTTGATGGGGGGCTCAAACCTTATGTTTCAAATATTGAAAGAGTACGGCCTACAAAATGGGCCGCAGCGTCCCTCCTTTCAAGAGTTTATTTATACAACGGTGAGTTCGATAAGGCCGAGGCTGAAGCTACAAAAGTGATTGATAATACAGCACTTTTTGGTCTAGTAGCAATAAGTGATGTTTTCAAGAAGAATAGCAAAGAGACAATTTGGCAACTTCAGGATGTAAGTGCTGGTGGCTTTACGTCAGAGGGTTCGTTTTTCTTTCTTACAAGTGCTGGTCCAAATGCTGCAAATCCTGCGTATCTAAGTGCTGATTTTTTGAATAGTTTTGAACAAGGGGATAAGCGGGGGACAGTTAAAAACTGGATTGATTCTATCAAGATCGGAAGTATATCATATTTTTTTCCTGCTAAATATAAATCCAGAACTGGGGTTAATCTGTATTCAGAGTATCTTATGATGTTGAGAGTTGGAGAACAGTTTTTGATTCGTGCAGAGGCAAGGGCACATCAAAATAATCTTGCTGGCTCTTTAAGTGATATTAACGCAATTCGAACTCGGGCAAGGGAAACTCCCAGTATGTTGATACCTAACCCACTTCCTAATATTTCTGGCCCGTTGACACAGCAACAAATACTCGATACAATTTTGCACGAAAGACGCACTGAGTTATTTACCGAATGGGCTCATAGGTGGTTTGATATTAAGAGAACGGGAAAAGTTGATGCTATTATGATTGTTGCTTCTACACGAAAAGGCGGCAACTGGAATCCAACTGATAAATTGTACCCTATTTTATTTGCAGACATTTTGCGCAACGTAAATCTCACTCAGAACCCGGGTTACTAACAATTGCCAACATTAAGTGTTAGACATTTTTAGAAAAGTTTAGTTGTTGTATGAGAAGAATACTTATATTAATTCTACTGTTCAATTGCAAATTATATTGTCAAGAGAATAGCCCAACTGTTGGGAATGGAGTTTACTGGACTAATGGCTTAACGTGGACAGAGGTAAAGGAAAAAGCCCAAATAGAAGGGAAGTATATTTTTGTTGAGATGTTTGCTACGTGGTGTAAGCCATGTAAAAAAATGGATATCGATGTTTATCCTACTATTTTAGCTGGCCAGGCTCTAAATCGTGATTTCATAAGTGTGAAGATTCAGATTGATTCTAACCAGAATGATTCTCCCGCTATTAAATTATTGTATGCAACAGCTCGCCATTTTGAACAAGACTATGATTTACGAGCGGTACCTTCCTTTTTGTTTTTTTCATCTTCTGGTGAAATCTTGCATAAAGATGTTGGGGGGAAGGAACTTAGTGAATTTATTGAAATGATTAGCAGGGCAAAGAATAAATATGATCAGTCATATACTATAATGCGTAGATTTTTGTCAGGCGACGCGGATATTAATTTATTTCCAGATTATATAAATCAACTTGAAGCAAAGGGGGAAAGTAAGATGGCCATTTCTGTTGCTAAGTATTTTATAAAGAATTATTTGGAAAAATTGCCCGAAACAGAGTTTCTTAAATCTAAGGTGATTAGTTTTATTACTCACTTCCCGCAAATACTTTCTACTTCTGACAGAATGTTTGTTATTGTGAGGAAGCAGCCATTTCTTGTGGATAGTATATTGAATTTTCCAGGCTATTCGCTTAACCTTGCAATTAGCATAGTACATAATGAAATTGTAGAGCCATTCTATGCGACTGCCAGAAAATCTAGTTTTAATATATCATGGCATGAGTTAGATAATTTAATCAAAAGAAAGGTCGATTCAGCCTTGGCGGAGGAAGTTTTATTAAGAGCAAAAATGTTATGGTATGGGCAGAAAAAGGATTGGAAACTATACGCTGAATTTCTTTTTCAACTTAGCAAAAAGCAATTCAGCAGACGATTTGCATCTGCAGATCATGCGGCTTACTATTATAATGAAGTTGCTTGGACACTATTTCAATATAGCTTCAATAAAGCACATTTGGAACAAGCATTGATATGGATTGATATGGCTCTAACAAGTTATACGGAAAGAGGGGCCTCTCCTGGATCAGCACTTGTCGATACTAAGGCGAATATCCTGTATAAGTTGGGCCGAAAAAATGAAGCAATTGTTTGGGAGGAAAAAGCACTGCAGTTGCAACCTAATGCGAAGAGCTTAAAAGCTACCCTAGAGAAGATGAATAATGGCCATCCGACATGGCCTGTTTTTAAGGATTGAGATTTATGCTTAAATTAAAATGTGTTGCGACACTCTTCTTGTTTAGCCCAATTTTGTTTGGGCAAACTAACAAGGTATTGCCTTTCCTTCCAATTCAAAGTGCTCGCGTTGTCACATTAAATACGACAGAGGGGAGTAATATGAGTTTGGACATATCCCCAGATGGACGACTTCTCATTTTTGATTTGTTGGGGGATATTTTTACTCTGCCTGTTACTGGAGGAAAAGCTAAACAGCTTACAAGTGGGATAGCCATTAATTCCTTCCCAACTTGGAGTCCATCTGGAAAGAACTTTGCTTTCTTGTCGGATATTTCGGGTGAAGATATGATAGCAATTGCGGATTCTACTGGAGTATTAATTGATTTACTTAAGGGTAGCAATCCGCCAATCTGGGCAAAAGATAGTTTTTTAATATCGAATAATAGCACTCTTATATCCTTAAGCAAAAAGGAAATGAGAGCGCCACAGAAGTTATCTAGAATCCTGGGTTACTTTCCCGACGGTAAATTATTATATGGAATTGAATCAAATGCGCTAGGAAGACGTGAGCTTGGTTTATATGATTCAATGTTTAAGAAAATGTCGGTGCTATTTGAATTCCCAAAGGGACAAATTGCAGTTAATCACGTTGTGTCACCTGATGGTAAATGGTTAGTATATCAAATTATTGAGGATAATCATTACAGGTTAATTGCTGTTGAGTTTTCTTCGAAAGTAGTAAAAGAGCTGGCAAAGTGGGATTGCATGATTTTAAGGGGGGGGGGTACATCCGCGACACGCAATATCTCCTGATTCACGGAAAGTTTGGATCAGCTTTGTAGGGGGAATTCATTCTATTGATATTCTGACTGGGGATATGAAGACAATTCCTTTTGAAGCGGAAGCCAATGTACATTTAGGAAATCGAATTGTAAATCAATTTCCTATATTAAAAGATACAATTTTGTGTAGGTACATTCGGCATGCACATGCAAGCCCAAATGGGAAGCAACTGGTATTTTCTGCCCTCAACCGAATTTATATAAAGGATCTGCCAAATGGAACTCCTAGAATTTTGTTCGCGCAGGGAACAAATCAATTTCAACCCAATTGGTCGCCAGACGGAAAACATATTGCATATATTTCGTGGAGTGATAATGATTTTGGTAATGTCTGGATATTTAATATAGCAACGGGCATAGCTAAAAGAATCAATATTACGAAGGGTGTTTTCCATAATCCTGTGTGGTCGCCAAATGGAGACTCAATAATGGTATTAAAAAGAAATCTTGAATATGGTGCTAGAGTGCTAGGGGGAAGAGATGATTTAGGGGAGGGGGAGCTTATAACTCTTTCAATTAAGAATGGTGGAGAAAAAGTTGAATCTTTTAATATACCACTAGCCGGCCGTCCAAGTTATTCCAACGATGGTGACAAGATCTATTTTACTCCATCTCGTGAAGGTAGTGGAGATGCTATTTGGCCTTATTTAATATCTAAAAATTTAATATTGGGTCAATTTGATACAGTAGCTATTGCTGAATCTAAACCTATCCTAAAAATATTTGCGAATGAGTTCTTTTTGCAACATGTAATTATTTCCCCAGATGGCAAGTATATCGTTTTTTTAAATGAGGAGAATCTTTTTTTAGCACCGGTAGACTTATTCCATCCGAGACCTTTATTACTGCATAGTAACACTATTCGATTACCTATTATTAGGTTTGCAAAAGGAGGATTCGATCCACATTGGGAAAGGGGCGGTGGTATTTTGAGCTGGTCATACGGGAATTGCTATTTTCAAATCGACCCTAAAAAAATTCTTGGCGCTTTTCAAAAATTGGCCAAAAATGGTACTGCCGGCTTACCTGAAGGACAGTTGTTTTATGATGTAAATATTACTCCAGATAAAATCATAAGAATTGGATTGTCTGTTCTTTTGCCAAAAAGAAACTTTTACCTGGCTTTAACTAACGCTAGAATGGTAACAATGAAGGGCAATGAAGTTATTGAAAATGGGACGATCCTGATAAAAAATAACCGCATTGAAAGACTTGGAAGGTCTGATGAAATGAATATTCCTAATGGTGCACGAATTGTAGATATGGCTGGAAAAACAATTTTACCGGGCTTTATCGATCTGCATAACCACCTTAACCTTCCCTCCGAAGTGTTTCCACAGGAGTACTGGCAACTAAGGTCTGCATTGGCATACGGGGTGACAACGTCAAGGGAGCCATCAGGAAGTCACGATTCATTTGGATATGAAGAGCTTTTATCAGCCGGTTTAATTAAAGGGCCAAGACTTTTTAATTCCGGGTTTGCAGTTAGGGATGATAGATATCCTAATTGCAATTCGCAAATGGAGGCGGAGGTGATAGTAAAAAACAGGTGGACAATGGGAGGAACCTTCGTTAAACAATATATGCTAAATACTAGAAAGAAACGTCAATTCCTCCAGTTAGCATGTAATAAAGTGGGCTTAAATATGACTAATGAGGTTGAAAAAAATTATAGAGGGTATTTGGGTCACCTGAAAGATGGAACTACAGGTATTGAGCATAATCCTTTGTGGGGAGATGTTTATTCCGATATCCTTAAATTAATGGCCGCGAGCGGTGTGTTTTTAACGCCAACATTACAGGTTTCATATGGTACAATCCCAGCTAGGAACAATTTTCTCAGTGAATTTTGCGTACCTACTTCAAAAATGTTCCGGTTTTATGGTTCTGGCGAGGTTAAACGTAGATGTGACGAGCATTCCAATTTTATTAGAAATGCTAGTCAGTATTCCCCAGACTCTTATAGGGAACAAGCTAAAATTGATGCAAAAATCCTAGAATCTGGCGGAGAAGTAGTGATTGGCAGTCATGGAGAGGATCCTGGTATCGGAGCTCATTTTGAGATTTGGGCATTGCAGGCAGGTGGGTTGTCAAATATGCAAGCTTTAAAGGCCGGCACTATTAACGCTGCAAGGGCGCTTGGAATGAGTAGAGACCTAGGTTCACTTGAGGCAGGCAAAATTGCTGACCTTATTATACTTGATGAAAGCCCGCTTGACAATATTAAGAATACCATAAGTATACGATATGTTATGAAGGACGGAATACTATATGATGCTGAAACATTAGTAGAAGTTGTGTACCACTGATATAGGGTATGAAAAGTGAAGCAGTTATTAATTCAAGTCCATCAAAAAAAGTAAAACATTAGTATGAAATACATCAAAGGTTATCTTTTAGTATCAGTTTATTCATTATTGTTTTCTTCTTGTAAGAAGCATGAATTTGAGGTAAGCCCACTTGCTTCTTTTAAAATTGTTAACACTGTTGCAGGTGCGCCAGCTGCAAGAATGAATGGAACCAGCCGAACGGTTGCAAATAACAGCAGTGGTGATTTTGTGCTACATGCAGGTGTGCCTAATATTTATGTATGGCCTGTGGGTGATTCACTGAACCCTTTTTACAATTCGAACAAGGGGTTACCAGTAAAGGAAAAGGAAATTTATTCCCTGTTCCTAGGAGGAAGTAATAATACAAGGGAGGTTATTCTGATAAAGGAAAATTTGCCCTTGCGATTAGACAGTTCGGCAGGAGTACGAATCATAAACCTAGCCACAAATAGCCCGGCAATAAAAGTAACATTATCTACAACTTCTACTGTAAGCGAATATGGAAATATTGCTTTTAAACAAGTGACAGATTTCAAGAGTTTTCCAGCGTATAATGTAAACTCAACCTATACTTTCCAATTTCGAAATGCGGCGACCGATGCATTATATTCCTCTATAACAATGAGCGGGGCTTCGCTGGCAAGTTTTGTTCCACGGTTCCGCAACGTCACGCTAGTATTCCGTGGAGTCGTAGGAGGAAGCCCGGCTCCGGGCATTACAAGAGTTAATCATTACCCTCAATAGGAGAAATTTTAATAAACAAGTATAGGACACCTGTCAGTTAGAAGACCGTAGTGATAAAATATTCATAGAACAAGTAAAATAATAATATTATGTCAGAATTTACGAATAGTACTCGTAGTATCCATTTATGGGTACAAAAAAGAAATTCAATGGATGAAAGTATGCGGAGGGCTGGAAAGACAATGTATTTTTCCGGTATGGCAACACTGCTCTGTATCGGGGTTCAGTTGATCGCTATCTGTTACTTTCTATCACAATAAACGATTTCAACTATTAGTCACTGATTTTAATTCTTTTTTATGCGTCTAAAAGGTTTGATATTTTTTTGCCTCTTTTTATTGTCAACAATTGTTTATTCACAAAAAGTGATCTCATTATATACTGAGTCTATTCCTAATGCAGTAGGGCTAGTGAAAGAGGCTGATAAACCTACGTTAACTGTTTATCAACCCTCTAAAAAAAAGGCTAACGGTTACGCTGTTATCATTATGCCCGGTGGTTCATATAGTTTTCATGCTACAGATACTGAAGGCACCCCGATAGCAAAAGTCTTTGCTGATTCCGGCTATACAGCTTTTGTGCTAAAATACCGCCTGCCTAAAGATTCTGTAATGCTCGATAAGGCGATTGTACCTTTACAGGATGCGCAGCGGGCGATACAACTGGTGAAGGAGAGAGCTTCTCAATGGGGATTGAGAGCGAACCGTGTCGGCATAGTTGGCTTTTCCGCTGGCGGTCATCTCGCTTCAACTTTGTGTACTCATTTTAATACGGCTTATATCCCAAACCCCAAAGAAATCAGCCTTCGACCTGCATTCATGATCTTAGTCTATCCTGTAATCAGTATGGAAAATAAACTGACACATGCTGGTTCTCGTAAGAAATTAATTGGTAATAAACCTTCTGAAGATTCTGTCCGTTTTTTCTCTTCGGAAATGAATGTTAATTGGCAAACACCACCGACTTACCTTACGCATGCAAGTGATGACGAAGTAGTAAATGTAGAGAATAGTATTGCATTTTATAGAGCACTTGCTAAAGAGAAAATACAAGCGGAACTTCATATTTTTCCTGAAGGAAATCATGGATTTATTCAGCGATTGCCGGTAACTGATTGGTTTGGACCAATCCAAAAATTCATTAAAAGTATTTGGTTGCTTTAGATTTTAATTTGGAATACATCAAGCTGTTTTTCACAACAATAATATTTATGAGGATTTATTTGTTTGCCATATTTCTTACCTATTATTCTTATTTATTTGCTCAAAAATATCAGGAAAAAAATTATGTTATTGAATCGAGATGGGCAAATGATGTGTCAGCGAATCACGAATCAAAAGATTACCCTAGGCCCCAATTGACCCGTCCAACCTGGACAAGCTTTAACGGTTTATGGGAGTATGCAATTACCGATTCTGCTTCTGCTAGTCCTACACAGTATGACGGAAAAATCTTGGTTCCTTTCCCTATTGAATCTGGTTTATCTGGCGTTAAAAAAAGACTGGAGCCTGGGCAGCGTTTGTGGTATAGGAGGAGCCTCCCCCTGACCCCCTACGCAGGAGGGGGAAAAAGAATCCTGCTGCATTTTGGTGCTGTTGACTACCAATGTTGGATTTACGTTAACGGAAAATTGGTTGGTGAGCATGAAGGTGGTTACACTTCTTTCAGTATTGATATAACCTCTGCTTTAAAGCCAGGCGAGAATATATTGGTCGTTAAAGTCTATGATCCTTCTGATGCAGGCATTGGTCCAAGGGGAAAACAAGTACTCAATCCAGCTAATATTTATTATACGCCGAGTTCAGGTATTTGGCAAACTGTATGGATGGAAACAGTGCCAGAGAACTATATTACTGACGTAATATCAAAACCTGATCTCGACAATTCTAATGTGGCAATTACTGTTAATTCTTTCTCAAATGAAAAGGTAAGTATAGTTTTAGATGGTAAAACTATCAGTGGTAATAGTAATGAAAAGATAGTTGTACAGCTGAAGAATCCAAAACTATGGTCTCCATCCAATCCATATTTATATGATTTCTCAGTTACAATGGGTGACGACAAAGTGAAATCATATTTCGGTATGCGAAAAGTAAGTATCCAAAAAGATGTTGCAGGTCATGATCGCATATTCCTTAACAATAAACCCTATTTCAATCTTGGAGTACTTGATCAGGGTTTCTGGCCGGATGGGTTATATACAGCACCGACTGATGAAGCATTGAAATATGATATCGAAGCTATCAAGTCGATGGGTTTTAATACAATCAGAAAGCATATCAAAGTAGAACCTGACCGCTGGTACTATTGGGCAGATAAATTAGGTATACTGGTATGGCAGGATTTTGTACAGCCTAATCTAAAATTACCTGAAGGCGCTAAGCAGGCTTTTGAAAAGCAGGGAGCTGAAATGATGGCGCAATTGCAAGACCATCCTTCTATTGTTTGCTGGGTATTATTTAATGAAAAGTGGGGCGCTTATGACCAGCAGAGGTTGACTGAGTGGGTAAAGAAAACAGATCCAACCAGGCTAGTAAATGGCCATAGCGGGGAGATATTATATGTAAATGAGAAATTGCGTTCCCCTTCACCGAATGCCTATGTTTCCTCGGATATAACGGATGTGCACTCATATCCTGATCCCATGAACTCGCTGGCGATGCCTGGCAAAGCTCGCGTACTCGGTGAATTCGGCGGCATTGGTGTGTTTGTTCCCGGCCACCAGTGGAATACCAATTCCGCTTGGGGTTATATAAATGTGACACCTGCCGGTTTAAAGGCCAAGTATGAAGTAATGAACAAGCACCTGCAGCTTTTGCAAAAGGAAGGCTTGTCCGCTTCTATTTATACACAGCCTTTTGATGTGGAAGGAGAGCAGAATGGGTTGATGACCTATGACAGGGAGGTAATTAAAATACCTTTTGAAGAGCTGCGAAGAATACATGCACCACTTAATCCTGATATGGGAAAGATTCCGGTGGTGACGGCGAAGAATGCTGATCTCACGGAACCGGCGCAGCTTTATGCCAATTTATTTACGTCCTACCTGGATGGAAAGAAAGATGCTGCGACCCTAAAGGAATTATGGATGATGGCAGGCCAGAATAATGATGCAGCAGGGAAGCAACGTTTCGGGAAGGAGTACCTGGCAACTTTGAAGAAACCATACAATACGGAGGACTTGTCTTTTATTGAAGCAAGTACAAAAAAAGTAACGGATCCGGGGTTTGATATATTGCTGGCTAATAATACTGCAAGAACCATGCAGGTTAAACTGATGAATATTATTTATGCTGATATTATTCAGCCTGCTGTTCCAAATGCGCAAGCCAAACCAAACTGGGAAGAATTAGAAGAGAAGGCTAAGGTATATGGCAGTCCGGGCGAAGAAATTTACTTAAGAGCAAAGACTATTCATACCTATAACCAGAAGGATTGGGCACTCTATGTGCCTACTGCAACAAAATACCTGGAGAAATATAAAGGGACACTTAAGCCTGAAGAACTGAAAAATTTTACTGAAGCAATCGATAAGAATAAGTAATGGAAGAAATCATAGTCCGCGCACCGGGACGCATCAACTTAATAGGTGAACATACTGATTACAATAACGGATTTGTCTTACCTGCTGCCATTAATAAATATGTTACGATAAAAGCCAGCAAACGAACAGATGGCTGGCTGATTTTGTACTCAGCAAACTATAAGGACAGGTTTGCCTGCCAGCTTGATGGTATTCACCGAAAGGAAAACCATTGGAGTAATTATGTCCTGGGTGTGGCAGATCAGCTGATTCAAAAAGGCCTAAAACTGGGTGGATTTAATTTAACGATTGAAAGTGACCTGCCAGTTGGGGCAGGTATGTCTTCTTCTGCTGCCCTTGAATGCGCTGTTGTGTATGCTTTAAATGAACTCTTTGGATTTGAACTGTCCAATTTAAACATGGTACTTACTGCGCAGGCTGCTGAACATAGTTATCCTGGTGTAAAATGCGGTATTATGGATCCATATGCATCTATATTCGGCAATCAAGGCAAAGCATTGAAGCTGGACTGTGCTATGCAACTGCACAGTTATGTGCCGCTTGATTTGAAAGGCTATAAGATTGTACTCTTTAATACCAATGTCAAACATTCACTTGCTGCCTCTGCTTACAACAAACGCCGGGAAGAATGCGAAGCCGTGGTCAGGCTGGTACAGGCCTTTGAACCAACAGTCAGCTCGCTCCGCGATATTAATATGGCCATGGTCTTCCAGTATGTGCAGGACCCGGTACTGCGCAAGCGGGCGAAATATGTTATCCGGGAGAACCTTCGCTTGCAAGCTGCGTGTAACGATTTGCTGGCAGGCGACCTGGAGAGCTTTGGCAAAAAAATGGTGACCACACATTACGGCCTGAAAGATGAATACGAAGTCAGTTGCCCGGAACTGGACTGGCTGGTAGAAAATGTAGTGGGAGAGAAAGGAGTAATGGGAGCCAGGATGATGGGAGGTGGGTTTGGTGGTTGCACCATTAATATTATAGCAGATGACTATATCGAACCATTATGGGATAAACTGGCACCGGCTTATGAAAAAGCAATGGGCAGGAAATTGGCGGCATATATAGCGGAGACGGCGGATGGGGCGGGAATCTACGATCCCGAACCTGTCCAGAACTTCACTCCAATGCTCTCCTAAAACCTCACCCAACCCTCTCCTAAAGGAGAGGGCTTTATAAAACATTGTTATGCTATTTAGATTTTTAGTTGTTAGTTCTATGGTAATTGTTTTAGGAAGCTGTAATCAGAAGAAAGAATCAGCGCTTGAAGAAGGTGTGTATGTTATCCGGAATGGTAAAGGCATGGAAGCGACTTTCTGTGCAGATGGAGCCAGGATTATGCGGCTGGTGGTGCCTGATAAAAATGGTAAGCCTACTGATGTAGTGGTAGGATTTGACAGTGTGGCGCAATACCGCAGCAGCACGGAACCTTATTTCGGGGCAACGATTGGCCGTTATGGTAACCGTATCGCCAAAGGAGCTTTCAAACTAGACAGTGTTGCTTACCAGTTATCGGTAAACAATGGCCCCAATTCACTGCATGGAGGCAAAAATGGTTTTCAATACCAAATTTGGGATGCGAAATTAATTGGCGATTCAGCTATCGTATTTACCAGGACTTCTAAAGATGGCGAAGAAGGGTTTCCCGGAAACCTGCAGGTGGAAGTGGTGTATACCCTGACCAGTAACGGTGAACTGAAGATAGAATACAACGCCACCACTGACAAGCCTACAATTGTCAATTTGACCAACCATGCTTTCTTTAATTTGAATGGTGAAGGCAGCGGAAGTATTGAGAACCATATACTACAAATTAATGCAGACCAGTATACGCCGGTAGACAGTACGTTGATTCCAACGGGTGAGCTGGCGGCAGTGGCAGGTACACCTTTTGATTTTGTGAAACCAACTGCAATAGGGCAGCGGATCAGTGACAATACTGAGCAATTAAAATATGGCAGGGGTTATGATCATAACCTCTCCCTAAATCCCTCTCCTGAAGGAGAGGGACTTAAAAAGGCCGCCTGGGTAAAAGGTGACAAGTCAGGCATCGTGATGGAAATATTTACCGTTGAACCGGGCCTCCAGTTCTATTCCGGCAACTTTATGCAGTCAAAAAATAAATTGCGTAAAGGCATGGATGATTTCCGGACAGCATTTTGCCTGGAAACACAGCACTATCCTGATTCACCGAATCAGCAAGCCTTTCCTTCTACAATACTAAGGCCGGGGCAGGTGTACCATACGGTCTCCCTTTACAAATTTTCTACGTCCCCGTGAACGGTTGAACCCTAAGACTTACATGGATGAGCTCCGCATAAAGATTTGTACCAATGACCAAACCAGGACCTGGTACTGTAAGATATTAGATCAGAACAAAAGATGTCTAATGACCAGCCGTCACTGGAAGACGCTGGAGAAATGCATGGACGGTATAGATTCACTCCGGTTTTATGGGGTTCAAAAGGACAAGTACTCCCTGGTAAATGAAAGATATGATTACTGGTTTGAACTAAAAACTACTTCAGGGCTGGTCATAGCCACCGGGGAATCTTTCACTACATTTCTAAGACGGGATATTGCCGTCAACCAGCTTTTGTTGCATATAGCGAAAGCAGTAATAGAGGAATGATTTTTCACACTCCAATTAAAAAATACTTGCTACCCCATTAGGTATAAAGCACTTCCCAGCCGTCTTTAATAACAAAGAGTTAATCTATGAGGGGAATGCTCACTATTTGCTTCATTTTATGCTTATCGGTAGTTGCTGCCGCACAGGTGCAATGGGAATATAAAGCCAAACAAAAAGAAGGCCTGGTTTATGAAATCCGTATCACAGCCAAGATTAACAAACCCTGGATGATTTATGCGCAAGGCACACCGGAAGGTGGACCTGTTCCCACCAGTTTCAGTTTTAATAAAAATCCCCTGTTAACCATCGATGGTGAAGTGAAGGAAGAAGGCAATATGCAAAAGAAACATGAGGAACTCTTTGGTGTGGATGTCTATTATTATAAAGACAAGGTAGAGTTTGTGCAGCAGGTGACGCTGAAGAAGAATATTAAAACGAGTGTAACAGGCTATTTAGAATTCATGACCTGTAACGATAAAGAGTGCTTACCACCCAAAAAAGTAAATTTCACCATCCCGATTAATTAGCCGCTTGCGATTTCATTTCTCAATATCATTTCTTTTACTCTCTTTCATCCTTTCAGCCCAGAAGCCTTTCCAATTTAAACTGGAGGCAGATGCTTCGGTTAAAGGTGAAGTAAGTCTGAAGCTGGATGGAAAGCTGCAGGAGGATTGGTATTTGTATATGGAGACCGATACAGCGGCAGGTATTGAAGCGTTTGGTTTCAGTATAGCTGGCGCTTCACCAAAAGAGGGAAACTATATTAGTCAGGGAAGTTTATTCCAGGTCAATGATCCAATTTTTGATAATAAAAGGGAGACGGTAGTTAAAGGAGATTTTGTCATTGAACAAGCTTTCCTGTTGAATGAACAGGTGAGTTCTTTGAATGTTGAACTGAAAGGTTATATATCCGATGGCAAATCATTTTTGCCGGTGACCGAAACTAAAGAAATTTCTTTAGCTGGCAATAGTATTGCGTCACCAACTATTAATGCAGCTAACCCAGTAGCCAATTGCGGGGAGCAAAACAAAACAGGGGCAAGTATCTGGACCATATTTCTCTTAGGATTTGGCGGAGGTTTATTGGCACTCCTAACACCCTGTATATTCCCGATGATACCTGTAACCGTTGGATTCTTTGCGAAGAAAGCTGTAACTAGACATGAAGGGTTGAAAAGGGCTTTCACATTCGGAGCATGGATACTGGTGATTTATTTATTGGCCTCTGTTCCCTTTCACTTAGCCGGTAATGTCAATCCGCAAATTTTCAATAATATTTCTACTAACCCCTGGGTCAATATATTTTTCTTCTCTGTCTTCCTGCTGTTTGCGCTGAGTTTCTTTGGTTTATTTGAGATTCAACTACCAGCAGGACTGCGTAACAGTGCCGGTGCCCGCACAGGAACTTTTTTTATGGCATTAACTTTAGTAACGGTTTCTTTTTCCTGTACGGGTATAATCCTTGGCTCATTGCTTGTGAATGCTATTTCTGGTGGCGGCACAGCCTGGCAGTTAACTGCAGGTATGGGAGGCTTTGGTTTAGCCCTGGCTTTGCCCTTTACCATTTTTGCTTTATTTCCGCAATGGTTAAACCGGATACCTAAGTCGGGAGGCTGGCTCCATACAGTGAAAGTATCACTGGCTTTTATTGAACTTGCTTTGGCTATAAAATTTTTGTCGAATGCTGATCTCGTTCAGCACTGGGGTATATTAAAGCGGGAAACATTTTTAGTTATTTGGATTATACTGGGTATCTGTCTCAGCATTTATTTACTCGGCGTCTTACAGCAAAAATTCAGATTCTTGTCTGTACGCACTTTACTGGGAGCATTGACACTGTTATTCTCACTTTATTTAGTCAGAGGATTGGTTAGTCCTGACCATGCAAGGCTGCCTTTAATCAGCGGATTCCCTCCACCGATTTCTTATAGCATTTTTAAATCAAAAGGACATGCAGGTATTCCGCAGGCCAATGTGGTGAATGATTATGAGGCAGCGGTGAAACTCGCAAAACAAGAAGGCAAACCAATCTTAATTGATTTCACCGGATGGGCTTGTATCAATTGCCGGAAGATGGAAGAACAAGTTTGGACAAGGCCAGCGATTCAATCAATGATTACGGAAAAATTTGTGCTTGTCTCTTTATATGTAGATGATAGGGCGAAATTGCCAGGTGGTACAACGGTGGGAGAGAAATGGGCCAAATTCCAGGCGGATAATTTTAAGCAGGTAACACAACCATTGTATGTTATCCTGTCACCAGAAGAACAATTATTAAACCACCCGGTGGGTTATACGCCGGGGGAAGAGACATACAAGGCATGGCTGGAGTGTGGTTTGGATGCCTTTAAAACAAAAATGTTAGCGACGCAGTAGTTTCCTCATGAACAACTGTTTTTTTATGTAAGTCCAGCTGGCACGGAAGCTGTTTCCACAGGCTTCTTCGCTAAAGTGGATCAAAAGCCGGGGGAGGTTTTGGCTAAATTCCTCCCCTTTTTTTAAACCGGGTTTAGTCAAAGCAAGATAGCTCAGTGCAGAGCAGTTAGTTCTTACCAGGGGGGAGTGAAAAAAGGCAAGCAATCGGCTCCCCCCTTTTTTTTAAGACGGGCATTCAACTATGGAAGAGGTAACAAGCAATACAGTACGGTTAAAACGGTATATACCGGAGAAGGGCATGAGCATTATCAGCCATGGAGGTGTCACCTGTATTGCGTTTGCTGATTTGGAATTCATTTTGCGGAGCGGCAGTATCGTTTATCTCTATACTGCAACCGGTTGTTATACGGCTGAATATTCCATGGTAGAGCTGATGAAGCTATTGCCGGTGAATGAATTTTGCCGTGTATCAAAATCGCATATAGTATCACTGCCGAAGGTAATGGGTTGGCAACGAAGCCGGGTAAAGGTTGGGGAGCGGTGGTTGCCGGTTTCCCAATACTACCGGCAGCAGGTTATAGCGCACCTGGCGGGTATTATTAACTGCCGTATACAAACCATTTTTATCGCCTCCCGCTTATGACTGCACAATGGCTCACCGTATTTGAAGATATGCAGCGGGATATTAACCGCTGCCTGCACCTGGATTTGCCGGAAAAGGAAAACGTGGAGAGCTGCTTCTGGATCGCCATGAATTACTGGGAAGAAATTCAAAATGCTGTGATGGCAAACGGCTTTGCAGATGATGCGGCCGAAATTTCTTTTTACAAAATTATCAAACCAAAGTTTGCGAGTTATATCGAGTACTTCAGCTTAGTATCAGAAGGCCTTGCTTTTGTGCCGCCTTATGTGCCATGTCCTGCAGAACTCGCCGGGGTTGCTTCCGAATCATTGTGGAATGCGGAGTGGATGGAAAGCGTGCGGGAGTACTGGCGAAAAGAAGAGGACAGGGGAAAGCGCTTTTCTATTAAGCATAAAGTTATCCTGGATTATTATATGCGCGGGGATACACCGCAGGACGCGGATTATTTCCTGGCACGGAATGTTAGCGGTGCTGATTTAACGCAACGGAGAAGTCATAACCGGGATACACAGTTTTATACCGTGCATGAGGAGATTATTACGAGTTACTGGGCGTATAAGTTGTACGCCGATTATATAAAGAAGAAGCTGGAGGAACCAATCCAGCATCATTAACCATTAAACAGGCCGCCTGCTGCAGCAATTAACTTGTTTGTGGCAGGCTGGCATTAAACAGAGCTCTTTGAAATTTTCCTTCCCAGTCCGAAAGGTGAGGGAAATTGTAACTTTAATTGAATAAAAAATTATTGAGATGACGCTAATTGCAATGGCTTTGAGTAATAGACCGCCTATACTAACGGCGGATATTTTGATTACTTCAGCTGATGGCATGGCTGATATGAAACTACCAAACCGACCGGCACCATTGTCAGAGGCGGAGGTGAAACACCTTTCTGCTAAGCCTCATAGACTGCTTCAGAAGTTATATGTCATCCAGCCCAATATTTGTATGTGTGTGGCAGGAAGAGTGTATGAAATAAAAATGATACTGGAGGATTTTAGAAATTTTTGCCGGTGGAAAACTGAGGATGGGAAAGGATGGTTAAGCCTGACACAAATTCAGGATTTCTTTGCGACCTATAGCGAGGATGTACTAAATGAAGTGGTTTTGGGTATCGCTGTCGCAAATGATGAAGAGAACGGATTTGTTTTTACGCCGGATATACATAGGGAAAAATGGCAATCGGGAGTATCAGACGATTTCGGAGCAGTGCTTGCAGCTGGATCTGGAGCTGTCCAATACCTGGAGCATATCCAGTGGCATAACCAAGTTGGGTCCAGCCATGTGCCAGGTGATTTCATGTTTGCCAAGCAGGTAAATTTTACTTTTATCACCAAACTGCTGAGTAAGGAAAACCGAACCCTAAAAAGCCTGGAAGAATACTGGGGTGGTTTTTTAGAACTCTGCTATTTCAATGGAGAAGGTTTTGAAAAAGCAGGAGATGTGGCCTTTGTTATTTCCGATGCCGACTGTGATGAGGAGGGTACAATGGGTGTACCTATTCCCAGGCTTTTTATATATAGCCAGTATATTGAAAATACGCTTTTCCTGACAACTGTCAAAGCAGGCGATTTTGAAATTACCCAAGATGAAGAATCGATCCAGTATGTTTCAAGAACCTTTACTAAAACCCTTTTTGCAGTTGAGGAAATTGATGCAAAAAAACCAGCAACAGCGCTGCAGCAGCAAGATGACCTTTCATTTTTTGCAAACCAAGTGGCGCTTGGGCTAACCGTTGCGCTTGCTCCGGATGCTCATCTGCCTATGAGTGCCTATACCGAAGGAATGGATGTGTATGTTGAGTTTAAAGATGAAGACTATATTAAACTCGTTTGGCCAGTTCATTTGCAGGAAAAGCAGGCGGCTTTAGTAAAGGAGCATTATCCGCAATTAAAAGACGCAATGGATGGGCGTAATCCATCCGATACACCACCTGGAAAAACTTAGCTTCCGGGTAAACCAAAAGACTGAAAGGTTGTGTTCTTTTCGATGCTGTATGCTTCCCTTCCAAGAATCGTATTTATGATTACTGCATTGCGGTAAGGACCAAGACTTAGATCGGATGCGTTGAAACCATGTGTATTCATTTCGGCGTTTTGAATAAAGATGCTGTCAGATTCATCAACCGAATAATTGCGTTTGGCTTTATAATACCCTTCGCTATCCAGGCGCAGGTATGGCCGCAGGGCTTTTAGGAACACCGGCATGACTGCTTTGTAACCTGTTGCCATAATTACAGCGCTTGCTTCTTGCAGGAAGTTGCGTTCCAGTTCGAGGTGGCGGAAGTGTAGCGATAATTCTGACCCTGACTTTGTATCAATGCGTATAAGTTCGGAATTGGTATAAAGGTTTACTAGATTATCTTCTTTGTAGAGTAGCTTTTCATAAATATCGTTAATCAATGCCTGGTTGATGCCTTTATAAAGATTGTCCTGTCTGATAAGTACTGCCGGCCGCATCCGATCCGGAAGCGAAAAGAAATGGTCAATATAATCCGGTGTACTCATTTCAAGCGTGAGTTTGGAATAATCCATCGGGTTGAAGCGGCTGCTTCGGGTATACCAGCTGAGTTTGCCGGTGTAGTTGTCAAGCAGGTCATAAAATATTTCAGCCGCACTCTGGCCGTTACCAATAATGGCAAGGCTATGCTGCCCTAACAAGTTTTGTTTGTGGTAGAGATAAGCAGAAGAGTGGATGATTTTATTTGGATCGGTTGTGCCGATATCCGGTATAAAAGGAACGGTGCCGGTGCCAAGGACAAGTTTCTGCGCTAAAAAGGATTTGTCGCCAGTTCTAACCCTGTAGAATTTATTTTCTTTTTCAATACTGGTGCAGGGTGTGTTAAAATTCAGGGATGGGAGCTGCTCACATACCCAGCGACAGTATTCGTTATAGTGGCGACGCTCGATAAAATAATTCTCCGCTATCGCGAATCTAAACATGCGTTGTTTGGCTTTTAGAAAATTCATGTAACTGAATTTGCTACAGGGATCGGCGAGTGTAACCAGGTCAGCATAAAACGGTACTTGTAACCGGGTGCCTTTAATCATAATACCCGGATGCCAGTTGAAGCTCTCGTTCTGATCAATGAAAAGGCAGTCCAGTTCTTTGATGGAATCAGTTAGTGCGGCAAGGCCTAAATTAAATGGGCCAATACCAATGCCAATAAGGTCGTAGATTTTTTCGGTGGGCATAAAAGCCTCCCCCAAACCCCCTCCGCAGGAGGGGGCTTACCAGAGGAGTTTGGTTTTTAAGTGGGTTAATAATAATGTGGTTATTGTTATACCTGCCATCCATACCAGTGATGCCTTCATGTCGAGTTGCATGTAACCTGTGAAGTACAGGCACCAGCAAATTAGGATCCATTGAATGATATAGATGAGAGTAATGTTTTTTGAACAGAATGTAAGCAGGGTGAAGAATGGATTTGCGGGAATCTTTTTACTTATCCATTGCAGCATGGCCATCCAGAGCAGGACGAAGCCTAAATGAAAGATGGTATCTGCAGGACCGGTACGGTAAAAACCTAGCCAGGGCGTAATGGCAAGTGTTGCGGGAAAGCCGCAGGCGATAATAGTAAGGGCAGCACCTGTGATGCCTATGCGCTGAAAGAAAGGAGGTGAGGGATAGTGTTTGTACAAATAGCCGATGACAAGTCCTGCCAGCGGATACACCAGCCATGGAAAAACAGGAAAGAAAGCCTGCGGCGGGTGACCATTTAATAAAATTAGGAACCTGTCAATGATGTTGATACCGGTTTGTTTGTCCCAAACGTAAGGGCTGCAGAAAACAATTAGCACTACAAGGACAGCTGCAATGATGGGATAGTGTTTAGTTCTAGTTATTAGGAACAATGTCAAATAAGCAATAGCAGCAAAATGAAGTATGTCACCAATAAGAAATAAAGTGATAGCCGTGCTGCCGGTGGAGAACTGTTTGATTTCATTCACCAGGTTTTGTGGTAGTATGTCAAGATATAAAGGAAGAATAAATTTAAAAAGGTTGAGCAGGTAGGCCGCAACCAATAAGATGAAAGCTCTTTGTAAAGTATGGTTGCGGGTCATGCGTTTTGACCGGGCCAAGTTGAAACCCATGAGTAACATGAAGAGTTGTGCACCGGGCCCTTCAGCTATGAATTTTAAGACCTCACCTAATAGTGATTGATGTACCTGCGGGTTGCTGTAGAGCATGCAAGTGTGGATGACAGGCATAGAGAGAACAGTGAAGCCGCGGGCGAGGTCGAGGGAGAGGAGGCGAGCCCCCAAACCCCCTGAAGGGGGTATGCCACGCAGGCCTCTCCCTAAATCCCCCTCCGCAAGAGGGGGACTTGTTGTAGTCTTTTTGATCATAGTGTTTATATAGTTGGTGTTAGTGTTGGAGTGAAGTATTGTTCCCTGGTAAAAGCATACAGGTTCGCTGTCTTTTCAGCCAGCTCAATTGTTCTTTGATAAGTAAAGCCTGCCAGCAGCGCTGCGGCATTCGCAGCTGTGTTATTGATATCAGGTTCCCCGTAGAGGACTTCGGCTTCGCCAAAAGAGAAATAGAAGTCGACAAAAGCTTTTAGGACAGATTCGGTTAAGCCCTTCCGGTTTTGCCTGGGCGGTAACATGAGAATGTGGAGGCCGCAGGAGCCGGGGGTGTTTTCGACATGGTTGGATAGTTCTTCCTGCGTGATGTGGTAGCAATCGATCTGTGCTACGACATTATCGTTTGAAAGCCCAATAAAGGAATGTGCAAAAGGGTTGACCAAAATATACTGGTAGTATTCCTCGAGCACCGAGATGGGGCCGGCCTGTTGCCAATACCTGCGTGCGTAAGGTTGATTGACCCACGAATGAATTAAATCAAGGTCATTGGCAATGTCAATTGGTCTGAAAGATAAATTTTCTTCTCCCAGGTTTGATTTATACAAAGGGAGGGTATGACCAGGACCAGGCTTACAGAATAGTTTTTTGTTCATGGTAGTGTTGTATGGTTAGGTGCCAGAGATTGGCGTTTTTGTAAGACATTTTGATCTGGTGAGAAAAAATGAAGCCCACCCTTTGCAGAATCTGGTTGGAGCGATTGTTCTCAATGTCAGGTTCGGCGTACATGGTGCCTGCTTCTGAGAAGCTGAAATAGTAGTCCATGAAGGCTCCTACAATGGCAACTGACAGGCCCCTGATTGGATTTTCATTCGGGGCCATTAATAAATGAAAGCCACAATCCTGAGTTGAGGCTTCCGGAATATTCGTGCTTATTTCATCAGCGAGTACCCGGTACAAATCAAATTGGCATATTGGCTGATTATCCAAAAGGCCTAAATAGGAGTGACCGTTTGAGTTGCGCTGAATTGAATAGTAAAGGGTGTATAGCTCATCCAGGGAATAAGGAAGCCTCCAGAACTTCCGGGTGTAGTCCATATTAATCCAGGTATGAATAAGCTGTATATCCTTCTCCAGATCAAAGGAGCGAAAGGACAGTGTTTTATTTAAGGCTGGAAGCGCAGTTGAAAAAATTATGCCTCCCGGATAATGGAGGGGCTTACAGAATAGCGGTTGAAATTTATATATACTATCGCGGGACACAGTTTTGTTTTGATTCGGCGGCGAAACTACCCGCGACTGCAGGCTGGCTTTGTATGAATACCGGATTTGTTTTTATGAAAAAGATGAGGCATGAGCGCTTTTGAAATCATCTCACCAGATGGTGAGGATATTCTTATCGGCAATGAAATTCCTGCCGGTTACCAAAGCCTATTGTTGAAAGGCTCCAACTCTTTTATTGCGGACTGCAGCTTCGGCGATTTGCTTTTCACGCATTATCCCGGTGATGGTTTTGATATCTGGAAATCCAGTTACCTGATTGAGCGGAAGGCTAAGGTTATTGGCCGAGCGAATGTTCCCTTGCTGGAATTATCGCTGATGTATGAAAACAGTTTCTCTATTAACTGGAAAGGAATCGGCGCTGCCAAACTTCCGTACAAGCAAATTGAAATGTACCATGCGCCCTATATGGATAATGTGACAACTTTCCATCCAGGAAATTTCACTACCGTTGACTTTCATTATCACCGTGCCCTTTTAGACCTTTATGTTCCGGACTTCCCGGTACTGGGCCGGTTTATGGAAAAGGTCCATAAAGGCGAAGGTGCGAAGCTCTTTAACCGGAACCAGTTTAGTTGTCCTCGTATCGACATCGTAGTTAAGGAACTGATGACTTATAATTTCAAGGATTCGCTTGCGCCGGTTTATTATGATTCTTATGCGCATATCCTGCTTGTACTTTTACTGGAGCGTCTTTCCACCTTCAATCCGAACAGCCGGTTCTTCACGCCTTCTGAAATTGAAGTTGCACATGAAGCGAAGCGGCTCCTTTCAACTGAGATTACTGAACTCTTTACGATAAAGCAATTATCAGAAAAGCTTCATACCAACCCTTATAAATTAAAGACTGCTTTCAAGCACCTGTTTGGAACCAGTATCGGCCGGTACAAGAAGTCGCTGCTAATGGATCAAGCCAAGTTCCTTCTCCAAAATACGACTAAGAGCCTGGATGAAATCGCTTTTATGCTCGGCTATAATTCTCAACAAAGTTTCTCCACTGCATTCCGCAACCATTTTAAGGTTGTGCCGAGCCATTACCGGAAACGGCGTTAGGTTCCTTCTTTACTACTTCAAAATAGCCAGGGTCTATATGGAACTTCAGGAGGGTTATCCCTCGGGTTATCTTCTGGTTTACCTTGCTCAGGGACCAGCCAAGTTGTGTGGCGATGGTTTGGCGGGGGAGGTTGTTTAGGAAGTGTCGTTCAATTGCCATTCGGTTTTCTTCTGGCAACTTTTCAATGATTAAATCTAAAATTGATTTATCAATTGCTTTTGGATCTAAGTTTAAGTGTTCTCTAAGAGTTTTCATCTGTTCTGCTTTCCAAAAATAATTGATTCCCCAATAGATTGCTAATAATATTATTAGCAGACTACAACCGCCGATTTGCTTATTTGTGAGGTAGTTATGAATAAGCCCGGTAAATCTAAATTTGATCTTGCAGTCATCGATTTGGTAAAACAAAAGAGAACCGAAATCGGCTGGAGTCAGGAGGATGTAGCATCTTCACTTGATGTGGCAAGGGCATACATAGGCCAAATTGAAAGCCCGCATACTAGGGCAAAATATAATCTCAATCAATTGAATCGACTCTCAGTCGATATGAAATGTTCCCCACGTGAGTTTATACCAGTTAAGGGATTTGAGGAGAAGGTGGTGACTGGTCGTAAAAAACTGAAGAAGTAACAATCGGCGAATGTTATTGTAATTTTGCTTAATGAATTTTGAGCAACTTTCTATTCGTCATAAGGAATGTGTTAATCAAAGTACGGCAACTTTGTACAAACGACTAGAGTCACAACAAATAATTATTGATTTTGAGGTAGTTGAACAACCCACTTGGGGTATGCAAGAATACCCAGCTGAAGAAAGGTTTAAGATTTTTTGCTCAAATACTAATCTAATTCCAGAATGTTTAATTCATGAATTGCAGCATGTGGAAATGGCGGTTAAGGGTTTTAGGGATGAACTTTCTGTTCAAGCACATTTTTCTTCTAGAAACTCCTTCTTTAATTCGAGATTTGGTCAGCAAAAATTAAATGAATTAAATAATAAGATTGCCCATATTAAGATGATAGATGAGTTTAAGAAAATGGGAAATCCCGCTAGCTTGTTTTTAAACGAACCGGCCCAAAAATATTTCTTACGTACCATAAAACCAGAGATTGATTGTATAAGGAATCTGGAGCAAGCCGAAATAATCAAGCCTGGTTTAAGAATATTTGTTTTTCTATATTCAATTGGCGCTGAAAAATTGTTTGAACAGTATCCTGAACCTGAAATATGTTATGCGATCAGACAGGCGTTGCACGAAATTGATATAGCTCTCTATACTAGAATAAGTGCTATTTATGATGAATGGAAAAATGATACAACGAACAACAATATTGGGTTTTATGAATCTGTTCAAAACTTGTTGGAAGAGTTTAATGTACTGAGTGACTATAGTCCAGAATTGAATGTTTATGAAGAAGCTATTTGTAGGGGAAACGTAGACATTTTTGGGTGTTTTGACGAGGGATGAATTGTGATGTAGCTAAGGCTGCCTAATTTTAAGCACATATTAACCAGTGAATTAAAATGAAGACTGCAGGTATTAAACCCTTTAGAAGAGGGAACATTGTAGCCTATATAAATGAACTGAAACAGGCCTCATTTCTATTTGATAAGATTGGGATACCGGCATTGACACCAATTCTTGAAACGTCAAATGATATATGGTTTAAGTCTGAGTTAGAACATCTGAAAGAACGCTCATTTCTTTTTGAAGCAATGCCACCTGGCCCTGAAATACTAGCACCAGGTACGAATTTGATTGAAGTTCAAAGTCATTTGGATTTCATGACAGCTCTAATGAAGAAAGAAAATCTAGATCCTGACTTGTATTTTGAAGCTAGTGCTAGATACAGCGCCCTAATTTTGAATAGTAAAAAAGATAAGCCTGATTTTGTCTCTTTTCCCATACTTAAAACGTTACAATCAATGCCAGATAGTAATATTTCAAGTGATATTATACAGATTGCTATAGAGAAGATTCCAATACCGGACGAATCTACCCCATGGGAAAAAGTGTGGGACTTTAAATCGGATACCAACAATATTGGAAAGCTTGCGAATTTCAGAGTTTGGATAAATGAGTTATCGAAATCTAAAATGAGCTTAAATGAAATTAGAGACTTATTGGAGTCGAAATTATATGAGTATCGACAAAGCCTGGATCTTCATAAGATAAAATACAAATTTGGGTTTTTGGAGACCATTCTTTTAGCCACAAGTGAATTAATTGATCATATCAGTCCATTTAAAGGGGGAGTACCTGGTAAAGTTTTGTTCCAGGCGAAGCAAAAAAGAATTGATTTATTGGACATTGAACAAAACTCGAAAGGTAGAGAGCTAGCTTACTTTTTTAGTATACAAGATGGGTTTGGTAAGTAATTGCGGACTTGCCAAATTCATACAAACTACTCCATTTCTCATACATATCTGAATTCAACTCTCTTGCATTTTTGCCGGCAAATAACTTGTATTGCCGCACGATATTCCGACTGACAGACAGATTGCGGAAATGGCCCGCACCTTTATCCATGACAACATGCACCAGCCTTATTCGCTGCCCGCGCTTGCTGCTGCATGCGGCACCACACCCTTCTCACTCAAACGAATCTTTAAAAAAATTGAGGGTATCAGTATCGCAAATTACTCGCTGAAGGTTCGGATCGAAAAGTCAAAGGTACTCCTGGTGGAGACGAACAATACCCTGCAGATGATTGCGGAGGCGGTCGGTTATACAGAAGGGAATAATTTCCAGCAGGCGTTTAAGCGGGTGGTTGGGTGTACGCCGGGGGAGTGGAGGAGGAGGCCCCCAACCCCTGAAGGGGAGGTCCCGGCACCTGAAGGGGAGGCCCCCGACCCCTGAAGGGGAGATTAGTCGGGGAGTTGGGAAGTCGGGGAGTCGGGAGGGTAGAGATGCTGGAAGGGGTGGAATCATATAAGGCTGTATAAATACCGACAGTATTGATTTGTAAATTTGCAGTATGAAGAAATTCTTCGAGATGAGTCAGCCCGAACTGGATACGAAACTCGGGCCAGTCATTGCTAACACGGTCCAGCAAAATTTCACTGCCGCCGGTCATACTATTTACCGGGATGAACATTGCCAGGCGCAAGATGAGTTTGTCCGGGAGTATGCGGATGGGCGGAAGGAAGTGGTGCGGGTGGATGCGGAAGGGGAAGGGTTCGTGCTGGTACGTGCGATTGATTGATGGCGACGCTCTACGTGATTGCCGGGCCGAACGGGGCTGGTAAGAGTACACTGGCTACGGCGGTGTTGCCGGAAGGTTTACAATCCTTCGATGGAGATAAAGAAATGAAGATGATCCAGGCGAAGTTTCCATCTACAGAAGACTCCCAAATTTTCTCCCATGTTAATGAAGTCCTGTTTCCGCAGGCAAAGCTAGATGCAATTAAAGATGGTCGCGATTTCGCTTACGAAACAAATTTGACAACAGATGCGGTTGTGGATACACTGCAGGCGTTTGTTCGTGCGGGTTATCAAACGGAACTGATCTTTATCGGGCTTCCTTCGGTTGAGCAGGCGATGGTGCGTGTTCAACTGCGTGTGGCGCAGGGCGGACATAGTGTAGCACCTGATTTGGTTCGGAGCAATTATCGTGAAGGGCTAGTAAACCTGGCTAAATATATCAGCCGGTTTGACCGGGCGATTGTGCTGGAGAACGCTGTACGGCGTATGGTTAGTTTGCCGCGAATGGTGGCGAAGTTTCAGAAAGGGAAGATGGTGGAAAAGGCGAAGGAGGTGCCGAAATGGGCGGAGGGGGTTGTGGGGATGGGGTTGGTGAGGAAGAAGAGGGGGTTTGGGAAGAGGGGATTGAAGAAAGGAAAGTAGATGTGATTGGTTTATTGAATAATGTATGTTACCAGGAGGTATGTTACACTAATGTTATCCGGTATGAAATGCCAGGTAATGCTGGTCAGGTATCTAGAATATAATATACCATGTTTTTGGTATTGCTCAACCATACGGAAGCTAGTACATTCGCATTTTCGATCTAAGAAGTTCTTTTAATGTAAGGCTTTGACGTTGCACAAAGAGTGGCAGTAAATCCATATTCATCTAACACTCGTTTGTATAAAATCGACTGCTTTTACTTTTCAGCATGGTTTAATATTGGTAAATGGTTTTGCAGTAAAACAAGTCTTTTTACTTATGGTAGGTATGGAATTCTACCTTTCGGCACTTTTATTTCACAGTTTTCCACACTCCCTGAAATAAAAATATTGGCGGTGTTTATAAAATTACCTTATCTTAACATTCGGTAATGTAATCAACTGTATATCAGGTGTTTTTTGGGCTGGCTTTTTCTCCTTGTACCTCCTATTTGACTTAGTTTTAACGTGCTGCAGTGTAATAAATGAAGGTAGGATGCATCTAAATAGATGTAACTGTCAATGGTAAGAAGTTGGCCTGATGATTGCAAAATATCAACTATCAGGGCTATCTTTGCAGCCCCAAAATGGAACAACCCATTAATCAAAGTATATGAAACAAAAAGACTCCACTTACAATCTGACTACACAGAGTGGTACTTTCCCTGACAAAATTCATCATGGGGAAGTAAAGAGGAGCGCTAAGTTTTTTAATGACGCTCCTAGCGCTACCGGACAAAATCTTGCCGCCGATAAAGGTTTATCGGGTGCCAAGAATATATTGTCTGGTCAGCTGAAGAAGAAATAATCCTCCCGTTACATATTTTATTTACATAAACCAAAACTCTTGGCTAAGATACCTTTTGAGCAAAAGAAAGCAGAACGGCTTGTGGAATGGAATGGATGGATAAACGGGTTTTCTAAGTATTTGAGTGATGACGACAAGAATAAGTTGGAGTTATTGCCAAATGCTGCAGAATTACTTAACGATTATTATTGGAGAGTAGCCAGGCAATTTATTAGACCATTGCTCACAGAGACTTCTGAGGAGGAGCATAATATTCACTATTATAAGATTATTTCTGCTTCCGAACTCATTGTCATGGCAGTGCTGCCTTGGAAATATAGGGACGGCCATTCACACACAGCTGATGACCGAGCATATATCAACGCACAGTTTGCATTATATGTTGGTGTTGCTATTATGCTAAACTGGAAAATTGATGGAAAGGAAGTTGTAAGTGAAAAGGAATTAAGTCAAGTTATGCATTATACAGAGATAATTAATACAATTTCAGGAACGGATACCCTATATCCACACAATTTCACAGACGAACATATCGCGCTTTTGCAGCAATTAAATGTAAACGGCCCGTTACCAATTCTAATCAATAGTCAAAATTGGCGCCTAGCCTATATAGCATGTATGGCTTTTCGTAACAATGCAAACACATAAGTAATGCCATTCTCTGATCTCCAAACTTTGTTTTCAGATGCTTCGTTTGATTTGCCATACATTGAATCGAATGATACAAGGTCCTATATGCATTATTTTTCAGCAAGAATGAAAAATTACATTGATGAACTTCAGCATGTGCCTCAGGATAAATTAGGGAGTTTTGACAAAGATGAATTACATAATAGTGTATCATATATATCTGAAAAACTAACTGAGGTATTAAAATTATATTTAGATGGATTTCCTGCAAAGGCGTATGATGTGTTCAAGACATTAGCTACCTTTTCAAAGGTGCAGTCGAGATTACTACATTGGCGAACCATATCGGTGCCAAGTTTTACCCCTCTATATCGCACCAAAAAGGAGTATGATTTAAAGAAAATTGCAGCGCAAAGTGTCCCGAATGGCCTTATTGGATTTATAGAACCTATAGAACTTTTTCATGTTCCATTTGAGAAAAGAAAGGCAATAGGTACTAATCGCTTCAGTATCCCAGGGTTTCCATGTATATATCTTTCAGAAACATTACCAGTTTCCTGGTCTGAAGCATTGGGGGGTATATCAGAGCCTTTTCACGCCGGATGTTTCAGGAACCATCGCCCACTCTATATCGTTGATGTAGTTCCAATAAATACAGCAAAGCCAGCTACAGCGACGGTAGATTATTTAGGCACATTATATAATTACGACGATCCCAACGACGCATTTGTTGATTATGCCCTTCTCTATCCATTGATAACTGCCTGTCATTCGAAAGTGAGTTATGTATTTGCATACGATGGGGAGGTAAAGTTTAAGTCAGAATATATAATCCCCCAAATGCTTCTCCAATGGTACAGGGATAATCATATCACTGTTGATGGTATCAGGTATCTTTCTTGTACTGCAAATGCCCGTTTTCCCGGAGCTGCATTCGACAAGTATAATTATGTTATTCCCGCTATAGATATGAAAGAGTCGGGCTATTGTGATTCTTTATTGCACAATTTTTCTGCTACTGCAGTTTATAGCCGACTACAGGATGATGGCAAACCTGAAATCGACGTACTTGATAATATCACCAGGATATTGGATAAAGAAGTGTGTACTCCTCTTACGTAATAGAAATCCCTTCATAACGAATAGAATGAAACAATGAGTTGGTTTCGAGATTTGTGTTCTATCAAATCCGAAAGACATGTTTCAGTCTATCTCCTGATCGCAGTATATACCAACCGTTCTGGTTGCCACCGTAATTCATTACCTGCTCATATGGGTCGTGGTGTTTATGGCCAAGCTGATACCGGCGCTCTCGAACCTGCGTGGTGTGTCGTTGCATGGCGAAGATGCACCGGATGAAGCGCCAGGCACGGCCCAACATGTACTGGACGAAATACGTCCGCTATGGGTAGGTGAAAGGAATTGTCTTAGGAAATAATACGTTTGGGCTAAGCAGTGGTACAGGTACACTAATTCCTGAGCATACCTATGAAGGAGGTTTGACAGATAAAACCCCTAGGCAATATTCCAAGCGGAGGCCGTCGGCTATACAGAAGGAAATAATTTCCAGCAGGCGTTTAAGCGGGTGGTTGGGTGTACGCCGGGGGAGTGGAGGAGGAGGCCCTCGGCCCCTGAAGGGGAGGGATGAGTCGGGAAGTCGGGGGTCGGGAGGCACCCAGACCCTAAAGGGGAGTGAGGAGTGAAGTGCCTAGGGATGTAGCTATTGACATGAATGCGGCAAATCGTGCCATTGAAATACATGTTTTCCCCCTTTTGTCAAAAGAAGGTTAAACATCGTTTATTATATAAATAATTATAAGACAGGTTAGTAATTATTATGCTGTCAGCCGTCTTTATCACATGCTGAAAAATTGTCCGTGTTTCGCCATGAGGCACCACAATTGATGCATAGGATGAAACTAATTGCTATGGCAACAATAAATTACAAGAACAGACTGGTAAACCTCCAGGACAGGAAATTCGACAGAGACCTGAACGAATCCAACACTTCCCGATTATTCTCCACCAATGATTTGCCTGAAAATGTAAAGTACCTCGTGGAGTCCATGAAAGCCATCGATTCCAAATACAATGAGCGTACGAAAGAGGCTGCAAAGCGGGTAAAAGACCATCTCGAGGCAGGGCTTAATTTACATTTTGGCAGAGCCTACAGGACTCAGGGTTCTGTTATGACCGGCACAAATATCAAAGTTCACAGTGACTTCGATTTACTGGCAATCATTAACCGCTATATGTATGCGGAAGCTGATCGAACTCCATACACCGAGTCAAATCCTATTTTAGATATAGAAGAACTTCGGTCGCAATCAATCCGCGTGCTAAAAGGTATCTATGATGAAGTAGACACGAGCGGGGATAAGTGCATAACAATCCGGAATAAGTCGCTAAAGAGGAATATAGATATTGTATTTGCGTACTGGTATGAGTCCGAAAAATATGATGAGACGAAAAATGAGTTCTACCGGGGAGTTCACCTTTTTGATTTCCCTATGAGGCAGAAAATAAAGGCGGATTATCCATTCGCTACCATTGAAAATGTGAATTATAAAGGCGATTCCACTCGTTATGGCTCTAAAATGGGCATTCGCTTACTTAAGAACCTGAAAGTTGACGGGGACGTTAATCTGAACAGCTTTGTACTCACATCAATTGTTCATTCGATCCCTGATAACGAATTGATGTATGTAACCGGAAATCAATTACAGATTGCACGGGCGCTTTCCGCACAATTTGGAAGAATTATATGGGATTCTACATATAGAAAATCCCTGACCGGCCCCAATGGCCTAGAAAACCCACTTGCTGATGATGCCCTGGTGCCGCATCTTCAAGAAATGGAGGGAGAGTTGAACACGTTAATAGTGGACTGCGCTAAAGAAATTCAAAACAGTCCCGTAATCCGCAAAGCAATACTCGCTTATTAAAATTACTTATGACAACATTAAAACCTCAAATATTTGTAGGTTCCTCAGGAACCGGCCTTCCAATTGCTGAACTTGTACAAAAAGAGTTAGCTGCCTACGGTGACGCTTATTTATGGACACAAGGTGACTTATGGAATCCAAATGAAAGCACTTTTGACAACCTGTTACGCATGAGCGGCTTTTTTGATTTCGGTGTTTTCGTGGCTACGGCTGATGATTATACTATTACATCTAAAAAAGAAGTGAATTATGAAGCCCGTGACAACGTACTCCTGGAAATGGCGATGTTCGTCGGTGCCCTTGGCAAGCGGAAAGCTTTTATGCTTGTAGAAAAGAACGTTGATAAGCCAAGTGATTTTCACGGCATCTATATGCCAACCTTCGATAAGGATGATCCTGACTCTATCCTCGCTTCTGTTAAAGAGATCGGGAATCAAATAAAGGAACACTATGAAACTGGTCACCTGAGCCTGTATCCCACCACGGCACTAGCTATTGGTTACTACAAGAACTTTATCGCTGACCTGGTTGCCAGCATCCAGCATGCCAAAGAACTGGAGATTGATGGTATTAAGTACCAGGATTTCAAACTGAAGGTTGTTATACCTGCTGATTTAAAAGGGAGAGTTAAAGAGAAGGCAGATTTATTTTATAAGCGTCACGGATTTACCGAGAACGCTCTCGTGACACCATTCAGGAAACATCCTATCTGGTTCCAGTTTGATCCAACAGCGAAACCACCCTATGCCGTGATGTATGATATGCCCAGCACACTTACCGGTATTGATGATGCCATAGAAATGAAACTGGAGAAAGGGTATAAGGGCAGAACAAAACTCCAGTCCATTATTGAACAGCGGGAGCTGAATAATTTCCGCAAAGTTCTTCAAATCATGCTGGATGAAAGCCCGCTTGCGAAAGCTTGCGTGGAGATTGTGGATGAGTTTTAAGTTAAATGTGAATTTGTTCAATAATCATTGTTGCCCGATCCCTTCCCCAAATGACTCTTGTAATATTCAGCTTCGATACGAAAGTCCATTGTCAAGGCGGGAAATTGGGCTATTTTGAGGGGTCAAATTTCAAAAAATGCCGGGTATAAAGGACAACTATAAAACCCTTCAGGATCTTCTTGTTTCTTTAAAGGAGCAGGAGGAAATGGATGATTCTGATAGAGATCTCGAAGGGTGGCTTGACAATGCCGTAATTGCGCTTAAGGCAGTTTATGGAAAGGATTCAATGCCCGTAAACTATTTTCAACAAATTTACGATGCGCACCTGCAATCAGCAGATGATGATGGACTCATTCCGAAAGGATCCGAAAACCTAACTTTTGAAGCAGCCTATTTCCACCTGCAAAAATTTATCGAGACTTTCTGGGAGCCCGATGTGCGAACAGATTTCAGCCAACTGGAGCATCTGCGTCATTCAATCGGCCAGGACATTGCGGCGCTGGAAAGTCAACACCTAGCATTAAATAACGCTACTTTATCCTCCTGGCTGACGACTACAAAGGAATTGATGGCGACCCGGTTTGGGACACATAGCTCGAAGTATACCGATTTTTCAGAGTTGAAAGAGAATTTTGAGAAGCAATATAAAGCAGCGGCAATCAGCCCTGATAGGGAAACCGTTAAGCATGACTATTATCTCCGCGGGCGCCAAAAAATATTAGCTGTTATCAATCAACTAAAGTCTGAAATTGATCAAATGAATATAACTCCACCCAAAGAAACACCTGCACCCAAAGGGTTTTTTCACCAATTCAAGCAAATAAATGGTATTGTATGGGGACTTATTATCACCTTATTTGTCGCAGGTGTTAGCGGCGCTTATATACTGGGCAAAGACAATGCTTCTGCCAAATTTGACCGGGAAAAAATCAATCTTGAGCGCGAGAACCTGGATCTAAAGACAAAGCGCGAGGCAGATGAGAACAAAATTTCGATATTACGGGATTCAATTAAAATGGCCAGCGATACCGCGCATTAACTGACCAATCAATTAATCATACATCATGACAACTCTTCCAATACCTGCTGTCAGTTCGCGTGTTCTTCAATACCTGTATCGCTACAAGCAGCCTGTTTCCATCGGTGATCTAAAGAGTATCATTGTCGGAACAGGATGCTCCTATGATCAAATCATCGATGAATTATTCCAGAATGGTTTTATCGCTGTACAGGAAGATAAACGCAGTTTGTCGGATGAAGGCATGCAGTATATGGAAAAGAGAGAGCAGGAAGAAAAAGGTGTAATCCAGGGATTGGCGTTCGAAGGAGAATTCGATGTAGCAGTTCTTGCGTTATTAAAGATCCGAGGTTCGTTGGTGAACCTTGAGGATTTCCCGCAGTTATTGATAGACCAAGCACCCAAGCGACCTGGACGCGTTGGCTTTGGTCCTTTGATCGACATTTTGCATGCTATGGAACAAAAAGGCTATGTAAAAACTGAGTTTACCAACTGGTACCAACTTACGGAATCAGGAATGGATTATTATAACTATCAAATTTCTAAGTTTGATCAACTGAGTCGTGTGAACCGTCCCAAGCAAAATGCAGATGAAGATTCAAGCGCCTTTACTGCGGCTGAAAAACGGGAAATGAATGAGAAGCTAGACCAGATCCTGGCGATGTTGAAAGAGGCATGTCTGGGAAATGAGATCGTCTGGACCGATATGAAAGAGGATTTCGAAGAACTGCGGAATAACCCCAACGGACTGACGAAGAAAAACTGGCGCCAGCTCTTATTCGGAAAGGTTGTGGAGTGGACAGCTGGCGGGGTTGTCTCCGAGACTGCTTCCAAACAGATCGTAGAAATGGTCAAGACGGGCGTGAAAAATCTTATAGGAGGTTCTTAAAATATTTAAAAAGAGCCGGTACAACCGGCTCTTTGTTTTCTATTACACCTCGAGAGGTGGTAAGGGTATGTTCTTTACTTTTCCCCTGATCGCCAGCAGGTGTGTCTTCGAGATCTTCTGTCCCAGGGGTTTGTTCTTTCTCGAGTAGAGTTCCCCATTCCCCAGGTGCAGTTTATATCCTGTTTGCTTGTTATGCCCGTGGGGGTTGGAAGGAAAAGGGTCCGGATCATTCTTATGAACGACCCATATTTCTCCATTGTTCTTTACCTGCTCTTCATTCAGGACGCGTGGTACGTCCTGGGGCAGGATCGAGTCATCAAATTCTATCCTTCCGATCTCTTCCGGAAAGCTGAATGGGTATTGGTCAAGAAGTTCCAGCATTTGTTCAGCTGCCAATTCATGATCCATCACTCTTGTGCTGTCATACTGGGCGTAGCCGAGTTTTTCGCCCAGCGCGACCTGGAAATCGATGCTCGAGATTGTCTTACCTAATTTGTCCGACAAGGTTTGCCTGGCTTTGCCTGCCTCTCTGATGTACTTGTGAAGTTTCTGTTCCATGCTCATTGTGTTTTTTTAAAAGGATAAACTATTTACCTGGTGAAGTCAACTGTTTTCGGGCTTAAGCGGGATCCGTTTCTAATAGAACTTGGGTGGTAGCTGGTTTTCCCTGCCTTCTCCCTGCTTTGTCAAGGGGAACGCCCCCTAATCCACCTGGCGATTCCTTTTACCCCTGCGGCGGTGCCGGTGGTAAACTGGGTTGCCGCGGAGCATTTAATGAATATCACTCCCAGGATGATGATAGTCAGCAGCATGGCGATGAATATGGCCATACGATAACGGAGCGGCTCGTCATTGAAGACAGCCTGGAATGGACCCAGTTTGAACTGGGAGTTCTGTTTTCCTTTGTGTACAGGAGGTTTACGGGTCTGGGTCGTGGTCTTCCTGGAGGTTCCGCGACGGGTAGTTTGTTTTTTCATGGTTTTGCCGGTTGAGTTCTTTATATAGGGATTCATTTAAAAAGTTTTATCATTTTGGGTTTACTGTTTCACTTATAAATATTCGCATCCTGGTTTTGCGCAGGGCTAATTCTTAAATACTATTGATTTTGAAAAAAAAGTAACACAGGTCTGGCGGGTTGGAAAGCCCGGTATTTTCGCCACCAGAGGTCCTATAGGTATATATATAACAGGGTCTGTTTCGTGCTGAAAGGGGAGGCAGGGTGGACAGGAGCTGTTTATTATAAGAAACGAAAAAATCGGCAGTTTTCGAAATTTAATTTGTTTATTTATAACGTTTTATACACTATAGCTAATTTGTAGACGGGCATTCTCTATACCCATTTCTTATACGTATAGGTTTAAAAATATTTTCTATTTTAAACTTATATGTTTATGTTTGTTAAGAATTTTAAACGTATAAGTTTATGAAATATCGTCAAAAACGCCTCCTGCTGGAACAGGTTTCAAAGAAACTTCAGGGGCTGGAGCAAATAGGAGCAACATCGCAACCATCGGGCTGGATCCATACCATCCGGACCGCCTTGAATATGTCCCTGTCGCAACTGGGAAAGCGGGTCCATAAAACAGCCCAGGGTGTACGTGCCCTGGAACAACGGGAACTGACAGGAGCCATCACCCTGCAATCATTAAAAGAGGTTGCCGAGGCACTGGACATGCGACTGGTGTATGCGATCGTGCCCAAGGAAGGCACACTGGAAGAAATGGTCACGATCAAAGCGGAAGAAAAAGCCCGGGAAATCGTGAACCGGACCCATACCACGATGGAACTGGAAGACCAGGCTAACGCAAAAGGCCGGTTAATGAATGCGTACGTTGAAAAAAAGAATGAGCTGAAAAATGAAATGCCGAAATTTTTATGGGACTAGAATTATTTTATGATGCGGGCCAAACGCCGCTGGATGAAAATGAAAGTGACGGATTGTTGTTAAGTACGGTCACGACACAGGGAGAACTCAACGAAGCCGAACAGTTGAATATCGAGGAAGCAATGGAGTGGACGCTCCGGCGTAAATTTCGGCTGGAGGATATCTTAACAGAGAACTTCTGCAACGAACTACACCGCCGGATGTACAGCGGTGTCTGGCGATGGGCCGGGTCTTTCCGCAAAACGAATAAGAATATTGGGGTAGACAAATTCCAAGTGCCGGTCGAGCTGCGGGCGTTGATCGACGATTGCCGGTTCTGGATCGAAAACAAGACCTTTCCCGAAGATGAGATCGCGATCCGGTTTAAACACCGGATCGTTTCGATCCATTGCTATGCTAATGGCAACGGGCGGCATTCGAGGTTGATGGCGGACGTGATCGTGAGCCATATTTTCAGGAGACCCGTATTCACCTGGGGAACTGCGAACCTGGTAAAAGCCGGCGAAGGCAGGGACACCTACCTCAAAGCCTTGAAGATGGCGGATAAGGGAAACCTGGCGCAGCTGGTGAAGTTTGCGAGGGAGTGATAGGATTCAGGTGGGAATATAAATAATTTTGCTTATGAACAATAACAACTCTGTAATAGAGGACATAAAATCCACCAAACTTTTTGAGTATCTCCTGAAGGCAGATACAAATCTAGCAGTTCAATGTCTTCATTTTGTAGATCATGTAAGCCCAATTCTTGGGACCATAAAAGAATATTTTCCGTACTATACACGACATGATGCAAGGCATAGCTATCACGTGGTTAAACGAATCGGACAGATCGTTTTCCCAGAGTGCTTGATTCCAGGTAATATAAAATCCTTCAGCGCTATAGAAGCTTTTCTTTTAATAGCCGCGGCCTATGGGCATGATTTAGGGATGACCGTATTACCCGGAGAAAAAGAAGGAATTTTTCAACAATTGAAATTAAGTGAGGAAGCTAGTTGGAAGACCAATCCCGACCTCCAAAAATATTTACGTGAGACACATTCTGAAAGAGGGGGCACTTACATTTCTAAGCATTATAAAGCAGCGGGTATCCCACTTCACTTTGTTCAGCCTTTGAACTTGTTGAATCAATCTCATAATTATTCGTTGACAGCGCTCTACCAGTATATTGGAAGAAGGTGGTCATTTGAAGAAAGGGAATACAACCTCCTGCAACTCGCGTGTATCCTTTGCACAGGGGATTTGCTAGAATATAGTGAGTCCAGGGTAATCGATGGAGTAATTGATCACTTAGAAAGTGAGATTGAAAAAAAGCCTGATCCGGCTTTAATAGAATCATTACGCGAGAACCTTAAACACGTATTCATAAATTCCAACCTAGCCATAGGAGATGATGGCAAGATAATAATGAATGGTTCATTCACTGATCCCGATGTATTAAATTTAACCTACAAAACAGTTGAATACATGGAAAAGTGGGTCCGAGACTACTGCGATATTGATTATTCGGCTGAACCACGTAGACTTCGTATTCGAAATGACTCTGTCTATACGACATTTGACATCCCAGGAAAAGAGTTTGAAAGACTTGGTGTCCGGATGAACAAGCAAAACGTGATTACGTTAATTTCATCCAACTCGGTTTGGAATAACAAGCCAGAATTAGTCGTAAAAGAACTTCTTCAAAACTCGGTAGAAGCTTGCAGGTACAGACTATTCCACTCCGCTGCCTCAGATCACTATGAGCCTGCCATTAACGTTAGGCTAGATAAGGATAAAAAGCTTATTTATATACAAGACAATGGCTGCGGAATGTCCAGGAATGTTATTTTAAACAACTTCCTGACGGTAGGAAATAGCAGAACAAAAGAACCGGACTATATTCAAGCAGGCTACGCATCTCTGGCCCGATTCGGAATTGGTTTTTGGTCAGTCTTTACCATAGCAAATAAAGCTATTATTGAAACAACAGAATTCCTACCCAATGAAAAAAATAGGAGCAGTTCCAAGGGGATCAAATTTGAGGTGAGCATCAGCACTCTGAAAGATTATATCGTTTTCGAAAATTCTCTTCTAGAAGTTGGAACAAGAATTACCCTCCATTTAAAAGATAATGTATCACTAAGCCAGGTAATCAGCAATTTAACCGGGCCTTTTGGGGCGCTATGCAGTTCAGAAGTACCAATAGAAATATATTATTGGGGCAACACGATAAGGTTTGAAGAAGAGCCTGTCCTTCCGTCACTGGAAGATTTGTTCGGGCCAAAAATTGGAATTACTCAGCGAGAAAACATCCAGTACTTTACTGAGAAGATTGTTGATGGCGACATTTCAATAAGTTGTTTTATTATATTCAGGAAGGGAGCCGGACGCATCAGCTTTTTATTTTCAAATGAAGATCCGATCAGCCTTTCGCCTTTTAATCATTATGACGTGAAGTGTGTTTGTGGGTTCGTCGTTAAAGGTTATAGTCCCTTCCCTATTCATGATGTATTAAATACCAGTGCCGTTGGATATATCTCCAATCGCAAGGATCCGAGCGGGATAGAGTATAACATAAACCGGCAATCAATCCTTGACACCACATCATCGAGGGATTATTTTACGAAAGTTGACCTTCTGTTGCTTGACATTTATAGAAGTTTCCTAAAATCAGTCTCATGTTATAACACCAGAGACATCTATAGACTTTACGAAGAAGGAAGACAGAGCGGATTTAGCGGAGGTACTTTTGACACCACAGATGAGATGGAACAACTCTGTGAAAGGGCAAACGATCTTTATTGTTTCAAACTATATCAAGTCTTGAAAGGTAGGCAGTATAAGGATGCACCTATAGAATATCATACAATCACTGAACTGTTAAGCCGAGATTACATTCTTGTCTCGGGCTTTCATTTCTTTTCTATACATAGTGGGCATCGCCGTTATTTTGATTTTCAGAACGAGCATTATTATGAATTTTGCAGAAATGTTGTTGCGCCGGACAAGCCAATGTATTATTTCAAGCGCGGTGAAAGTGACACATTTTTCAGTAATGATCCTGAATCGTATATTGTATTCACTCCGGTCCTCAATATGGGATTTACAACCTATGTTGTTTTATTTGTAAGTCACACTACAACTGCGAACCCAAAATCCAATAAAGACTGGGTAATTGGAATGGTTCACGGTAAATGGTCTGGCTTAATTGCAGAAAAGAAGATAGTAGGATCTGATTTCGCCTTTATTCAACAAAAGTGTTTTTTACAACCGGGCAGCAAACTTGCTATTCATGTTCGCCAGTTGTACGAAGATGGGATGTACCCAGAAATTGCTTCATTGATGACCAAATTAGAAATGGCTTTGTTTGGATATATGGATCCTTCCCTTGAGGAATATATAGGATAAAGTGCTTCTTTAAAGGAGGAGAATCTAAAATAACCTTTTATCGGTATTGGGATCCTGTAGAAAATTGAGTAAGTTTAAACTGCAACACCATTTAACTGATATTCCACCCTCCGATAACTAGCCTTCAGCGAAAGAATAGTCCTGCGCTTTAATGAAAACACTGATATAGTAAAACTGCAATGCTGGGTCGTGGTAAACTATACCTTTTATCGTTAGAAAGCGCTAGAAAACGTGGCGTTCGTTCATTTTACTTTCATGGCATGCTAAATCAACCAACCGAGAAAGTCAAACGCCAACTGTGGCTCACGGTTATCGCAGTCTCACTGGGATACGCGGTGGACCTGTATAACTTATTATTGTTTGGTAGCATCCGCAAGGTGAGCCTTGCCGAACTGGGTATTACCGGCGAAGCGGCGGGAGATTATGCTCTGAATCTTATGAATTGGACGGTGGGAGGAATGGCGATTGGTGGATTTGTCTGGGGAGCTTTATCAGACCGTTATGGAAGGGCTCGAATCCTTTACTGGTCCATTGGAACTTTTATCGTTGCCAACCTTGGTAATGCATTTGTAACGGATATCAACAGTTACAAAATGTGCAGGCTCTTCGCTGGCTTTGCGTTAGCTGGTGAACTTGGTACCGGGATGGTTTTAATTGCAGAAAAACTACCTACCAATAAAAGAACATTGGGAGGAGCGATAGTCACAGCTTGTGGAATGCTGGGGGCTGTATTGGCTGGCATCCTATCTTATTTTTTCGCAGGCCAACAAATTTTAGGATTCAGTGGGTGGCGGGTACTTTTTGTCCTTGGGACCTTATTTGGCATCCTGGTCTTTGTATTCAGGCGAAGAGTCCTTGATGCTAACCTATTTCTTGAAACTAAGAAAATACACTTCCTGAAAACCCTCGGTTACTTGTTCTCCGATATTGGGCGTATAAGAAAGTTCTTTTTCAGTTTCCTAATCGGAGCACCCGTATTCTTTATTATTGGAATTCTAGTCACCCTATCGCCCGAATTTGGACGACAACAAGGACATCCAGGAATTGAAGCATCGCTGGCAACTGTAGCTTGCTATTTCTGCATTTCACTTTCTGATTTTATAGGAACTTTATTATCCAAATATTTTAAGTCCAGGAAAAAGATCCTGCTTGGATTTTTATTTATTCAATTAGTGTCCATTACTATTTATCTGTACCTCCCAGTGCCCACAGCATTTCTTTTTTATTGTAAGACTGCACTCCTGGGTGTCAGCATAGGCTTGTGGGGAACTATAGTGCTTTTTGCATCTGAAAACTGGGGCACAAATTTACGTGGTACAGTGACGACCGCTGTACCCAATCTCATCCGTGCTTTATTGATACCAATCTCGTATTTTCTTTTTGAACCTTTGCGGAAAGGGAACCCGATGATTTTTGCAGCTGGGATCGTGTCCCTCATTCTGCTGGTGATTGCCTTTTATAGTCTTTCCCGGTTCCGGGACACATTTGAAAACGATTTGAATTTTAGGGAGTAATATGAAAAAACACTTTATCATGCCCATCGTTGTAGAATTCCAGCATTTGGATACGCAACACTATGTCAATCACACGAACATCTACACTTATTTCGAGAACACCTATATACAATTCTTTATGAAGGAAATCAATACAGGATGGACCTTTTCCAATATGCCGATTTTATTAAAAGAATCGGCTACCCGTTTCTTTAAGCCGGTGACAGAATTTTCTTCCCCTGAAGCAAAACTGGAAGTTGTGCAACTTCGGGCCAAAGGGGTAGAGCTGCATATCTCCCTGATCGAGTCCACCCAACCCGATATGGTATACGTTTCAGGCAGCCGCGTACTGATTCATTGCGACCTGACCAGCGGTATTCCCAAAACTATTCCCCCTAGTATTTTCCAAAAACTCAAAAGCTACCTGCCTGGAGACACGTGATCCTTTCTATTGATGATATCAACCAAATCGTAACAACCGAACAACTGCTACAAAAGGGGCATTCCAAGGAAACTTTTATCCTGGAGTGCTTCAAAGCCATACGCCCCAAATTGACCACTTACTTCAAGAATGATTACCTGTTCTTTAATGTTTATTATATGGGTGGTGATTTCACTTTGAAGCCCATTCGCCTCGAGAGCGGCGATAGTGTCGAAGCAAAACTGATAGCCAAATACCTCAAACTTGCCGAGTCCCGGGTGAGTGCCAAGAAAAGTAAGTCCTTCACAGAAATCATATTAAGAAATGCTCTTCCGGGACTCGTGCTGCATAATGCGAAAGAGCCAGTTGTCATTGGAAACGTTCTCGAGCAGGACGTTACCGCTGTAGATTACAAAAACTCTCTCGCTAAGAAGTTGCGCGAAAAAAAGTCCAGCATTGATCAGATCGCGGAAGTCTATAATGAATTGGCTAAAGATTACGAGCAACCGTTCTTTATTCATTTTATCCGGCCGTTTGCCAGTCACGAACACTACAACGGTATCTTCCTCTTATTTCTTCGCCGCCTATTGACGGACGACGAATATACCGAACTGGCGCTGGTTTGGGGGAAGATTTTGTCGGAGCCACAAATTGACGAATTAAGCAAGGTCAGTAATCTTCGCGTGCTGGACAACCTCAATAAAGAACTTTCCCATACCTGGAATGGCTATTTTGAATCATTACGAAATACGGTGATCTCGGACATAATCCCTGCTGCGGCAAGCGGCGACTTGCAACTTGTTGAACAGGTAAAAGATCACCTCCTGGCGATCATCGAACCAGCTGCTCGGGTGCAGCGATTCTTTACATACATGGATAAAGCGTCTGAAGCTAATCCTGGAAAAATCCCTGATGAAGTGCTCAAAGAGCTTCAACCTGAATTAATTGATATTAAAGAAATGGTAGAGCGGTCCCTGCAGATGCTGCATTCCTATTTTAACCGCCTGGATTCCCCGAACAAAGCAGAACTAAAGGCTATTAGCGCAGTTCGGAATAAACTGCAGGATATCGCAGGTTGTTTATGCTATCACAATAAGGCTGCCATTGAAATTATCCTTGCTAACCTTTTAAAGAATGCACTGGTCCATAGCCCGGCTTCACAAAAACATCTTGAGGTCCAGATTTCGCAGGACAGGGTATTTGTCAATATATCCATCATCAATAACGGGCTGATGCCCGAAACTTGGGTGAAGTTCATCAATCAAAAAAATGGAGCCGTCGATCATATCGAATTTGCTTATGGCATTCGCACTGTCAAACGCATTACAACGTTTAAGTTTCCGCAACTGACGGAGCAACTGCAAATCAACGCGAAACGGTTAGGCCGGGGGCAAAAAACAGAAGTATGTATTAAAATACCCGTTTAATATGTCTACTATAAGACCAAATGAAAAGATCAAAGTCCTGATAGCGGACGATGAAGAGAACCAGTTGTCGACTCTTACTGCCAGTCTTATCATTTGTGATGATCCGAAAATCCGGCTGGCGGCGAAAGTGGAAGCGGTAAAAGGCTGTTTTGACCTTCGATCGACACAATCTTACAATGAAGTAAAGGCCATGATCACTGCCAGGCAAAAAGCATTCATCCCTCACCTGGCACTGATCGATGTGAATTTTGAGAAGAATCAGGATCTGCCAAGAGGAAAGGCGGAAGACCCACGTTACCTAGGAATCGAACTGGCCGCACTTATTAAGCAGAAAAGCAATGGTTTTACAAAGGTTATTCTGAATACGGGGTTTGCAGATGACGCGGATTGGAAAAGGCAATTTGAACGTCGTGGATTCGTAGTTAAGGATAAGTATGACCCCAGCGATTCCGATAACACCGTTTACCGGAAAGAAAAGCGCGGCGATAAACGAATCGATAGCCTGACCCACCTGATCCGGCCAATCCTCGAACATCTTGCGTCAATCTCTTATAGCCAGTTTGATCCACTGAGCAAACGTCGCGTGACGGTACTGCACAACGGATTCAGCCGAAAGAAGCCAACACCGGATGTCGAAGAAAAACTGTTGCAACTGGATGTGGTGGCATCTGGAATAACCTACAAATTCGGTGACCTGCTCCATTTCCACTCGGAAATAGTGATGGCAGACAAAAAAGTGTTCATCCGCCAGGCAGGTATAGCTGACCGCATCCGGGATGTCATAGCTGCTGCGCGTCCGACTGCACCGGGCGAATTTCCGTGTAAGAACGGACCCTGGAAATGCGCCTATATTCAGGAAAAATTTGTTGATTATTTTAAAGAAGATCCATCCCGTAAAGTAAGGGCGTTAACTATCGAAGTTGGGAAACTCGCATCGGGGTTTTTGATCCCGGTTATTGCGAATACCAAATTTAAGAAGCATACATACACCCGCAGTTATACGTTACATAAATATCTTGGACCTAATGGGGAAGAAAAGATAGCTAATAATCCCGCCTCCTTCACGGAAACGATGGTCAATAACGTAGTGGTTCGTATCACGGCCTCCCTTGTGGGAAATTTATGTGAACAGGAAAAGTTGCATTATAAAATTAAAGGAAGCAATGCTGCGCTCGCTCATCATAAAGCTGCGTTCAAACAGTATATCGACGATAACCTGGCAAACGTAAAAATCCACGAAGAGGCAACCGATCACAAGCATTTGTCCTCTTTTTATGTGACTAGGCTGGGACTTACTTACAAAGAAAAAGAAGACAGCTATATTTTAACCGACCTATGCAAGATCGAACAACAGATCTATGAAGCCTGCTACCACACTGTGTTAGAAGAAATAAAACAAATCACCAGATTTCGCTAGAAAAATTATTATCCCTCGCCAGATTTCGCGTTAGCTTTTGCTCGACGAAGCCGTTCACAATTGATTAACATTTGTGAGAGGAAAAATTAAATCCTCTTGCTTATGGAAAAGATTGCAATGGGAGTATGGATCAGGCTCCAACGAATGGATCGGCGGCTTTGGTTTGAAGTTAACAACAACGACATAGAGAAGGAAAAATTCGATCGCACGTGTCGAATGATTGACCAGATCGCAACTGTCAATGACTGGAAGAACTTCCTGGAGACTATTGATCAGTTATTCAGGGAACAAGGTTTTTGGCGAATATCTAAATAGACTCACCATGAAAGGTCTCGGTTCAACTGTTGTGGCTGTTGGGAAATTTATTTTGAATTTGATAGAACGCCTTCGGGTGTATTGATTAAACTGTTCCTCGCCGGAATCAGCGTCATCTTACTCCCTAACCTTAGGCAATCACTTTAAAAATAGGAGGGTGTATGAATTCGTTCAACTGTTTACAATTGATAAGAGTGTTTGGAGGTACAGTCGCTTCGTTACTGTACGGCGGTCAACTGATTCACGCAACCAGTGATAAGGTAGACTTTTTTGTGATTGGATTTCTCGTCACTTTATTTATTTGCTATGTGCTATTGTTCCTGGCAAGGTTCTTCAATTACTTCAGCAGTGCCGGCATCTGGAAACTCCAGGTTGTCCTGGTGATTTTTAGTTCCGCCTATATCTTGAATGACATGCTGCATCATCAATTGCCCGTTACAGCAACGGACATTGTGAAAGCAGTAATCAACATTGGGTACATTGTTCTTCCGGAAGTCATATTTGATTGGCTGGGAAAGATGTACGAACAACATTCTTTAACTATGACAAGAAAAATGGTATGAGGCATCAGATTCATACCATTTTTTTTAATAAGAATGTAACAAATTAATAGAAAACACTACTCATCTCATATATTGTTTCCCGGCATCCCTTTCGAGATTTGCACTCTAACAAATCCGTAAGCGTATGTTCCAATCAATCTCCTGGTCGCAGTACATCACAACCTTGCTGGTTGCGACTGTCATTTATTACCTGCTCATTTGGATCGTGGTGTTTAAGGCGAGGCTGATGCCGGCGCTCTCGAACCTGCGCAGTGTATCGCTGCACGGCGAAGATGCGCCGGATGAAATGCTGAGCACGGCCCAGCATGCAATCGATGAAATACGTCCCCTGTTCCCCAACGTCAATAATAAAAATGAACTCTTGCTCGCACTCCGTTTGCGGCTGGAGAAATATGCCCAGTGGCAAGAGCCCGGTTTCCGGGAAACAATTATCCAGTTTATCCTGCATGAATGCCAATCCAAATGCTCCATCCGTCTGAGTGAAGATGACCTCGGTGCCCTGTGGAAATGACGTGATGGAGCACCAAACCTCCCCGTCCTAACCCCGAAGGGGGGTAAGGCGTACCCTATAAATGAAAACTAAAATTACGTGTATATGAAAAAGATGTGTGTGTTCTTCCTTGTTCAATTCGCTGCTCTTCTTGTAAAAGCCCAGGATGGTAATGCCGGTATCAATGAAGCTAATACTAAAGTACGTAGCTACTTCGCTTCCGGCACCAATTTAATGTATGCCGTCGGCGCCGTCGTTGGCCTGATCGGCGCAGTCAAAGTTTATTCGAAATGGAACAGTGGTGACCCGGATACCAGCAAGGTTGCTGCTGCCTGGTTCGGGTCCTGCGTGTTCCTTGTGGTGGTGGCTACTGTGATACGGTCATTCTTTGGGATATAGCCTCACCCCAACCCCTAGCCCCCGTCCCCTAAAGGGGAGTAAGAGAAGAGTCCATTAATTATTAAACCTTATTACTATGAAGTCAATTTTATTTTTTCTTTCACTCATTTGTTGTGTCCAGTCTAATTCGCAATCATTTTACCTTGCTGTTAAAGCACGGTATTCGGAGACAAGGCTGGTGGATGATTTGCCGAACCCGCCGAAGCGGGAGAACAGGTTTATACTTTCTTTCTATGCAGCCGCGAGTGATGGCACGCTTTCACCCATCAGTTTAACCAATACGGATCTCTGGGTGCAGTTGCAGGGTTTGCAATATGGCACCCTCAACAGCGGTGTGCTGGATTCACTGGGGAATAATTATCCAGGCTACGCATATACAGCACCCAAAGCGGTTGCTTATTATAATTCAAAGGGAGCAAACTTTGTTGACTGTGACAGCATGGTGGCCGCACATTTTATAGTTAACGGCTATGAACTGGATTGTGGCTTTGTTACCGTTTCCTATTGGGAAACGGATTTGGGTACGGGATTGACGACAGAGAGCTTCCCGGCACCAAATGTATTGCTTCCATACTTTGATGCGCCGCACCCGTTTTATTTCACGCCCACGAACCTGAATTTCGACTGGTCGGTTATGCCTCCCGCGGCTCCTTATAATCATTACCTCTATAGCTGTGAAGGAGTAGAGCAACGTGTGCTTCGTGGTGTACTTGGACATTCGGGTGATTCTGTTCCTACTTTGTTACCTGTACGGCTGGCGAATTTTCGTGGCTCGATTGATGATGCGGGGATCGTAAAGTTATCCTGGTCAAATATGACCGAATCGAATTTGCGATTTTATATCGTGGAGACTTCGGCTGATGGAATCATCTATTCAAGCATCGATACGATTACACCAGCTGCGAATAACGGAACGCAGGTGGATTATACAGCGCATACCAGTCAAACAAATTTGAAGATGTTTTACCGGGTACGAGCCGTGGAGGTTAGTGGGGAGATGAGTTTAACGCAGGTTGTCCGACTAGATAAGCAAATTGATGCAATTGCTGAACCTGATTTTTCCTTTAGTGTTTTTCCAAACCCGGTGGAAGGGGAGCGGGTGACTATTCAATTACGCAATGCAAGAGAAGGACGTTACCTGGCTTTTTTAGTTGCTCCAGATGGAGAGCGTTTCAAACAGGTAATGATTATGCATCCGGGTGGTGATCTCACACGGGCCTTTGAACTCGGCACGCTGCCCAATGGTATTTACCGGCTCGTGCTTCATTCCCCCACACGCCGCTATACAAAAACAATTGTGTATGGCCGTTAGTGTCTATTCCATCAATAAAGGCATAAACCGGCCGGTTGAATTCAAAGGCCTGAAGGCGCAATATATCTGGTGGCTGGGTGGGGGCCTGCTTGTACTGCTCATTCTTTTTGCGATACTGTATATCATAGGTGTGAATACGTTTATCTGTTTGGGTATTATAGTATGTGGTGCTACTGGTTTGTTTATGCAGGTATATAAACTCAGTAGAAAGTTTGGCGAACATGGGATGATGAAGGAAATCGCAAAGCGAAGTATTCCGAAGGAGGTGAAGAGTTATTCGAGGAAGGTGTTCACGAGCCTCACCCGCCCTTCCCTAAATCCCTTCCCTGAAGGGAAGGGACTTGACTAAAGAAAATGTAAGGATTGTGAAGAGAGATTTGAAAGACATATTACCCATATTTGGCGTGGAGCATGATTGTATCCTGAGCAAACAAGGGGATGTTACTGTGGTGTATGAGGTGAAGTTGCCGGAGATATTTACCATGTCCGATAACGACTATGAAAATATTCACCAGTCACTTATACGGGCGATAAAGGTATTACCCGCGGGAACGATATTTCATAAGCAGGATTGGTTCACGGAGTCAAAGGTGGTTTCCGACTTTTCAGCGATAGGCGTGAGTTTTTTATCCCGCAGCTCAGAGCGTTTTTTTAATGAACGGCCATATCTCGATCACCAATGCTATATCATGCTGACGAAAAAGCCTGCAGGCCGCAAAATGGGTTCTTCGCTTTTTTCCAGTTTACTTCGACGCTCTATTGTACCCGATCAAACTATTAAACCACAACTGCTTCAAGATTTTTTAGATAGTGCGGGACAGTTTGAACGGATTATACAAGATAATGGGTTGATTGAACTCAGGAGGCTTACTGATAAAGAACTCAGTGGTGATCAAAGTTATTCCGGGCTTGTTGAAATATACTTGAACCTGCAGCCGAATGAAAAAAGTTTTTTCCTGCATGATATTACTTTCAATGATGGCCTGCAGGTTGGTCCTTATCATTGCCAGTTATTCACACTGGCTGATGCGTCTGACCTCCCGGGCTGGTGCGGCTCACGCATCAACTATGACAAGTACTCCACGGACAAAACAAAGTTCAGCACCGGTTTTGCCTCACCACTCGGTCAACTCCTTCCCTGCAATCATATTTATAACCAATACATATTTATAGAAGACGCGCAGAAAACAATTCAGCGTTTGGAAAGTAAACGCCTGCGCCTGCATTCGCTTTCTGCATACTCAAGAGAGAATACGATATCAAGAGACGCCACCAACGAATTTTTAAACGAAGCCATCGGGCAACAACGTTTGCCTGTGAAAAGCCATTTTAATGTGTTAGTGTGGACGAGTGATAAAGCGGAACTGAAGAACACGAGAAACCTGGTAGCATCAGCCCTCACCCAGATGGATGCCGTACCGAAGCAGGAGCTGTCGGGAGCGCCGCAGCTATTCTGGGCGGGCATACCGGGGAATGCAGCAGACTTCCCCATGAATGATACGTTCGACACCTTCGCAGAACAAGCTTGTTGTTTCCTGAACCTGGAAACAAATTACAGATCCTCGGTCTCCCCCTTTGGGATTAGGCTTGGAGACCGCCTGACCGGGCGGCCGGTGCATGTTGACCTCTGGCATGAGCCGATGCAAAAAGGCATTATCGCTAACCGCAACATGTTTATACTTGGCCCCTCCGGTTCAGGCAAATCTTTTTTCACCAACCATATGGAACGCAGTTACCGTGAACAGGGTACGCATATATTGATTGTGGATGTGGGCCATAGCTATAAAGGCCTCTGCAAACTGGTGAACGGTTATTATTTCACCTATGAAGAAAAAAATCCTATCCGCTTTAACCCTTTTTATATCGGGGAAGGGGATGAACTTGATACCGAAAAAAAAGAGAGCATAAAGACGCTGCTGCTGGCATTGTGGAAGAAAGACAATGAGACGTTTAACCGCAGTGAATATGTCGCGCTTTCCAATGCCCTGCAGCTTTATTACGCCACCCCCATCCCCTCACCTGAAGGAGAGGGGGGAGGATTCCGGTGTTTCAATAGTTTTTATGAGTTCTTGCAGACAGATTTTGTGGAAGTGCTGAAGAAAGATGATGTGAAGGAAAAAGATTTTGATGTGTCGAATTTCCTTTATGTCCTGCGGCCATACTATAAAGGTGGCGAGTTTGATTACCTGCTAAACGCCACCGAGAACCTTGATTTGTTACACGAACAGTTTATTGTATTTGAACTGGATAATATCAAGGACCACCCCATCCTATTTCCCGTTGTGACCATCATCATTATGGAAGTGTTTATTTCCAAAATGCGGAAGCTGAAAGGCGTACGGAAGAAGATACTCATTGAAGAAGCCTGGAAAGCGATTGCGAAGGAAGGGATGGCAGAGTATATCAAATACCTGTTTAAGACGGTGCGGAAATTTTACGGGAGTGCAGCTGTGGTGACGCAGGAGGTGGAGGACATATTAAGCTCTCCGGTGGTGAAGCAAGCAATAATCAACAACTCAGACATAAAAATATTACTCGACCAGTCGAAATACCAGAACAAGTTTGAGCAGATACAGGAACTGCTGGGCCTGACGGATAAGGAAAAGGCGCTGGTGCTCTCCATTAACAAAGCCAATGATCCTGAACGAAAGTATAAGGAGGTGTTTATTTCCCTGGGTGGAACACACTCAAAAGTATACCGGGTGGAAGTATCGCCGGAGGAGTACCTGGCTTATACAACCGAAGAAAAGGAAAAAGTAAAGCTAATGGAGTACGTGCGAAGATTTGGCGGCGATATGCAGAAAGCTATTACTGCGATGGCGGAAGACTTACGGAGTTAATCATTTTTTATAAACTAAAATTAAAGATCATGAAGAGAAGATTTAGTGTGTTGTTGTTTGGTATCGTATTGCTGGTTGCCTGTGATAAGAAAGAGCCTGCATCGGGCCGCACAGTTGCAGATGCAGCCAAAGCGGCTGGTGCTGCCGGGTGTGCTAAACAGTTTGTGGCCGATAAACCGGTGAAAGCAGGAGAGACGGGTATTATGCTGCCCGCAGGTACGACGATTTGTTTAAGCAGTGATGAACTCACGGTGAATGTGCAATTGCCGGAGGGTTATGCCTTTCTTAATTCGACGACGGATGTGGTTAATAAACCCATGCCATTCTGGGGAACCTATGCCTGCTATTGCAGCGCTGCCGGGTCTGCCTGTAAAGTGTTTTATGCCGATGGCCTTGGTTTTGGTTGCCTGCAGAATACCTGCACAGGTGCCTGCACCGGCAAGTTTACTTACCAGGGTTATTCAGTAGATCGTGTTGTATATACTGGTTCGCGGTCGGCATTCTTTAGTGATGTGGCTATTCAAAAAATGGCAGCGGCTATTGAAACGGATGCACCCTACAGCAAACAAAGTATGTACGGAGTGAATTTTTACCTGGTGAACAATGAGAAACTGTTCCTTGAGAAAGCGGCTTGCGACTGTGATGGTACGCAGGCTTGTAAGCTGAAAGTGGTCACTATACCATTTATAAAAAATGGAGTAGCGGGCAAGAAACTTTATTTCTGTGAAGGTGGCTGCAATGGTTGCGAGTTGACGGTTTCTTAGTTACCGTTTTGTCTGCATCACCTCAACCCCTCCCTTCAAGGGGAGGGGCTTTTAAAACGGACTCCCCAAACCCCTCCGCAAGGAGGGGCTTTAAAAGGCCCCCTCCCTGAATCCCTCCCCCTGAAGGGGGAGGGACTTTAAAAGAAATTGTTATGAAAAAAATCATCTTGTTGTTGTCGTTGTTTATCTGTCTTCAGGGCAAATCGCAGATTCCGATTATATCTATTATACAAGCTGGCATAAAGAAAATAATTGTTGCGGTGGATCTGCGTATCCAACGGCAGCAGAATAAAGTTATCTGGTTGCAGAATGCGCAGAAGACACTGGAGAATGCCATGTCCAAAACAAAGCTGACTGAAATCAGTGGCTGGGTGTCCAAGCAAAAGGAACTGTACAGAAGCTATTTCGAGGAACTACAAAAAGTAAAGGTATCACTCACGTATTACCACCGCGTGAAAGATATAATCGCAGACCAGGCTGCGATGGTAAGGGAGTATAAAGCGGCATGGGCGGCGTTCCGGCAGGATAAGAATTTCAGTGGAGAAGAACTGGAATATATGGCGGAGGTATATACCGGTATGCTAGGCGAATCATTGAAAGCGGTTGACCAGCTATTCATGGTTGTAAATGCCTTTACCACAAAGATGACCGATGCTAAGCGGATGGAGATTATAAACCAGTCGGCTGATGCTGTGGAACAAAGCTATATGGACCTCAAAGATTTTAATAACCAGCACAAACTCATTTCTGTTCAGCGGGCGGCGGCAAGGGGAGAGATTGAGTATGTGAAGAGATTATATGGGTTAACCCCCAACCCCTGAAGGGGAGATATAAAACTAATAGACATGAAAAAAATCATCCTTATTCTGTTGTTGGTGCCCTGTCTTTGTATGGGGCAGTCGCAGGAAGCAAAACAACTTCTGTTGAATGTAGAGAAGCTGGCGCAGTTGAAAGTGATGCTCTCGCATATGAAGAAGGGCTACGAGATATTGCACAGCGGTTATACCTCGATTAAAAATATTTCTGAAGGGAACTTCAACCTGCACCGCGATTTCCTCGACGGGCTTTTGCAGGTTAGCCCGGCTGTCAAAAAATACAGCAAAGTTGCTGATATCATTCATTTCCAATTGAAGATTGTCAAAGAGAGCAAGGATGCGCTTAGAGAGTTTCGTTCTAACAGGCAGTTTACTTCTGGCGAAGTTGAATACCTGGTCAAAGTTTATGGTAACCTGCTTGGGGAAAGCCTGAAAAAATTGGATGAACTGGCTATGGTTTTGACTGCAGGAAAATTGCGCATGAGTGATGATGAGCGGCTGAAAGCCATTGACGGGATACACTCCGAAGTGCTGGAGCAATATACATTCCTGAATGAGTTCAGTAATGGTACGGCGATACTCTCGCTGCAACGGGAGAAAGAGAAGATGGATATTGATTTGATGCGGAAGGTGCATGGAACCAAGGCCCCCTAAATCCCCCGCAGGGGGACTTTAAAATTTGTGACTATGAAAGTGAGTGTGAGATTTTTAATGATAATAATCGTTTTGCTTTTGCCGATGGCTGCTGAAGCGCAACTAACAACCCGGATACGGTCTATGCATGAAGTGCTGGACCAGCTCTATGATGATATAATGCCGCTTTGTTCACGGCTCATAGGTGTTGGGCGTGGCATAGCTGGCTTTGCTGCTACCTGGTATATCGCTGCTCGTGTCTGGGGACATATAGCCCGCGCTGAGCCTATAGATTTTTACCCGCTGTTCCGTCCATTTATCCTGGGCTTTGCCATCCTGATATTTCCTTCCGTGATTCAACTCATCAACCAACTGATGAAACCAACTGTAACAGGTACGGCGCAAATGGTGAAGGATTCGGATGCGGCTGTTGCCCAGTTATTGAAGATGAAGGAAGAAGCCATTAAAACTACAGCCTACTGGCAAATGTATGTGGGTGAATCGGGCAGGGGTGACCGGGATAAATGGTATAAGTATCATTACGGCGATAAACGGGAGGGATGGCTGAAAGCTATCGGTAATAATATACGGTTTGCATTTGACAAATTTGGATATAATCTGCGTAACGCCATCAAACAGTGGATGGCTGAAGTACTGAAAGTACTGTTCGAGGCGGCAGCTCTCTGCATAAACACTATCCGGACTTTTTATTTGATTGTGCTGGCTATACTCGGGCCCCTGGTATTTGGCATTGCTGTCTTTGACGGTTTCCAGCACACGCTCACGGTCTGGATAGCACGGTACCTCAATATATTCCTCTGGTTACCGGTCGCGAATATATTCGGCGGTATCATGGGAAAGATACAGGAGAATATGCTGAAGGAAGATTTGCAGCAGATTGCCAGTAACGGCGATACGTTCTTTTCTACTACGGATACTGCTTACTTGATATTTATGATTATCGGCATCATCGGCTATTTCACTGTGCCGTCTGTGGCCAACTATATTATACATGCAGGCGGCAGTAATGCGCTGCTGCAGAAAGTCACCAACCTGACTAGTATGTCAGTGCGGAATACGGCGAGTGGTTCTGCGAGTATGGCGAAGGATGCATTGGGCGGTGCCTATAATAAAATTACAAACAGTATGGCGGATAGTGGTGCGTCTGGCGGGTATTTCAAGGATAAAATCTCGGGGCCTTCCCCTAAATCCCCTTCCTAAAGGAAGGGGACTTGGCCTCATCCTAAATCCTTCTCCTGAAGGAGAAGGACTTTAAACCTAATTTTTAAGATGTTCAGAAAAGCTAAAAATATAGATACAGCATTCAGGCAGGTGCGATTATTCTCGTTCGCAGTGATAAGTGTTTGCCTGCTCGTGACATTGTTTGTTTCTTTCAAAAGCTACCAGCTTGCGGTAAATGCGCAGCAACGGGTTTTTATTCTCGCTAATGGTAAGGCACTGGAAGCCTATGCGGCAGACCGGAAAGATAATGTACCTGTTGAAGCACGGGACCATGTAAAAATGTTTCACCACTATTTTTTTAGCATGGACCCGGATGACAAAGTAATTAACTCAAATATAAATAGGGCACTGTATCTGGCTGATGGTTCGGCAAAACAACAATATGATAACCTGAAGGAGAATGGATATTATGCCAACCTTATTTCGGGCAATATCAGCCAGGAGATGCAGGCGGATTCCATTCATATCAATACGGATGAATACCCTTATTATTTCCGCTATAAAGGTGTGCAGCGGATTATTCGGCCAACTACGATTGTAACACGATCACTTGTGACAGAAGGTTACCTGCGGAATGTATCAAGGTCGGATAATAATGCGCATGGGTTTTTGATTGAGCGATGGAAGACGATTGAGAATAAGGATTTGAAGATTGAAAACAGAAGCCCCCTGTAGTCCCCCTGAAGGGGGACGGCCTCACCCAACCCTCTCCTGAAGGAGAGGGCTTAATGAATGAAATGTTTAGAAGAAGAAAAAATATTGAGCCGAAAGAGAATCCATTGCAAGATAAAGTGGCTGGTAAGATTGCCGGGTCGCTTATCTGGGTGCAAACAAAATTTAGTGAAGCGATGGGAAAGATATTTTCAAAGTTTGATAAGCGGCAACTCAAAGCAAGTTTGGTCATATTCTGCATGATTGGCTGCGGGCTCAGCAGTTATTATTTCATTCTCGCCATTAAGTCAAACCCGAAGGAGCGTATAAAGATTGATCATGTCAGTATGCCCAGGCATTTTGACCGAACCGCCAACGAAGTGATGGATGGGGTCATGCCGGAAGCGATTTACCAGGAGATACAACAGTACCGGCGCTATATGGACAGTATAGGCGAACCTATCCGGCAAGGTATGGAGGATTCCATGCAAATTTTAGAAGAACTCTATTTACAACAACATAAAAACTGAAGCGTATGAAAACCGTGAAGCAACGAAAATTATTACTGGTATTGCCGCTGCTGGTCATCCCATTTTTAACGATGGCTTTCTGGGCCCTCGGAGGCGGCAGGGGTAAGAAAGAGGTGGATGTAACGGACAAAGGATTAAACCTTGATTTGCCCGACGCAAATCTGAAAGCAGATAAGCTGGTGGATAAACTGGGTTTCTATGAACAGGCGGATAAAGATTCATTGAAAATGGAAGAGTGGATGCGGAGCGATCCATATTTCAGAAAAGATACTGTGCCTGCTGGTTTGTTCCCGAATGAACTGGAAGAACTCACCATGAGTACCGACAGCAAGTTTAGCCAGCAGCTGAATCCATCGCCTTATGAACGCCGGGGTAATAATACAGAGGAACAGATAATGGCGAAGCTGAAGATGCTGGAGGAGGAGATGAACAGACCGGTTGCAACGAGAGGTGCTGATTTGCCTGCTGATGATGCCTTTAGCCGGGAAGTTAATCAACTGCAGGAAATGATGCAGCAGAACAGTGGAGGTGGTGCGGAAGATCAAGAGATGCGTCAACTGGAAAGTACGCTGGATAAGATACTCGACATACAACATCCTTCGCGGGTAAAGGAACGATCGGTGCAGCATAAAGAAGCGGCTTATGCCGTGCGGAAAGAAAGGGGTGTTGATACACTTGTCAAAGGATTTTACAGCTTTAGTGATGAAAAAGAAATGGCTGATCAAAACGCCGTGGAAGCTATCATCGCTTCTAATCAAACTATAGTTAACGGGGCGGTGGTGAAGTTCAGGACTATCACCGACATGTATGTAAATGGCAGCCTTGTTCCCGCTAACACCATTGTAGCCGGTATTGCTGCGCTTGACGGCGAAAGGCTGATGGTGGAGATACATTCTATCCGCAGCGGCAAAAACCTGTACGGTGTAAAGTTATCCGTTTATGATATGGACGGGCTGCCTGGTATTTATATACCCGGTACAATCAACAGGGAAGTGGCGAAAGAGTCGCTGAATAATTCGCTCTCGCTTGCTGATATGACAACCCTTGATCCATCCTTCAAAGCCCAGGCTGCGGCCACGGGTATCAGTGCGGTTAAGAACCTCATCAGCAAGAAATCAAAATTAGTGCGGGTGCAGGTTAAAGCCGGCTACAAAGTTTTATTTAAAAATAAAAATTAAACCAATGAAAAAAATCATTCTGCTGCTTCTCCTCTGGAACCACTGTGCTGCACAAACTAATTTAACCGTGACGACTGATAAAACGACGTCACTGATTTTTCCTTTTCCAATCAAGTACGTTGACCGGGGCACAAAAGATATTATCGTACAACCGGTGAAAGAAGATGAACGGATACTCTTGGTCAAAGCCACGGGTAAATCTTTTCCTGAAACGAATTTGAGCGTGGTAACGGGTGACGGGCATGTTTATAGTTTTACCGTGAACTATGCTCCGCAGCCCGAAGCACTTGTCTTTCACCTGCCCCCTTATAAGACGGGCACTATTGCGACCTACGCTAATGCTATCCTGAATAACCCGCCTTTGCGCATAGTTAAAGTGGAGAAGGGAAAGGTGGTGGCGAAGGTGAGTGGCATTTATATCAAGGACGAAGTGATGTATTACCAACTGGAAATCCATAACCACAGCCCGGTTGATTTTGATATTGAGCTGCTGAAATTTTTTATCGAGGATAAAAAGAAGGGGAAGCGGACGTCGGTGCAGGAGAATGAGCTGGTTCCGCTGCTAATTGCCGGTAATAAAACGAAGGTGAAGGCTTATGATTTTTCTGTCATTGTCGTCGCACTGGATAAGTTTACGATTCCGGATGCGAAGTTTCTAGGGATACAAGTGATGGAACGTAACGGCGGGCGGCATTTTAATTTAAAGTTATATAACGGGCAGGTGTTGAAGGCGAGGGTGCTGGCGGATCTGCGGTAAGACCTTGAAGCGAGTATGGAAAACAGCCATGTGATATCGGATTCGCTACTTGAAGAAGCACAACATGAACTGTCAAGGGGTAATCACTGGGTTGCTTACAATACAAAGACCTATTTCCTGGACAATGCGGATATGTGGTTCTTTCCCAGTAAGGATGAAGCCTTCGCTTTTGCCGATGATAATTTCAGTGACTATGAAGCGTATGATGTACTACATGCTAATTCGATTGATGAGTTGCTGAAACAGTTTCCGTACGGGCAAGACCTCGAAAAACAAATCTCCGATCCTGATGCGAATGGTTTGCATAATAAGGATGGGAATGCTTTTTCGGACGAACTGATTGAGCATTGGGAAGACCAGCAAAAAGAGGATTTAATCACAAATAAAAATAACCCTATGGTAGAAAGAAATTTGGATTACCTGAAAAACAATGTCAGGAATCACGGCTTTGGCGAATCGCTCGGGCCTGAAATCGAAGCACAACTAAAGAGTGGCGTGGCAGAATTCACTTTATCGCATAAAGCAGAAGTGAATAAGCGGGAGATTGAGGCTACCCTTTATTTTAAAAAGTCGGATACTACCGACATGTATTTTTTCAATAAGTACGATACCAAACTAAAGAATGAAAAGGATGAATCGATGGCCCAGACATTCTATATTAATAATGGTTGGGGTGTCACTTTGAAAGAGGCTTACAATTTGCTCAATGGCCGGGCTGTTCATAAGGAACTAACGAACAAGGATGATCAAAAGTATACTGCATGGATACAGCTTGATTTTTCGGCGAAGGATACCAACGGTAATTATGAAAGAAAACAATATCACCAAAATTATGGGTATGATTTGAAGGAGGCGTTGAGTTATTACCCTATAAAAGAAATGACACAAGCCAGCGAGATGGAAACGTTGCTTAAGTCTATTGAAAGGGGTAACCTGCAGATGGTGACTATTAAAGCTGATGGTGGTGATGTAAGGGTATTTATCGAAGCTAATCCACAGTACAAATCTATTACCGTTTACGACAGCTCCATGCGACGCATGAACCAGGAACAGCGGCAAGAGCTTATGCAGCAACCTGCGCTTGATAAAAGTAAAGAACAGAAACAAAGCCTTGCCGGGGAGGGTAAGGAGGAAAAAAAGCAGGTTAAGGCTCGGAGGCCCAATGGTGATGGGCAGGATAAACTAGTGAAAAAAGTTAGGACAAAACCTCCTGGCCAGGGACAAGGCGTATAAGTTATGGAATGGGCGATGCGTGTTGCGGCGTTTTACCGGAAAGTGAAGGTTGACAACCGCATCAGCCCTGTTCATATTGCGCTTTATTTTGCACTTTTGAATGATGCAATGCGTGGAGGTCTGGATTTAATAATACCCATTCGAGAGCATTTGATGGAGGTGGCTAAGATTAGTTCACCGGTGACGTATAATAAGTGTTTGCGTGATTTGCACCTGTACGGTTACATAGATTACCGGCCGAGTTTTGCAGCCGGGAGGACGAGGGTGGTGATGAAATTGATTGAGTGATTGGCCCAATGTGGGCCTTTTGTTTTATAGATTGATTTGTGAAAATGAAAATGTGAGAGATGGGGGAAGTTGTAAGAGTTGTCGTTGTTCCGGAATCGGAATGGCTCAGGATGTTGAATAGCCAGGCGGAGATTTTAGAATTGGTTAAGGCGTTATCCAGCCGGGATACTGGAGGTAGCAAGGTTGTTCCATTTATTACAGCCATGGAGTTCATGAGTGCGGTCCGTATCGGGCGAACGAAGTTTGACCAGTTGGTTGCTGAGAATAAAGTTCGGACCATAAAAAAGGGACGGAAGATTTATGTGCCGATTGGGGAGGTGGAGAGGTATTTTGGGAACCCTGATACAAACTAAAATGATAAATGCCATGCAACCAACTCTTTATTCAATTCTATTACCTCTGACTTTAAATTTTCTATTTCTAACATGGCATTAGTATACTTTATGTCTTCTGTGGGTGTAATCGGAACATCAATTTTATTTGCTTGCCTTTGGAGATCTGAGAGATATAACTTTATGGAATTATTGGCCTGATATCTGGTTTGTTCTGACCATTCCATGAATGCGTCAATATAGCCGGATTCCATTCTTTTATATATGACGTTAGTTTTAGTCTTGATTTGATTCATTAGCTTGCTAATACGTTTATCGCGTCGCTCATCCATTGTAAGAAAAAAGTTACTGAAGAAACTGGCTACCGCTACCGCAATTGAATACCCAGGTGCTAATACAGTTGATGCGAGCCAAGTGATAGCTGCCACACCAAAACTATTTGATAAATCGATATCTGGTACATCAATGGTCTCAAACTCGCTCATATCAATAGTTCTTTGATCCTGGTCTTTAGAAACAATTCTTGAAATATGTTTAAAATTGCTTTCAATCCATTGCTTTATTGAGTAATTCAATCCGTGTGCATTTTCGGCATATAGCTGGTTAGTTTGTTCTAATGTCGATTTTACAGAATTGTCAAGATAGTTTTTGATTTGTTGGTTATTGGGCAGTGGATTTTGTGATGGGATTGCAAGTAGCTGCTTTTCCAAGTGCTCCAGTGATCGGTTTTTATGATTTTCTAAAGTTGATTTTAGCGTAATATATGTGCGATTGCATTGTTCCTGAAAAAGAGTTGAAATACTTGGAAGTTTTTTTTCAGCGCTTTTCAGCGCACCTATCAGTTCCCTTTTTGTGGACATGTCCAAAAGCCTGGCATTTAATAGCCCGGAAAAGTCCCCAAGCCCAACCATCAAATTTTCTAGTGCTAAACTTAATCGTCGTATACCTACCTTGTTTTCTTTTAAGAGATATTCCCACAAGTCGTTTTCTAACTGAAGAACAGAATCTTGTTTTTTTATTTTTTTGGTTCGGATAGCCAAGCTTTCTTCAGCGCTTATATAGTATATTTTTTCTGAGACTTTTTCAAATAGATTAAGCCGTTTTAAATCTGCGTTTACTTTTTGTTTTAGTTCCAGTAGCCTAGCTGGTTTGAGAGTATTTACTTTGGTGATAACCAGGAAAACTTTATCTAATTTCTCGCTTAACTCCTCTATTTCTCTTTTGTATTCTGACTTGAAAGAGAATCCACCATTAGCGGCTGGTGAACCATCAATTAAATAGAATATTGCGTTTGATTTTCGAAGGATCATCCATGCATGTTCATAGATGCTTTCAATCGGATCATCGAGACCAGGGACATCGAACAGTGAGATTCCTTTTTCTAACTGAGAGTTTTGAGTATAGATGGATACAATACTTACCTTTTTTTTGTTATCAACATTTTCATCTTGAGATGCGTAGGAACGGACAACTTTAGCTGAAAAAGGGAACTTCTTGGTAGTCCCGTCTTCGAATAAAACTTGTACTTCTTCTTTGTTTTTAGGCAATATTTGTATTGGAACTCCGGTTGTTTGAAATATTCCAGTTGGTGATATTTCTCTTTTAGCAAGTAGGGCGTTTACAAGTGAGCTTTTCCCGGTACGTGATGGACCGGTAATCACAACTCTGTAAATAGCTTCATGTATTTGGTTTTCTAGAATTGCAATTCTGTCTGCAATTGATGCAAGGTGAAAGGGTTTGGCAATTTCGGCAAAATTGTTAGTTAATGACTCGCATCTTTGCTTCAGGTCAAAGTATAGACCAGGAGGTATGATTTTTCGATTTGAACGTCTCCAATTAATTACATAGTCCTTCATTTTTGACTTATCCTTAAGTGAAATAAGTTTGGCTGGTGGAATCTTAACTGACACCGATTCTTTCGTATACCATTTTGGATTTTGAGCGTCGAGTTCGCTAATTAAAGTATCATCAATCCAGATTGAATGAAATTCCTTTGCCTTTAAATCATATAGGGAAAGTAAAACTGGAAGATTGCTTTGGTGCCATTGGTATATTTTTTTCACAGGAATAGAATAGCTAAGAACTCTGCTTGTGGATTTGGCGTTCTCGATGCACTTTAACTGTACAAGGAAATATTGACCCTGTGGCTCAACATCTAAACTCTCTTGAATTGGCTTTGTGATTTCTACCTGTCCGTCAATGCCGTAATCGCGAATGGTCCATGAGAATGGTAAATACCAAGGCTCCATTGCTTCTTCAAATTTCCTTTTGGACTTCCATTCGTTTTGATGTGAAACAGGAATTGTTGTCTGGGTTCTTGTCATTTGACTATTAATCTAAATTTGGTGGTTTACTGGTGAGTGGAAAATAAATAAAAAATCCCATTCACCACAGTCCGTTTAAATACCCATCGCTCCAAAATCCACCCTTTTAGTCCCTTCAAAAATCTCCGGCAGGTCTACGTTATAATAATTACGGGTAGTTTCCTGCTTAGTATGCCCCAACATTTTTGAAAGCACAGCACTTTCAGCTCCGTACCTAATCCATAGTTGTGCATTGGAATGCCTGGCCACTTTATTTGTAATAGTCTTTTGGATGCCGGCCATTTTTGCTATTATTTTCAGATTTCGATTGTATACTGGCTCCTCCACCAAGAATTTTTTGTCAAAGACAAGTCTGTCTGTGGAACGGGAGCGGTAGCGGTTAAGTATAGTTTGTGCATAAGGAAACTTAAACAGAGGTATAATGGTCTGGTTTCCGTTTTTGTCCCGGGCCCCAAGAATTACATGCCCATACTCTTCATCCATCTGTAATTGATCTTTCGTAAAAACAAGTAAGTCCTTAAAATAATAGCCCGTGTATATCTGGAACAGGAACATATCCCGGTCACGTTCTAAATGCTGCTGATCTTCTGTAAACTCCAGCGACTTCCATTTTTTCACTTCCTGCAGGTCAAGGAAAGTTCTCTTGGCCTTTTGAACCCTTACATTCAGCCCGTCAAACAAAAATTCCATTTGTTGTGGGGATATAAAATTCTCTCTCCTGGCGTGCCGGATTACCTTTTTAAATGCTTCCAGGTATTTTTTAGTGGCAGCTCCGCCCAGTTCTAGGTTGGTTTGCATGAACAGACTAAAATCTCTAAGGAGCATATTGTCGATTTCAGCAAAGAATATTTGCTTTTTGAATTTCCTAAGATGCGTGAGAGTTGTAGAATACTTCTTTATGGTATTTGGTTCCAGCTTCTCCGGCGGCCGGGTGATGTAGTGCTGCATAAAGTCAAGGAAGCTCTTGTTATCACCTTTATTAGTAAGGCTCGCAATAATTCCTTGAACAGTGACGGGTTTATTAAAATTGACAGTACGTTTGACATACTCGTTAATGAGTCCCTTGGTCTCAATAATCTTGTTATTGATTTCGAACGCAAATGGATGACTTGTTTTTACCCAAGCCCCTTCTTTGCCTGCCCACTGCTCCTTCCTGATTTTAATTGGGGTCTGTATTCTGTGATACCTCGCAAGGTTTAGGTGTTTAATGCGGATGTGAACCGGGTACAGTCCCGATTTATTGTTTTCATTTCGCCAGTTCAACACCACACCAACAGTTGGAATACTCACCATACGAAGGTCGTTTTAGGATTCTTAAAAAAACCGTAAACAAAACCGTAAACGAATTAACGGGAGTTGACGGGAGTTAAAAAAAGTACTTAAACGCAGAAAACCTTACCAGTCAGGGACTTCGTAAGGTTTTCAGTTTCGTTGATGTTTTTTGAGGAGCTGTTTTGTAGCCTCGCCTAGAATCGAACTAGGATCTGGAGCTTCGGAAACTCTTATACTATCCATTGTACTACGAGGCCGGTTATTAGCGAATAGTTATTCAGCAATAACGGACGGCAAAATTAAGGAAATCAACCTGCCCATTCACAATAAAAAAGCGAAGCCAGATGGCCCCGCTTTTTACTTCGTTTATCAGGTATTAACGCGGCAGGGTCACCATTTGTGTATAGGCGCCAATCGTCAGCAGGGCCTGGTTATCACAAGCGCCATCGCCATAGTTCAGCGTACCGCTAAGATTGTTGTAGGTAAAGCTCTGCACACCCGACACAATATTGCGGCAGCTCGCATTCTTCACCAGCGGCGTGCTGATGGTTACAGCCAGGCTGTTGTTGCCGGATGTAGTGGTGCTGTTGCCAGTAACGGAGAAATTGTCGTCGGTAAAAGTAATCGTGCCTGCTCCCGCTGTTTGTACCACGGTATGTGTACCGGCATAGTTGTACCAGGTAGTACCGTTGGGGTAAGTTACCTTACCGTTCGTGGTCTGTGTGGTAAAGTTCAGGCCATTGCCGGTTGAGTTGTTGGTAATAGAGAAATTGCCTTCTACTTTGTAGTTGTTTACATAATAGTTGTCGAATGTAACGCCAACCACCGAACCCGTTGTGCGGATGCGGCCGCTGAGTGTGGCAATCAGTTTGCCCTTACGGGTAACACCATTGCTGCTGGTGCAGCCGGTGCCGAAATCAATAGTCATCGTTTTTGGATACACAGCCGGGTCGGCCGGGCTGATAGTAATAGTGGCACAAGATGGGCCGCGGCCAACATTGTTATTTTCTCCGTCCTGGAGCACCACATCGAATGCATCATCAAATATGGTGGATGATGTACCGCTGGCTATACTGAGGGCAATAGCATCACCGGCATTGCTGTCATCATCTTTGTCACGGTTACAGGATACGATGGTAAGGCTGGCTACGGCAGCGAGGGTAAAGATTTTTGCGAGATGGAAAGGCTTCATGCGATTGAATTTTTGTTTTTAGGGTTTATATTTTGCTAAAACAGCCACTGGGACTTAAAAATTGCATCGAGGTTTGAATTAGGACGAGAAAAAGTTGGGAAAAGCTAGTGGCGAGTAGTAAGAGGGGAGTGGGTGCGTATTTTTCGGCGGAAGGGGTAGGGGATATACGAATGCTTAACCGCCAGGACGGAAAGACGCTAAGGAAAGCTAAGAGGTGATGAACATCTTCCCGCCTTATCGCCTTCCCGGCAAACCCCTTTTTAAGAATATCATAGCCGGTAAGCCGGAAAGACGCAAAAGAACGCTGAGAGGCGAGCTTGCGTACCGAAGCTTCAGCGTAGGTAAGTGAGAGAGACTGCCCCGGATCATACCGGCTATATACAGGGAGTTGTGTCTTGTGAGGGGCTCGTCAAGGTCTCGTCAAGGTCTCGTGAGGGTCTTGCGAGGACCCGGATGGTGTTGCATCATTACCGCCAAGGCACGAGGGCGCAAAGGAACGCTAAGAGCTGATGACAATTTCCTCGAAAATCTTACCGCCTTAGCGCCTTCCCGGCAAAATCTCTTTTTGAAAACAGTATAGCCTGTAAGCCGGAAAGACGTTGAGAAATATTAAGAATAGAATTGGGTTTTCCTTGCGAACCTTTGCGCCTTTGCGTCCCTGTCTGCCGACAGGCAGGTTTGCGGTGAAGCTACTTGATCAACCCGCTCGCATTCGTCGCAAAGACCTTCACAGCGATGGCCAATAAGATGACTCCAAAGAATTTTCTGACCGCCAGCAGCCCGGCCTTGCCCAGCACTTTCTCAATCAGGTTGAGGGAGCGGAGTACGAGGTAAATAACAATCAGGTTCACCCCGATAGCCATCAGGATCATGTATTCTTTATTTTCTGTCCGTTCAAATGTGGCTTTCAGCGACATGATAGTGGTAAGTGTACCACTCCCGGCAATCAGCGGGAAGGCAATGGGCACCACCGTACCCGAAGGCGCATCTTTCTCTGGCTTAAAAAATTCAATACCCAATACCATCTCCAGTCCCAGGATAAAAATGACAATGGAACCGGCCACGGCAAAGGATTTAATATCCACGCCCAGCAGGTTTAGGAAGGGTTTACCGATAAAAAAGAAGAGCACCATTAGCCCGCCGGAGATCAGTGTTACTTTCCAGGCATTGATGCCACCCATCTTTTGCTTGATGGTAATGAGCATGGGTATGGAACCTACTACATCAATTACGGCGAAGAGCGTAAAGGTCAGCGTCAGAAATTCCTGGAAATTAAAATACATGGGATTGGTTTTGGCAAAAGTACAACCCTTAACTGCTTAATAAAATAGATCGGCAGCAATACCGTCGGCGAACAACTTTCCTTCCTTTGTCAGCACTAAAGCGGAACCAGTGTTGCGAAGCAGCCCGCCCTGTAATGGTTTAGTGGCCCGTGCAATAAAAGCTGCTTCATCAATACCAAACTGTTCCTGCAGTGTACTAAAATGTACACCGCCCGAAGTGCGCAGTGCTGTCATAATGTATTCATTCAATTGCTGCGCAGGTGTGAGTACTTCTTTCTCAAAAGGCATTTCACCTTTGTTGATGCGGTCGATATACTGCGTGTTGTTCGCCACATTCCATTGGCGTTCCCTGCCATTAAAGGAATGTGCCGATGGCCCAAGGCCCAGGTATTTTTTCCCCTGCCAATAGGAAGTATTATGCCGGCTCTGTTTACCGGGCAGGGAGAAATTTGATATCTCATAATGCTCGTATCCCGCCTGCCCCAGCCAGTCCATCAATAATAAAAACTGTTGCGATTGTTTTTCAGGATCAACGGGAGGCGATTTATGCTGGCTGATTAATTTATCAAGCGGTGTCTTGGGTTCCACTGTCAGTGCATAGCAGGATATATGCGGAATACCGAGCTGCACCACCCTGTCAACATTCTGCTTCCATTTTTCATCGGTTAGCTGGGGTGTGCCATAAATTAAATCAATGGTGAGGTTATCAAAAACACTCATCGCCTCTTTTAGTGCACCAATGGCCTGCACACTGTTATGCGCCCGGTTCATCCATTGCAGGTCTTCTTCAAAAAAACTTTGCACACCAATACTCAGGCGGTTGATGCCCGCCTCCTTCCAGTCATGCAACACTGCCGTATTAATATCATCGGGGTTAGCCTCCAGTGTTATTTCCGCACCGGGGTTGATGGTATGCACTTCGTGTAGAGCATTGAGTATGGCCCGCAGGTTATCCATGCTCAGCAGGGAAGGGGTGCCGCCACCGAAATAAATGGTGTCGATAGTTTCACCGGCGACATAATCTCTTTGTAAACGGATTTCCTGCAACAGGGCCGCTACAAAATCATCCTTGTACCGCAGGGATGTGGCAAAATGGAAATTGCAATAATGGCAGGCCTGCCTGCAGAATGGAATATGTATGTAAATGCCTGCCATTTTTAAATAAAAGCGTTTTGTACGTCTTCCGGCAGGTAAACCTGTTTACAGAATAGTATAGGTATGTATATCCCGGCCAATAGATTTGTGAATTAAACGATTAATTTAGCAGCACATTACACATCCTTGAAAAGTGCCCGCCTGCAAATATCGGTTCTTGTCTTCTTGCTATCTGCCCTTTGTGCCCATGCACAGAAAAAATATACATTGCTCACCACCGGGGCAGACAGTGCTTCGTCAGCGGCCATACAACGACTTGATCTGAAGACGGAATTCGATAACCGTATTCTTTGTAATGAATATATTAATTCGCTCCCCGCTTTTTTACAGGCGAAAGGATTTATCGCTGCCTCAGTTGATAATATCAGTTTCGATTCGCTAAGCGCAAAACTCGTACTCTATACCGGCCCTCAATATGCATGGGGCGGCCTCAGTGTGGCTGGGATCGAAACGGATGTACTCAGCAGCATCGGCTGGCGGGATAATAATTTTTCTAAGGGCCCGATTGATTTTGCGACCGTCAACCGTTGGCAGGAATCACTGTTGGATTATTATGAAAACAAAGGCTATCCTTTTGCGAAGATCGGCCTCGACAGCATCCGCCTGCAGGATGATAAAATATTTGCACAACTGAAAGCCGATAAAGGGCCGCTGTATACTATCGACAGCCTGCGCAATTTTGGCAATGCCAAAGTGTCCAACAAATTTTTACAGCAATACCTCGGCATACCCAACGGGACTATCTATAGCAAACAAAAACTGCTGCAAATTGAAAAGAAGATCAGGGAACTGACCTATGTAGAACAGGAAAAGCCGGCACAGATTACCATGCTCGGCACCGGCTCTGTATTGGATTTGTATTTAAAACAACGGAAGAGCAGCCAGATTAATTTAATCGTCGGCTTCCTGCCACGGCAGGATAATGATCCAACTACCAACAAAAAACTATTGATCACCGGTGATGCCAATATCCTGCTGAAAAATATGCTTGGCTCCGGAGAAACCTTTGGGTTGAACTGGCAACAGATACAACAAAACTCACCCCGTATTAATTTTTTATACAATCACCCGTACCTGTTCCGTTCACCCATCGGTCTCGATTTTTCATTAGATATGTTCCGGCGCGACAGCACTTTTCTCAATATTAATTTCCAGATTGGCGCTCAGTATGCACTCAATGCCAATCAGTCGGGGAAGGTTTTTTTACAACAGTTTCAAACCATACTCAGCCCGGGTGCCATCGACCAGGCACTGCTGCTGCAAACCCGTCGTCTGCCGGTAATTGCCGACGTACGTTCAACGAATATTGGTATTGATTATGAATTCAACAACACCGATTATCGCCTCAATCCGCGTAAGGGAAATGAAATACGCATTATTACTGCTATCGGAAGCAAGCGCATAAAAAAGAACGGTGAAGTGGCTGATTTGAAAGATCCAAACGATCCGGGTTATAATTTCGGCAGCCTGTATGATACCATCAAACTCAGTACATTTCAGTTTCGTACAAGAATATACGCTGCGAAATATTTACCATTGGCCAATAAACGCAGTACCATAAAAACCGCTATCAATGCAGGTATGTTCCAAAGCGGGAATATATTCCGCAACGAACTCTTTCAAATTGGTGGTTACCGCCTGCTCCGTGGTTTTGATGAGGAAAGCCAGTACCTGTCGGCTTTTGCTATTGGCACAGCTGAGTTCCGCTACCTCGTTGGACAAAACTCCTTTTTCTATGCACTCGTGGATGGTGGCTGGGGCCGGGATGGCAGTGCTATCAATAAGCCAAACTATACCTATATCGGCACTGGCCTGGGCCTTGCTTTTGAAACCAGGGCAGGCATCTTCAATATAGCCTGGGCTATCGGTAAGCGTAGTGATTATGAACTCAACTTGCGCCAGTCGAAAATCCACTTCGGTTTTGTAAACTACTTTTGATTGGAACGCTGATGACGCGGATTGAGCGGATCTTCGCTGATCTTTTCTGCTTCGCAGAGTAAGAAGAATAGGAACGCCGTTGACGCAGATAAAACGGTTCAACGCAGATCTTTTTGAAGAAAAAGAAATCCGCGAAAATCTGTGTCATCTGTGAGCAAACAAAAAAATCAGTATAAATCTTCACCAATCCACGTCATCAGCGTTCCAATTAAATACTTTTGCACCACAACATACAGCAGTGAGGCAATTACCCTTTATTCTTTTTTTCATACTAATTACTTTTTCCAACGGCTATGCCCAATTGCCCGCTGATACAGTCAAACCTGTTGTCATTAACAGGGATATGTCGATGCGCCCTTCGGCCGACAGCAACTGGAACAAAGCAACTGCGATTAACCCTTCCTCACCGCAGTTTTCAACGATGGTGATGAAGCATCACCCTTACTTTTCCTTTGGTGCAAAACCGGCCGTAAATGCAGAACAGCGTGTACTGGTAAGGCAGGTAAGCGGTAAAGAGCTTTTATTTTATGGACTGCTCGTATTCCTGCTGGCTTTCGCAATTCTGAGAAGGTTGTTCCCTAAGTACTTTAATGACCTTTTTCGCTTATTCTTCCGTACCACACTTAAGCATAAACAGGTCAGGGAACAGCTGATGCAAACACCCCTGCCATCATTATTGCTCAATGGGTTTTTCATCATCAGTGGTGCTTTTTATATTAGTTTTTTAGTGCAGCATTATAAGGCTGATCCTACAGGTAATTTCTGGATACTGTTTGCATACGCAGGTGTTGGGCTCTCCGTTATCTATTTTCTAAAGTTTATCGGTTTGAAAGTTAGCGGCTGGGTTTTCGGCGTGCAGGAAGCCGCCAACTCCTATGTATTTATTGTTTTTATCATCAATAAGATGATAGGGATAATGCTGATTCCCTTCTTGTTTATACTTGCCTTTTCGGTGGATATGGTGTATACAGCGGGCCTGGTACTATCCTGGTTTTTGGTGGGCGGGTTGCTGGGCTATCGCCTTATCCTTACCTGGGGGGCAGTAAGAAACCAGGTAAAACTGAACCTTTTTCATTTCTTTTTGTACCTATTGGCCTTTGAAGTAGCACCGTTATTGCTTGTTTACAAAGCGTTATTGTTGTTTTTCAGCCAAACTGCTTAATTTTGCAGCCAAATTTAGCCGAACCGTAATGACTAAAACAGGGGTTAACAAGGCCAGTGGTCAGACTAAGCCGATTCAGAAGATCCTGATTACCCAACCAAGGCCTGAAAGTGAAAAATCACCGTACTTCGAATTGGGCAGAAAGTACAGTGTGCAAATGGATTTCCATCCCTTCATCCGGCTGGAAGGTATCCCTGCAAGAGATTTTCGTAAACAGAAGATCGATATCACTAATTACACGGGTGTCATCTTTACAAGCCGGAATGCCATCGATCACTTCTTCCGCATCTGCGAAGAAATGAAAGTTAGCATCTCGCAGGATACGAAGTACTTCTGCATTACCGAAGCTGTAGCCCTTTATCTCCAGAAGTTTATCCTTTATCGTAAGCGGAAAGTGTTTTATGGTGCCGATGGTACCAATAAAAGCATGTTTGACGCTATCAACAAACATAAGGGCAATGAAAAATTCCTCTATGTATGTTCGGAAAACCAGCAGGATAATGAAATCGTAAACTGGCTGAAGACAAATAACTGCGAATATGTACTGGCCTTTATGTACCGCAGTGTAAGCAGCGATGTAAAAGATATACTGGCAAAAAATCACTACGATGTGATGTGCTTCTTTACACCAAGTGGCATCCGCAGCCTTTTCGACAACCAGCCTTCTTTCAAACAAAACGGAACGGTGATTGGCGCTTTTGGCAACAATACGTCCAAAGCAGCGGAAGACGCAGGCCTTAAACTGGAGATAAAAGCACCTCAGCCACAGGCACCCAGCATGGTGGCAGCGCTGGATAAGTTCCTCGCCGGAGCAACAAAAAAATAAACACCTTAGCTTTTAAAATATTGAACGGGACTTATCAAAGTCCCGTTTTCTTTTTGGCGAACTTCGGGCAATGGCACATACGCATACAAACCGGCTTATTGACGAAACCAGTCCCTACCTGCTGCAGCATGCACATAACCCCGTGCACTGGTATCCGTGGGGAGAAGAAGCATTGGCAAAAGCAAAGGCGGAAAACAAACCCATACTCGTCAGCATTGGCTATTCAGCCTGCCATTGGTGCCATGTTATGGAGCGGGAAAGTTTTGAAGATGAACCAACGGCTGAAATCATGAACCGGTATTTCATCAATATCAAAATTGACAGGGAAGAAAGGCCGGATATCGATCACATTTACATGGATGCCGTGCAGGCTATGACCGGCAGCGGTGGCTGGCCCCTCAATGTATTTTTAACGCCTGATGGAAAGCCATTTTACGGAGGTACTTACTACCCTCCCAGGGCAGCATACAACCGCCCTTCCTGGCAGGATACGCTATTGGGTGTACACCAGGCATTCAACGAAAGAAGGCATGAAATAGATGCACAGGCCGAAAACCTGACGGAACATATTATGCAGTCCAACAGTTTTGGCATGCAAAAGCTGGAAGAGTCAGCCATCTTCAATGAACAACGAATAAAACAAACAACAGAAAGCCTGTTGAAGAACGCCGATATGGAATGGGGTGGTTTTGGAAAAGCACCTAAGTTTCCGCAAACACAGGCGATACATTTCTTATTAAGAAACGGGGATGCGGACGGACATAAGGCGGCATTACTTTCTCTTGATAAAATGATCCAGGGAGGTATCTACGACCAGGCTGGCGGGGGCTTTGCCCGTTACTCCACCGACACAGAATGGCTGGCCCCGCACTTTGAAAAAATGCTGTATGATAATGCGCTGCTCATTTCTGTAATAAGCGAAGCATACCAGTTAACCGGTAAAGAACGCTACAAAGAAGTGATAGCGGAAACAATTGGGTTTTTACAACGGGAAATGCTTCCGGCTGGTAAGGAAAACACTGGCTTCTTTGCCGCACTGGATGCAGACAGTGAAGGGGTGGAGGGCAAGTATTATGTATGGACAAAAAAAGAAGTGGAAGGCCTGCTCGGTGATATAGCGCCCGTCTTTTGCAGCTACTACGATATAACTGAACAGGGCAACTGGCATGAAGGAAGCCACGGTGGTGAAAGGGTCAACATATTGCGGGTAAAGACACCTGTTGAACAATATGCTGTTGCAAATAAATTGGCCCTTGCTGAGCTGGAAGAAATGCTGAAAAAGGGAAGAGGGATTTTGCTGATGGAAAGACAAAAACGCATTCGGCCGGGCACTGATGATAAGGTAATACTGGGCTGGAATGCGTTAACAATAACAGCCTGTTGCAAGGCCTTCGCTGCTACCGGAAATGAGGCGTACCGGACAATCGCCTTAGAAAACATAGATTTTATTTTTAATAACATGGTTGCGGCCAAAAATGAGGCTGAAACATCCAAGTCTGGCTTGTTACATCACACCTGGAAAGACGGAATAGCGAAATTCCCCGCATTTCTTGATGATTATGCCTACTTAATACAGGCATTGATACAATTGCAGGAAATAAATTTTGATACGAACTGGTTACTGAAGGCTGTCGAGCTTACTGAATATGTTACTGAACATTTCAGCGAGCAGGAAACCGGTTTCTTCTACTATACACCGGTCAGCCAGGACGACATTATCGTACGTAAAAAGGAGGTTTATGATGGTGCTACGCCTTCCGGCAATTCGGTAATGGCAGACAACCTGTGGCGCTTATCCATACTGATGGACAGGCCTGAGTGGCGGCAACGGGCGATGGATATGGTGGCTTCATTGGGCAATGCGATTACAAAATACCCGTCATCGTTTGGTACCTGGGCCTGCCTGCTGCTGGAAATGATACGTGGCACCAATGAGATAGCAGTCGTGGGGCCGGAACACCGTACCCTGTCGGCGGAAATTCTAAAACAATTCATACCGCATAAAATCCTTATGGCTGCCCCGGCCGGCGACCTGCGGTTTCCTGTACTGTCTGGAAAGGAAGCAGGCGAACGAACGGGCGTTTTCCTCTGTCGTAATTACACCTGCCTGGCTCCCGTATTTTCCACAGCCGGGCTTATGTCATTGATAAACAGTGCCCAAAAAACAGAATAAATTTTAACAGAATACAATAAAATGGTGTTGGACACCGTTAGAAAATTTACCTCGGAAAACCCGATTTGATTAATAAAAATAAATTTTAACCTTGTGCGGCAGAACAGTTCAAAATATTATATTTGCCCAATACCCCTTAAGTGTATGAAAATGAAAAACCTTTATTACACCCTTTATGCTGCGGCGAGCATGGCTGTGCTGGTGAGTTGCGGCTCTGGTAAAAACGGTAAAGGGAAAGGCGGAGGCCTTCCCAACGACGGACAGGTGCACGGAGTAGCGCCAGGGAATAAATATACCCTGCCCAAACCTCCCGGCATGGTGTACGTGCCCCAAGGTACCTTCCATATGGGCCCGAGTGATGAGGATCCTGCGTATGCATTTAGTGCAAGAAACAGGGCCGTATCAATCAGTGGCTTCTGGATGGATGCAACCGAAATCACCAATAACGAGTATCGTCAGTTTGCCCAATGGGTTCGTGACTCTGTAGTAGCCCGTAAGCTCGGTTATGTAAAAGCTGGTGCTGATGGCAATGAGTACGTTGACTGGCAGAAAATGAAAACCGTTAAATGGGGTGATCCTAAATTCCTTGAAGAATTGGCCGGTACGGATATGATCCTCCCTCCGGATGACAGGATTTTCGGCAAAAAAGAAATCGACCCTTCTAAAATTGTTTACCATTCTGAAGTGTTTGACCTGAAAGAAGCGGCAAAAAGAGAAAATGCAGGCAAGCCACGTTCAAGGTTTATCATCAAAAAAGACGTTCAGATTTATCCTGATACATTGGCCTGGATTCGTGACTTTGCGTATTCCTACAACGAGCCAATGACCAAACGTTATTTCGCTCACCCTGCATTTGGTAACTACCCTGTAGTAGGTGTAAACTGGAAACAGGCTACTGCTTTCTGCGAGTGGAGAACACACTACCTGAACAGTTTCCTTATCAGCAAGAAAAGGGCACAGGAATCAGACTTCCGCCTGCCTACAGAAGCACAGTGGGAGTATGCAGCCCGTGGCGGACGCTCACAATCAATGTTCCCATGGGGTAACTATTACCTCCGCAATAAAAAAGGATGTTTGATGGCCAACTTCAAACCTGGTCGTGGTAACTATCCTGAAGATGGTGGTTTCTATACTGTACGTGCCGACTCATACTGGCCAAACGATTACGGCCTGTATTGCATGAGTGGTAATGTGGCTGAGTGGACTTCCTCTATCTACTATGAAGGACGTAACAATTTCCAGCACGATATGAACCCTGATGTTCGCTGGAATGCAAAAGATGATGATCCCCCGCTGATGAAACGTAAAATAATCCGTGGCGGAAGCTGGAAAGATGTTGGTTACTACCTGCAAACAGGTACCAGCACTTACGAATACCAGGATTCCACCAAATCTTACATTGGCTTCCGTTGTGTAATTGACTTACCGGCAGCCCCTTTAAAAGGTCGTAAAAAATAAGCTATTTCTAAATCCAACATATTGAGAGGACGGTACACATAAACCTGTCCTCTCTTTTTTCCGCTTTTATAATTAAAAATCCACTTTTAAAAAATCCAATTTATGGCAGCAGCAATTCCATCTAAGGTTAGCAAATGGGTAGACGTAGGTGTATCATTCGGCGCATCAATCGTAATCCTCGGTGCATTATTTAAAATCGTTCACCACCCCCTGGCTGATACCTTCCTGTGGGTAGGTTTGATAACAGAGGCAGTAATCTTTGCTATCTATGGTTTATTATACATTGTTTATCCGGCTGTAAAAGATGCTTCACACGATGAAGAGCAGTTCTCTGTAGCTGGCGTAAAATCAAAAGCAACTTTTGGTGCTATGGACAAAATGCTGGCTGAAGCCGACATTACGCCTGACACGATGAAGCGCCTGGGCGATGGCTTTAAGCAACTGAATACCACCGTTACCGGTATGAACGGTATTGGTGATACCATCAATGCTACTGCTGACTTCACTAACAAAACCCGTGAAGTAACAGGTCAGCTGGAAAAAGTAAAAGACGCTTATACTACTGCTGCAAGTTCTGTAGGTGCATTCAATACCGCTACAGAAGGTGCTAAAGTATTCCACGAGCAAATCCAGGTGCTGACAAAGAACCTGTCTTCGCTCAATACTATTTATGAACTGGAACTGCAGGAAAGCAATAACCATCTGAAAGCCCTGAACAATTTCTATGGCAAACTGGCTGAAACCAGCGACCAGATGCTGAAAAGCGCTGACGATGCCAAGAAAGTACAGGAACAAATTGGTAACCTGGCTGGTAACCTCGGCAAACTGAACAATATCTACGGAAATATGCTCACTGCCATGCAGGGCCGCTAAATAAATTAAGCCCCGCCGCCAATGTGGCGGGGTTGTTTTTAAAAGTCATCCATTTTCAAATCCAATAAACATAAATAGTCATGGCTTTACCTAAAGAGCCCCGGCAGAAGATGATCAATATCATGTACCTGGTGTTAACCGCCCTGCTGGCGATTAATATCTCGGCTGAGATCCTCAATGCCTTCAAAACGATAAATAACAGTCTGGAGAAAACGAACGGGCAGGTCAATGCCTCTACGTCCCAGATAATGAAATCACTTACGGAAAAGGCCTCAGACCCTAAAACAGCTGAAAAGGCTAACGAGTGGAAGCCTAAGGCGGAAGCGGTAATGGGTCATGCACAAAAAGCGTATGCATTTATAGAGGCGCTTAAAAAAGAGTTGATTGAAAAAGCAACTTCCGGTGGCAAACTGAAAGAAGACGATCAAAACACTACTACCCGCTTATTAATCAAAGAAGGAAAAGGAAAAGACCTGCAAAAAATCCTTGATGACTATAAGAAAAGTGTACTGGCTGTTGATCCAAAGATTGCGGCTGAATTCACTAATGGTTTCCAGGTGAACACTGAAAAACCAGTTGGTGTTGATAAAAATAAAAACTGGGAAGAATCATACTTCTATATGTCACCAACTGTGGGTGCATTGAGTATCCTGAGCAAATTCCAGAATGATATCCGCACATCCGAAAACAAACTCGTTACATTCTGCCATGAGCAGGTAGGTAAAGTGGAAATCGTATTCGATTCATATGCGGCTATCGTTGGACAAAGCTCTAACTATCTGATGCCTGGCCAGCCCCTGACAATTAATGCAGGTGTTGGTGCTTACAGCAAAACAGCCAAGCCAAGTATCAGCATTGGTGGTAGTGGTGTTGAAATAGGTGAAGGCGGCTTTGCCACAAAAGAGATCACTGCAGGTGGTCCTGGTGAATACTCCATTCCTGTAAAAATTTCTTACTTCAACCAGACAACGAACAAGCAGGAAGAAAAAGTAGAGACCATAAAATACACCGTAGGTTCTCCGGGTGGTGCATCTGTGGCCCTCGATAAAATGAACGTACTGTACATTGGTGTTGACAACCCGATCACCGTGGCATCGAGCACTGGTTTGGATAAGACACAAGTATCAATTTCCGGTGGTGGTGGTTCACTTTCCGGTGGTGGTGGAAAATACATAGCTAAGGTGAACAGCGTGACTGACGATTGTACTATCACCGTTACAGCCGATGGCAAACCATCCGTGTTCAAATTCCGGGTAAGGACTATTCCTGACCCCGTTGCTACCGTTGGTGGTGTGGCCAGTAATGAAAATGTGCCTGCCGGTCAGTTCAAAGCACAGACTGGTGTGGGTGCTTATATCAAAGATTTTCCATTCGATCTGAAATACCAGGTGGTAAGTTTTACCATTACAGCTGACAATGCTGAAGGCGATATTGATGAAGCCGCCTGTACGGGCAATACTTGGAGCCCAAAAGCGTTAAGTATGATACGTGGCCTGGGACCTGGTCGTATGGTAACAATTGATAATATCCGTGCACAGGGACCTGATGGCAGGGTAAGAAAAATACCCGGACTTGTTTACTATATCAAGTAAAAAAAATAACTATGAAAAGAATCTCGTTCAAAAGTTTTGTAGTGCTGCTGGTGGCAGGATTACTGGTTGCGCAGTCTGCTGACGCACAGCGTACAGGCCGCCGCCGGGGAGGTACAACCCCTGCAACCAATACGGGTACGCCTCCTGAAAACGGAGCTACTGGTAATGAGCAGCAGCAAAACAATAATAACGCAGCGCCAAGCGGGTACAATCCGTATGCGAATATTCCGATTGTATATGATACAGCCGGGCTTGAAAACAATGACGTTAAAAAGTCATTGCGAAATGACAACGCCGTTGACAAATACGGATTAACATCCAGGACACCGCTTCCTTATGAACACCTTCGTTGGGATGATGCCCTTTATGCTGAAAAAGTGTGGCGTGAGCTGGACCTGCGTGAAAAAATGAACAAAGTATTCCAGTATGAGGCGACCGACGATAACGGAAGCCAGATGTTCATTAATATGCTGTTGAAAGCTGTTCAGGCTGGTGATGTAACTGCGTTTGCAGACGATCGCTTTACCACACCAGTTACGAAAGAAGAACTGCTCCAGTTAACTACGGGTAGTGCTGATACGGTTGCACAAACGGATCCGAACGATCCTTCTAAAGTTGTACGGTATGTAGTAACAAGGGCGAGTTTTGATCCAAAAACAGTTATTAAACTTCGTATAAAAGAAGAGTGGGTATTCGACCGTGAATCAAGCAGAATGTTCTGCCGCATACTCGGTATCGCACCTCTAAAAACATTATATGCGCCTAATGGTAAAGAAAGAGGACAATCTGTAATGTTCTGGGTGTACTATCCTGATATGCGCCCCACATTTGCTAAATATGAAGTGTATAACCCAAAGAATATGGGACAAAGCCGTATGACCTGGGAAGAATTATTTGAAAGCCGTATGTTCAGCAGCTACGTTACTAAATCTACAATTGATAACGCAGCGAATAAAAACATCCGTCAGTATATTAAAGACCCCATCCTGGCATTGCTGGAAGGTGATAATATCAAAGAGAAGATATTCAACTTTGAACAAGACCTTTGGTCCTATTAATTCGGATGGTTTCATAGGTTAAACATCAAAATTTTTAAACCCCGGCCCCAGCGCCGGGGTTTAGTTTTTTTCCTATCCTTTGCAAGTATTTCCACTCATTTTTATAAAAAAACTTCGGAAAATCGTAAAAGTCCTATTTGCCGGTTGGAGATTTATCGTATCTTCGTTTCGGTTTTTCATAGGATATTGGATTTTAAAAACGGGGCTGAATTTCCATTCTGGCCCCATTTTTTTTGCGCCAGGTCAAGAGAATGATGATACAACGTCTCCGCAATGCTTTGAATGGCCCCATTCCTTACACCAACTAAAAATTTGACCGCTAAATTTTACGCAGGCATTCTCGGTGAATTACTTATTCGCTAAATAGCTAATTTGAATAACAGGTACCTGACAATCGTTACTGCCTGGTGAAGTGTGCGGCAATGATACTGGCCTTCTTATCGCCAACCAGTTGTTTAATGAAAGCAGGATCTGCTTCACGGACTTTCTTTACAGACTTGAATTCTTTTAGCAGTAACTCGGCTGTGGCTTTACCAATACCTTTAATATCCTCCAGCTCATTTTTAAAAGTGCCCTTGCTCCGCTTGCTGCGATGGAACGTAATTCCAAAACGGTGCACTTCATCCCGTATGCGACGGATGAACTTAAGTTCAGGGCTGTTGTAAGGTAAGCGCAGGCTCATGGTGTCGCCCGTAAAAAATAACTCTTCTTCGTTTTTGGCCAGGCCAACAAGGGTCATGCTGCCTGCCAGGCCCACTTCTTCCACAGCTTCAGCAGCGGCGCTTAATTGGCCTTTTCCGCCGTCAATGATAACTAACTGCGGCAATGGCTGTGCCTCTTCTTTGAGGCGCTTATATCGCCTGTAAACGGCCTCCTTCATCGTGGCAAAATCATTGATGCCCTCCACCGTTTTCACATTAAAATGCCGGTAATCTTTTTTACTGGGCACCCCGTACTTAAAACATACCATAGCCGAAACGGGATAGCTGCCCTGGAAGTGGGAGTTGTCAAAACATTCAATATGCACCGGCATCTCCTGCAATTGCAGTTTCTCCTGCAGGTTTTGCAGCAGCTCAGTATAGTCAGTATCCTTTGTTGTGAGCTTCAGCCTTTCTTTTTGTTTCAGTTCATCAATAAAGTGCTGTGCATTTTTTTCGGACAACTCCAGCAGCTTTTTCTTATCCCCGCCTTTTGGTACAATAATGCTGATGCCTTCCCCGGGAAATTCTATTTGAAAAGGTGTTACGATTTCGGTGGCATCGCTGTTAAACGTCTGGCGCAGGCTGGCCACAGAATAAGCCAGTATCTCTTCAGGTGTTTCATCCAGCTGCGTTTCCACACGACTGGTATGCGCCTGTATAATCGATCCATTGCGCACCATCAGGTAATTTACAAACGCAATAGCTGTACCCTTTTCATTGGGGTGTTCGCTGCGCAATAACGAAAAGACATCTACAGCACCCGTCTTGGCGTTGGCAACCAGTGACCGGCTTTGATAATTTTCAATGAAATCAATCTTCTTTTTCACCAGCCCGGCTTTTTCAAAAGCAAGATTGGCAGCATGCAGCTTCATTTCTTCTTTGAAATGGCGGATTACCGGCGCCATATTGCCCCTGAGCAGGTTTTTCAACTGATTTATATTTTCTCCGTAATCCTCCGGGGTCTGCAATCCTTCACAGGGGCCCTTACAGTTTCCCAAATGATATTCAAGGCAAACTTTGAATTTGCCTTTGTTAATATTGGCAGCAGAAAGGTTGAGGGAGCAAGTACGCAACTGGATCGTTTGCCGGATAAAATCAAGCAGCTCCCTTACTTTTTTTACAGACGTGTACGGGCCGAGATAGGTGGAGCCGTCCTCAATTTTTTTCCTTGTAAGAAACACCCTTGGGAAAGGTTCATTGCGTATAACGATGTACGGATAGCTCTTATCATCCTTCAGGTTGATATTGTACCGGGGCTGAAATTCTTTAATCAGCGTATTCTCCAGTAAAAAAGCATCCTGGTCAGAATTGACAATAGTAAACTCAATACGCTCAATACGCTGTACAAGCTCATGCGTTTTATAGCTGGTAAATGTTTTAGTAAAATAGGAGCTCACCCGCTTGCGCAAATGCTTGGCTTTGCCAACATAGATCAATTCATTGCGGCCATCAAAATATTTATAAATACCCGGCTGTGCAGGAATGGAAGGGGCAATATGTCTGAACTGTTCTGCGGTCATCTGAAATCATCATCATTCCATGTTACTTTCGTCACCGTTATTTTTTCGGGCTCCGCAGGTTTTTGAGTGATGTAGGTTATCAGGAATTTTTTACCCATGGTCCAGAGCATTTTTTTTGAATACGCACCATTGCGGTCCGTTTTGCCCATGTCAATAATAATATTTGTAACACGGTTGTCACCATTGGCCAGGGTTTCTGAACTAAACAGTAGTTCAACTTTAATTATTTCTTCACTCTTAGGGTCAACTGGTGTATACGTGAAAAATCCCCTGTCCATAAGCGAATCAAAACGCATTTCCTGGTTGAAGCGTTTAGCTACATCCGGGTTGGAAAAGTCAGGTAGTTCCAGGAAATCTTTGGCTACCTCAGCAAATTTTTCACGGGGTATAAAAGTAGTGTCGTGATGGAGGCTGTCGGTACTTACTACTTTTATAATAGAGAAAAGGGAAGTATCCACATTTTCGACTTCTTTCTTCAGAAGATTACTGATGGAAATATAACTCCTGCTGGGTTCTTCTTTTTTTTTGGATTTGCAGGAAAAGCAAAATATGGCTGCTGCCAGTAATACCGCCGTGTATTTCATGGGCTAAAAATAGTATAAATGAATTAAGCTGATTCTATGCTAACGGTAATGCCGGTAAAAAAAGTATCCCGCCTTTGATAAGACGGGATATTCAGTACGGGCAGTTAGTTCCGGTTTATTGGAGCACAACGCCCAACTTCAAACCAAAATCAAAAAGCCTTTCTTCTATCGGGTATTTATTTTTGTAGCTCGACAATGTTTGATAACGTACCTGCGGGCCAACCCTCCACTCGGTACTGCCGGTTTTAAAGCCTGCAAAAACTTCAAAACCTGTATTCAGGTTCCACTTACGGGTAAGCGACGGAATTTCTACATAATTTTTATAATCCGTAGAAACGAGGTAAGAGCGGTTATCTAAAATATACGTAGGCTGCGCTGTAGCCGTAAAGCCGATGTAGCTCCTCTTATTCTGTGCCACTTTTACTTCAAGCCCGATCGGAACGGATGCCGTAAAATAGAAATTGCGCAACCATTTCGCTTTGTTATAACCACCTTCAATGCGGTAGTTCGTAACCGTTGAAACGGTATTGGTTCGTCCTGCTGCCGTGCTTAGCGCCACAGTAGCCACCTCATTAGAGTAATTATAGGCCTGTATATCGTATTTGTTGATATTAAACTGCAAGCCGCTCACCACTTTTATTTTCTTTGAAAGCGGGTAACCGGCAGAGAAGCCTAACTGGAAGCCAATATCCGGTTTATGATTAACCACTGACTCCAAATCAGAAGGCAGGTAGGTTACCACCGGTATCGGTGTGTTTGAACTGGAAGCGGCCCTGGCTGCATTTATGAAGGTCTCATTTTCATTCAGCGCCCTGTAACTGACTGTAGGCGTGATATAGGCCGTCCAGGTTAACTTTTTACGGTTTGACGGCTTTTTGTACGCATTCACCACACTTTCTATGGTAGGCAAATTTGTTTTTGGATGATCTTTTGTGCCTTCTTCTGCAATGTCTTTATTATTGTCAGCAGCAGGAGCTGCAGCCGCTATTATGGTATTATCAGCAATGACAACAGGAGCAGGTTCGGGAACGATGCTTGCCGTTGTTGCTGTTTTTTTCGTCAAAACTTGTTTGCGTACACTTTCTGCCGGTTTAGATACTTTAGCAACCACTGGTTCAGCTTCCACCAGGCGTTCAAGCATATTCTCTTCAGAACCCGCTATATCTGATGCGGCTATACCCGTAGTTGTGGACGGAGTTTCAGTATCTGCACCTGTATAGGAAGCGGTTGGAAATGGCGTATGTGTATAAACCTTCTTTATGGCTGTTTGCGGGTTAACGATTAGTGCAGCCGCAGGCTCAGGTTGTGCTGCAGGTTTTGTTTTTTCAATTGATGCAGGAGAAGCGTAAACCAGTGATGGTTGTTTCTTTGCGGGGACTACCAGCATTACCCAGGTTACAACCCCGGTACTTAAAAGAAGTAAGGCCAGGCCTAAACCGTACCAGCGGCGGCGTGTATGCAGCCGGTTGTGAATGCCCTTCCAAACTTTCTCGGAAGGAAACATCCTGTATTGATCGGCGTTTTGTTTTACAAACCGCTCAAAATCGTTATTGTTATACCTGTTCTCCATAACCAGTCATCATTTTGGCCCGTGTGCGGCCAGGATACGTTTAGTTTATCTTCGGGCTACCGCTGCCAGCCAGTCGGCGCCTTGTTTTGGTTTTTGTAATATTCTTTTTCTCACCAGTATATCTTCCAGCATCGACTTGGCACGGGTATATTGACTGCGGCTGGTGCTTTCTTCAATATCCAGCATATTAGCAATTTCCCGGTGCGAATAGCCTTCTACAGCGTAAAGGTTTAGTACTGTTCTGTAACCAATCGGCAACAGGCGTATACATTCTACTACCTGTTTTGCCTGGATGATTGCCGGCACGGACTCCTCCCTTATCTGGATACTCGTTGCATGAATGATGTCCACACTTTCATTAAACTTCTTATTCTTTTTCAGAATATTGATACAAGTATGTACAATGATCCGGCGTATCCATCCTTCAAAAGCTCCCAGGCCCGCAAACGTATGCACCTGTAAAAAAACTTTAATAAAACCCTCCTGCAACATATCCTCGGCGTCTTCCCGGTTGTGGGCAAAACGATAACACACAGCCAGCATCTTAGGGCTATACCTGTTGTATAACTCCCTCTGGGCGGTGGCATCATTCTTCAAACAACCTTTGATTATGGCTTCCTCGGTCATAACTATCCTTTGGCTGCCTGTAAGTTAGACAATTTTGTCAAATGATTGCTGCATACAATCCTAAAAATTATGCTAATCGTAAAATAAAAGGGTGAAAGACAATGCTTTCACCCTTACAAATGTTGAGAACTAAATTACCAGTTGGCCCGCAGGGCAATATAGAGGTTGCGCCCGGGAGCGGAAAACCCCGAAGCGAAATACCGGTAGTTACGATCCAGTATGTTTTCAACACCTGCCTGTAAGGTCAATTTCTTGACAAACAGGTAGCTGGCTTTCCAGTTTACGGTTGTCCATGCTGGTGTGCCATCTGCGGTGGCATATTGGCCATTGTCTTCACCATCCGGGTTGTAATCTTCAATCCTCTTCCAGCCATTAAACAGGAGCCAGGCTTCAGTAGTAAATTTCTTACCGTTGTAAGCGAGGCTTGTTTTACCAAATACCGGAGGTATATGATCCATCGGTTTTTTCGTTCCATTGGCATTTATATACCTGCCGAATGTTTGGCTGATGGTATTATCCCAGGTTACTTTGCTGCTGAGGTTGATCATAAAGCGGGCGTTCATGCCACGTACGTATGCTTTGTTTACATTCTGGTTGGCATACACAGCTGAATTTACACCATTGTAGATGACAGAGTCCTGCCCGTTTAATTGGAAAGGGGCAAGTGCTATGGCATTTCTGAATAAGGTATAGAAACCAGTAAATTCAAACCTTGCTTTATTTTCGATAGCGTAGGTGATGCCAAAATCAAAATTGTAGGTGTATTCAGGTCCTATGTCAGGATTAGGAACAATCAGCCTCCGGCTAGCTGTGGCAGATTCGAAAATCCTTGCTGCATCATCAAAGTTCGGCGCCCTGAACCCTGACGAAATATTGGTTGTAAAACGAAAACCGCCGCCCGGCATATATACAGCACCCAGGTTGCCGGTAACGGCAAACGGTGATTGCTTGATTTCCGTAAAAGGAAAATTAAAAAATGAGTTGTCAGTAATGGTGGAACGCAGGCTTACATGCTGTGCACGGATACCATCATTGATTACCCATTTACCATTTTTTGATTTCAGGATATGCTGCGCATACAAACCGAAAAAGTTCATATTGTTTTCACCATTTGGATAACGTGTATCCAGTTTGCTTACTGCACCTGTATTGATATTTGTACGATCCGCAACTGATGTTAAATCATTCAACTGCCCGTCTATACCAAGGGTCAGCTCATGCTGCTTCCAGTTGATTTTTCCATCAATATTGAATGCCATAACCTTGATATGTTCCCTGCGGCTGTCCAGCCGGTCGTAGCGACGATATTCCCGCTGCTGTCGGCTTTCCTTCACATCCTGGTAACTGAGATTTACACGGAAGGCATCAAAGAAGCCAAGCTTTGCTACATTAAGTTCATAGCTGCCCAATACACGAGTCTGCGGGCCATAGTACCAATCTGCATAGCGCAGTGTGGTACCGATGCTGCCACCGAAATTGCGGATGTCCTGTAAACGATCGTAACGGGGTACATTTGTGGAACTTGAATACTGCAGGTTAACAGTATGCGAAACCCTGTCGCTTTGCTGAAACAGGAACTTCTGTGTGATATCCCATTGCTTATAGCCGGAAAATTTTTGTACACGTTCGTCTTCGTTCTTTACGACATTATCTACACCATTTTCAGTTTGTATGTAGTATGATCTTCTGCCGAAATTTGGATATTTTTTCGGGTAATCACCCCCCATTTTCATATCACCAAAATCGCTGTAGGTAAAGGAAGTGAGCGACCCCAGTTTTGCCCCGCCCACACTAATGTCGGCATGGCCGGTCTTTTCTTTATTCGCAGTGCTGTAGCGAACAAAGGATGTTCCCGCAACCAGCAATTTCTCGCCGCCGGATAATTTTGGTGCCTTTGTGCGAAAATGAATAACGCCACCCAATGCATCGCTGCCATAGATTGTGGAGGCAGGGCCATACATTACTTCCACCCGATCGAGCATATTCTGATCCACTGTAATTGCATTTTGCAGGTGTCCGGCACGGTAGATGGCATTATTCAACCTTACACCATCAACCATCAACAGCACCCTGCTTGCTTCGAAGCCCCGTAGCACAGGGCTGCTGCCCCCTTGCTGGCTTTTTTGCACAAATATATTCCCGCTGTTAAGTAACAGATCGCCGGTATTCTGGCTGTTTGATTTTGCAATTGTACGGGCCGTGAAAACATCAATTTTTTGGGCGATATTTTTTTTCTTCTCTGCAAACTTGTTTGAAAATACCACCAGTTCGTCAAGGCTTTTTTCCTCTGTTGTATCTGCAATCTGTGCCGATGCTGAATTATACGCATACAGCAATACAGAAAGCATTAAAATCTTTCTCATAAGAAATTAAAAAGTTGTAATTACATAATAGTATTTCGGACGATATATGTATTTACAATTGCGGTGGTGGAGTGATGATTGGATAGTAGGTAAGTGGTAGTGCGTCACTGCCGACCGGATAAAATAATAGTTGTACCGGAAAACCGGCAAGCGATTCATCCGCCGGATGGAAGAATACACACTGTAAGAGATGAACCAATTGAGAAAGCAGCATATTTTTTTGCCGGGATTGTTTATGCAGCAGGTTATCGGCAACCTGGTTCAATGCGGTTTCTTCTTCATCGTATAAACCAGTAAACTCGGTCTCACTGCCAACCTCCCGATAGTGCTTTATATCAAACATCCTGCCCTCTACCATAATTTCTTTTCCCGGTTTTATCCAGCGGTAATCATCATTTTTTACACGAATGGTATGCAGCAAGTTTTCTTCCAGTCTTTCTTTTATTTCATGCCTGGTATTTTCCCGTTTGACGGCAATCAACATAACTACTATGGCCGGTAGAAATACCGGCAACAGGATTAATGGTGATAATATTTTGGCCAATGCAGTTCTCACAGTGTTTATTTCTTCCTGACCAGGCTGTCTATCGGGTACCGGGCTTTCATGGTATCCATAACGGATTGTGCCCACCCCGTGATTTTTGCTTTTTCGGTATCCGTCAGCTTTGCATCCTTATGTGTCCACGTATATGAGTTCAGCGGCATTTCTCCTTCCTTAACCATTTCGACGGTTTCTTCCATTTTGTGATACTGGTAGCGTAACGGTTTATGTGTGTATTCATCATAATTGATGTGCTTTTTTCCGTCAACGATATGCTTGTTCAGCCACCAGTGTACCGGCTGTATTTTGGCATACCAGGGATAGCGGGTATTATTGCTGTGACAATCATTGCATGCTTTTGCCAGTATTTCTTTTACATCAGCAGGTACTGCATAGTTGTTGCCGATGTAGTTTGGCTGCGGGCCTTCCGACTTATTTTTTTTCGGATGGAAGAATTGAATAATGAGTAAAGCAGCCAGTAAAACCAGTCCTATTTTTTTTAGAACAGCCTTCATTAGTTAAAAGTATGGTTTAGTTTATCAGAACATTGCCGGTCATTTCTGCTGGAATCGGAAGCCCCATCATCGTCAATATGGTTGGCGCTATATCACCCAGCTTTCCTGCCCGCACTGTGCCTTTCCATTCATTGTCTATGATGAAAAAGGGTACCGGGTTCAGTGTGTGTGCTGTATTCGGTGTCCCATCCTCATTAATCATATAATCTGAATTGCCATGATCGGCTGTAAGAAAAATAGTATAGCGGTTTTTCAATCCGCGGGTTACAATTTGTTCCACGCATTTATCAACCGTCTCCACTGCTTTTATCGCTGCTTCCCATACACCCGTATGCCCCACCATATCGGCATTGGCATAATTGAGGCAACAAAAGTCAAAGCTTTGGTTTTCTATTTCCGGCAGCAATAAGTTAGTAAGTTCCACTGCGCTCATCTCTGGCTGCAAATCGTAGGTGGCTACTTTTGGTGAAGCAGCCATGATCCTTGTTTCCCCTTGAAATGCTTTTTCCCGGCCTCCGCTAAAGAAAAAAGTTACATGGGGATATTTTTCAGTTTCTGCTGCACGTATTTGTTTCAGGCCATGTTGTTCCAGTATCTCGCCTAATGTATTGTTGAGATTATCTGTTTCAAAAATTACATGTACACCCTGGTATGTTTTATCATACTCCGTCATGGTTGTATAATGCAGGGAAAGCCGCGACATTTCAAAGGCTGCATAATCATTTTGCGTCAGCACCTGCGTTATTTCCCGGCAGCGATCGGTGCGGAAGTTGAAACAGATGGCCACATCATTATTTTGAATGGTGGCAACCGGCAGACCGGCATCATTTACGATAACGGTTGGCTTGATAAATTCATCCGTAATGCCTGCTTCATATGATTTTTCAACAGCAGTAATTGCATCAGTGGCATATTCACCCGCACCTTTCACCAGTGCGTCATAGGCCAGTTTTATGCGTTCCCAGCGTTTGTCACGATCCATGGCAAAATAACGGCCGCTTACGGTGGCAATTTTACCAATTGAACCGGCAAGATGGTTTTCCAGTTCTGTGATAAAGCCTAAACCACTTTTCGGATCGCAGTCACGGCCATCAGTAAAAGCATGTATAAAAACGTCTGTAAGGCCTGCTGCCTTGCAAATATCAATGATAGCTTTCAGGTGATTAATATGGGAGTGTACGCCTCCGTCACTCACAAGGCCTAACAAGTGTAAGGGTTTGCTGTTTGCCTTGGCGTGGTGGATGGCTTGCAGCAGGGTTTCATTTTTGGCAAGATAGCCGTCTCTCACAGCCACATTAATCCGTTGCAGTTCCTGGTACACTACCCGGCCGGCGCCCAGGTTCAGATGCCCCACTTCGGAATTGCCCATCTGCCCATCTGGCAGGCCTACCTCTTCCCCGCAGGTTATAAGGGTCGTATTAGGATAACGGGTATATAAAGATTTGGTAAAAGGCGCATTAGCGTTTTGAATAGCATCCGCTGAAGCAACTTTTCCAAGCCCCCAGCCGTCCATGATCACCAGAATAACTTTTTTATCGGCCATAGTTCTTTAACAACCTTTTGTTTTAGTATAAATTCATTCATTTTCAGGCAAAACTGCCAATCCGTACCCTGTAAAACTACACCCAATTTGCCGATTTTATCCCCATGAAAGCTGAATAACTGTTGATTTTTATTACTTTAGTGAGGCCATTTAATGTGGCATGTTTTTCGATTAATATACCTGTGAAAACCTATTTAAACATGAAAAAGATTAAATCCATTCTGCTGCTTGTTCCTGTATTGTTCCTCTTTGCTTTTACCCGTGTGGGTGGTATTGAGGAAGTTATCAGCGCTTTGCGTTCTGGTAACGCCAGCCAGTTGTCAACCAATTTTGATGATACCGTGGAGCTGACACTGCCTGATAAAAGCGACAGCTTCAGTAAGGCCCAGGCCCAGCAGATTGTACGTGATTTCTTTGGCAATAACGGCGTGAAAGGCTTTGATGTAAAACACAAGGGCGACTCACCCGGTGGTGGCCACTTCTGCATCGGTACATTACAGACTAATGCAGGAAATTTCCGTACCAACGTCTTTATGAAAGTAAAGAACGGTAAGGAAGTAGTAAAGGAAATTCGTTTCCAGGTAGTGGACTAGTAAGCTATATACACCAGCAAAGAATTTATCCCGGGCATAGTGCCGGGATTTTTTATTGCGTGCATCGCTCTTACTGAAAACTTTATTTTTGTGCCATGAGTTTCCATGAACAATTAAAACACCTGGTAGCGGAAGCGCTGGCCGAAGACATCGGCGAAGGCGATCATTCCACCATGTCAAGCATTGATGCCGGGGCAAAAGGTAAAGCCGTATTGAAAATAAAGCAGGATGGCATACTGGCAGGTATGCAGGTGGCTGAACTAATCTTTCAGTTCAAAGAACCAGCTGCCGTATTCACGCCATTTAAAAAGGACGGGGAGTCTATGGTGTTTGGTGAAAAAGCATTCGAAGTAGAAGCTTCGGTTCATACGATCCTGCAATGCGAACGGCTTGTGCTGAATTGTATGCAGCGCATGAGCGGCATTGCCACCCTTACAAAGCAATACACGGATAAACTGAAGGGCTATAAAACCCGTTTGCTGGATACAAGAAAAACTACGCCCAATTTTCGCCTGCTGGAAAAAGAAGCGGTACGCATAGGCGGCGGCGTAAACCATCGTTTTGGTTTGTATGATATGATTATGCTGAAGGATAACCATATCGATTACTGTGGCGGGATAGAAAAAGCAATCGATAAGGCATGGGCCTATGTGCAGGAGAAAAAACCGGAATTAAAAATAGAAGTAGAAACAAGAAGCATTGATGATGTACGGCGGGTACTGGCGATGGGCAAAGGCAAAGTATTCCGCATAATGCTGGATAATTTTAAACCCGCCGATATTAAAGAAGCAGTAGCATTGATAGGCGAAACATTTGAAACCGAAGCCAGCGGCGGCATCAACCTGGAGAATATAGAAGAGTATGCAGCCACCGGCGTGGATTTTGTAAGTGTGGGTGCGCTGATACACCAGGCGAAGAGTTTGGATTTGAGTTTAAAAGCAGTTGTGCTGTAGAACGCTGAATGTTTGAAGTTTTAGGTTTATCAATTCCGTAATCCTCAAACTTCAAACAAAAAACCTTAAACGCTTTTATGAGCAAGAAAAATAAACCAGACGCAAGAGGATTTGTATTTAGTACTGATCCGAATTTTTCTTTTGAAGAAGAAAAGAATGACTCCGATACATTGCCCCCGGCTCAGCAAAAATTGCGGGTATGGCTGGAAACAAAGCATCGTGGTGGTAAGGCCGCAACAGTGATAACAGGTTTTGTCGGCAAGGAAGAAGAGATGGAAGAGCTGGGCCGAAAGCTGAAATCCTTTTGCGGCACTGGCGGTTCAGCCAAGGGTGGGGAGATTATCGTGCAAGGTGATCAGCGGGAGAAAGTATTGCAGTGGTTATTGAAGAACGGGTATAAGCAAGCAAAAAGTGCCGGCGGATGATGCTTTTCTCCTTTCTGTATGCCATACTTCTTTTGGTTTTCATGTTTCCTTACGGATTCTGTATAATGTACATATATTAGGGATTTAAATGTATTATAATTGGCAGGCGGGAAAACAACAAACAAAAGGTATTAAAAGGAATTGTTTTTATTACATTGTCAATAGCCGGTATGATGATTTGTTATTTTCTTTGGCAATGGATTTTTGCTTCGTTTGAATAATGCTGGCCGTTTGGCATCCAGATAGTAAAGAGTAGTATAAACAAAACAGGAGCGAATAATGTTTTTCTTTTTCTTTTCACTAATCTATTTCCTGCCTTTGACGATTGTCTTTTTAGGTATTGTATTCTTCAGTTTTGTATACATGGGAATGGGTATCAGACAGGTGACATACCGGGGAAATGATGCGGAAAGAACCAGGGCACCGAATGGTATACTGGCTATCAGCATTTCTATCTTAATACTCCTGCTCTCTTCTTATTTGTACTGGAAATATGTTTGGATATGGGGGTAGTATATCCATTACGATTCAGGCATCTTGCAGCATCCAGCGACTCACTTATCAGCCTTCAAACCCTACTTTACGATGCGCCCCGTCGCAATAAGGCTTATTGGCCGACGCACCGCAGCGGCATAAGGCTACTGTCCCGGTTTTTGTCTCTTCCTTTCCGTCGCTGTGTACAATCAGGCATTCGGATTTGATAAGGTAGGGCCCGTTAGGCGACACTTCGACTTTTAAAACATTCGCTGATTCGGCAACAATTTTTTCGGGCTCTGTAGTTGCTTCCTTATTTAAGAAATAACTCAGGGCGCCGCTCGGACATTTGCGCACTTGCTCAACAATCTTTTCAGTAGTAGCACCATCTATATTTATCCAGGGCCTTGCTTTGGGATTGAACACTTCTATCAGGCCCTTCCAGCATAGTGAGGAGTGGATACAGGCAGCAGGTTTCCAGACAACTGTGACTTCTCCGTTGGTATATTTTTTTGTTTCTACAGGCATGAGGATGTTTTTCGTTTTGTGTTTTAGTTTATGGTTAACCACATAACACTACAATTTACCATATTTATATAGGGCTACAAAACGAAAAACCAGAAACAGCCAAACGAGAAACCTTACTGTCCCTGTGCTAAACTATAGGCTTTCTTATCACCCCACATATTCAATAGTTCAAAGGAGCAGATTTTGAAGTTGCCGCTCATGCTTACATAGAGGCCGATTACATCCTGCTGGTTCAATGGATGATCTTCTATGCTTTCAAAGCGTACATTGTATTGGTTTACGAGGTTGGTATATACCGAACCGGTTGGCCATACCTGTGTACCGCGGTTACTGATGTTAATGAGGTTGAACTTCACCCCGGCATGGCGCTTACACTTCTCTGCTATGGCTGTTGGTTGTTCATCGCTTTCAATAAAGAGATCAACACCCACAATAGATTCTGAACCGGTTTCTTTCGACACCATCATGGAATTGATTTCCAGTTTGAGTGGCGCAGGCGTTCCGGGTTTGTTTGCAATAATTTCTTTAGCGCCCACTGCTGGTTTTTTACCAAAATTGCTGATAATAGTATCGGCAAAGGCGGTGGTATTAACAGATGGTATTGATTTATCGCCAAAGTCGCCGGTGTGTACGCCTTGTTCCAGGGTATACAATAAGGCGTTTTCGATTACGGCGGCATTTTCAGTAAGGCCAACATGGCGCAGCATGGCAAAACCGCTTAACAACAGGGCCGTGGGGTTTGCAATATTTTTACCGGCAATATCCGGTGCCGTACCATGTACCGCTTCAAATATGGATATATGATCGCCGATATTGGCCGAAGGGGCAAAGCCAAGCCCGCCAACGAGACCAGCACAGAGATCGCTTACAATATCGCCCTGCAGGTTGGTCAGCACCACCACATCAAAAGTGTCGGGGCGGGTTACTAATTTCATGCAGAGATCATCCACGATAATATCATCCGCCTTCAGTTCAGGGTATTCTTTGGCCACTTCATAAAAACAGTCGAGAAAGAGGCCATCTGTTATCTTCATGATATTGGCCTTATGGCCACAGGTGATGCGGCTTGCTTTTTTTTGCCGGGCCATTTCAAATGCATAGCGGATTACCTGCATACTGCCCGGGCGGGTAATAAAGCGGCGGCTTAGTGCCACATCATGCGTGAGCATATGTTCGATACCGCCATAGGTGTCTTCAATATTTTCACGAACTACAGTAATGTCGATGGGGATACCAGCCTTACTGAATACGGTGTCCACCCCATGCAGGCTTTGGAAAGCCCGTTTATTGGCAAAGGTGTTCCAGGTTTTCCGGGCCGTAACATTTATACTTTTTACACCCTTTCCTTTTGGTGTTTCCATCGGGCCTTTGAAAAGCAGGCCGAGTGATTCGATGGTTTGCTTGGCTTCCGGGGTCATACCGTTGTTGAAGCCCTTGTCAAACACCCACTTACCCATTTCCACCATTTCATATTCGAGGGGGACTTTATTTGCATCAAAAATCCGGAGTACGGCGTCCATAATTTCAGGCCCGATTCCATCACCTTTTGCTACGGCTATTTTCATAGTTTATATGCCTGTTTATTGCGGCGCTGCAAAATTACGCCCTGCAGGCTGAAGAAAAACATCGCCCCTGAGGAAAAGGAGAGAAAGAAAGAAAGAAACCTATTTCCTAAAACCCTCCCTTTTTCTCTGTTCTCTCTGTGCGGTAAAAATTGTTTACTTTTATCCTATGACCAGCCTGATATCTGAAGGCATACAGGTAACCGTGGAAACCTTTTACCAACCCGACTACAGCAATCCGCTGCAGGGAGAGTATATGTTTGCATACCGCATCCATATTGAAAATCACAACAATTTTCCGGTGAAACTGCACCGCCGCCACTGGTATATTTTTGACAGCAATGGCGAACACCGCGAGGTGGAAGGCGAAGGGGTGGTAGGTGTACAGCCCATACTGCAGCCCAACGAAAGTTACCAGTATGTAAGCGGCTGCAACCTGCGCAGCGAAATGGGCAAAATGTACGGCACTTACCAGATGGAAAACCTGCACAGTAAGCGAATGTTCGACGTACAGATCCCCGCTTTTGAAATGATGGCGCCGATGAAGGCGAACTGATAGCTGAGAAAATGACTGCACTATTACTCTTCTTCCTTCCTATACTGGTATTCGTTTATGCGCTTTACTTCTTGGGGAAGTATAATTTACAAATGCCCAATGCTATACAAGCCGTGTTGTTGTTTGTCTATATTTTATTGATATTACTTTTTATTTCAGTAATAATATTGTCTGCTATGGGTATTTACTACAGGGGGTACAGGGCTGGCACCTGGATATTTCTTGCCATGACATTTGTTGGTATTTTATTCTGTTTTTCAAGACCAATAATGGCTGGCAAGGGTAATATGGCACTTTTGCCAGCTGTAATAATTACAACAATATCAATCGGCATTTCCTCCCTGTTAATTTCCAATGTTTTGATCAATTACAGAGAAGGATGGATTTATGAAGATAACAGGTATAGGCTGGAAAAGACAGGCTGGTTTATAACACCCTGCCGTTTGCCGGCATTATTTGTAAAAAAGGGTTTATTTGAGAGAGAGTTGAAATATGAAAAGGAAGGCTATTGTCTTACCAAAGGGCAAATTGATTCTGTCAGCATAGCAGAAATTGGTGATGGTACAGTTAATATCGCATTTTATCATCATGGCGATATCCTGGACTATCCTAATCCGATAGAGGTGGTTGCGGTAAGCAGGTACCCAAAACTAAAAACTATAAAACCAAAACGTTTTTACTTCGGCTTATACTTCGCTTCTTCAATAATCTTCGTTGCAGGTGTGCGCATGATTTCTTCCGGCTTCATATCAGCATTTTTTTCTACAAACTTTTTCACCATCTGCCAGCCAATCCACTGCCCAAGATTACCGGGAGAAAATTCAGGGGAGAAGCCCTGCGTAAACGGCGCTTCACCAATATAGGTTTGTATAACAGAAGGGGTGAGCGATTGTAGGTCTTCATTTTTTACAATATAACTCCAGATCAGCCCTTCGTTGTCGGCGCACCAGTCCAATTGTTGTTGTGTATAGCCGGTTTTTAAACTGTCAGGCGTTTCGGGCATAAATAAATCCAGCAGGTACCACTGTTTTCCCTTTTCCACCATTTGTTGTATCAGCGGCTTTCCTCCGCTTTGGTCAGGAAACAATTCAGCCACCACTGACTTCATGGCATTCGCAGGAATATATTCCGGTGAGAAACGGCGGGTGATATACGTTGGAAACATTTCCTGCAAAGGACCGGCCTGGTACACGGAGAAATCTTTACCTGCATATTGCTGCATACCAATAGCGAGATTGCCCGTTGTGGTGGTAGCCACACCTGGTGCATCAAACGGCCCTAAAAACATAACCACTTTACCAGGCTTATAATTGGGGAAATAATATTTCACAAACTGGTATCCCTCCTGTAGTTTTTTTCGCATGCCCGCCAGGTTATTGAACCTGGATTTTACCGAGTCATAAATACCGGCATACCCCCTGATGAATTCACGGGTTACCAATAAGCTATTGGGATCGGTAACTTCTCCTTTTACCCCCAATATTTGTTGCATAAAGTCCGTATAAAAATCAGGGAACTGGCTTTTCAGCCGCAGGAGGCCCGGCTCCAGTTGATTGGTGTCGAGTAAAAAGAAACTTCTGTCAAACCGTTCAACAGGCAGTTCTACTTTAATTCCTGATACATCAGGGATATTTTTTTTCTTTTTACCACATGCTGACACGGTAAACAACAGGAGGCTGGCAAACAGGATTTTTTGCATAGTGATGGAAAACGTTGGGGGTTATACGCTTGTTGTACGGCAAAGGTACAGGAAGTCAACATTCACATAAATTTGCAGTATGAGAATTGCATTAGCACAACAGAACTACCATATTGGCAATTTTGAAGAAAATACCCGTAAGATCATTCATGGCATTGAATGGGCGAAGCAGCAGGGCGCAGATATAGTCCTGTTTTCTGAATTATGCGTTTGTGGCTACCCGCCCCGCGACTTCCTGGAGTTTGATGACTTTATCCGCAAATGCAATGCTGCATTGGAAGAGATAAAACACCATACGGCAGATATTGCCGTGCTGGTTGGTGCGCCCGACAGAAACCCGGCAAGGGAAGGCAAGGATTTATTTAATGCTGCTTATTTCCTGCATGAGAAAAAAGTAAAGGCGGTAGTGCATAAAACCTGTCTGCCCAATTATGATGTGTTTGATGAGTACCGTTATTTTGAACCAGCCTACAACTGGAATGTGATTGAGTTTAAAGGAAGGAAACTGGCTGTTACCATTTGTGAAGATATCTGGAACCTGGGCGATAATCCGCTGTACCGCAACTGCCCGATGGATGAACTGATGAAACAGGCACCGGATATAATGCTGAACCTTTCGGCTTCGCCCTTTGATTATACCCATGTAGAAGACCGTAAGGCGATTGTAAAGCTGAATACATCCAAATACAAACTGCCGATGCTCTATTGCAATGGAGTGGGCAGCCAGACAGAAATTGTATTTGATGGCGGATCGCTGGTGTTTGATAAGCATTCCAATTTAGTGAAACAGCTGCCACTGTTTGAAGAGGCGTATGATCTTTTTGAACTGAAGGAGGACGGCAGTTTTACTTCACCTGTTTTAGTGCCTGCGGATGACTTACCAAATGCCGAGTTTAACCCGCTTGAATTAGATTATAACCTGTCTACAGCAGAAATATACAATGCCATCATCATGGGCATCCGGGATTATTTCAAAAAAATGGGTTTTACAAAAGCCATATTGGGCAGTAGCGGAGGAGTAGATAGTGCCGTTACATTGGCTATGGCCTGCGATGCATTGGGAAAAGACAATGTGCGGGCTGTGCTGATGCCTTCGCAATATTCGACGGGGCATTCGGTAAGTGATGCAGAACAACTCAGTAAAAACCTGGGCAATCCGTATGATATCATACCGATAAAAAACATTTATGATTCATTCCTGGGTGAACTGAAACCGATCTTCAATGATTTACCATTCAGCATAGCGGAAGAAAATATACAGAGCCGTACCCGTGGTAACCTGCTGATGGCAATTGCCAATAAGTTTGGATATATTTTATTGAACACTTCTAACAAAAGTGAACTGGCTACTGGTTATGGTACTTTATATGGCGATATGGCCGGTGGGCTTGGTGTGTTGGGTGATTGCTATAAAATGCAGGTCTATGCACTCGCCAAATACATCAACCGGGAGAAAGAAATCATCCCGGATCATATCCTTACAAAACCACCTTCTGCTGAACTACGGCCAGGACAAAAAGACTCAGACTCACTACCGGATTATACTATCCTTGATCGCATTTTGTATCAATATATCGAACGCAGACAAGGACCTAAAGAAATCAAAGCACAGGGCTTTGAACCGGCATTGGTTGACAGGGTGCTGCGCATGGTCAATATCAATGAGTATAAGCGCAACCAGTTTTGTCCCATTATCCGCATATCACCAAAGGCATTTGGTGTAGGCAGGCGGGTGCCGATTGTTGGAAAATACCTCAGCTGATTTTAGTGCTTATAATAGAAAACAACATTCGCTGTAGGGTTTGGCGGAATAGTTACATCCTGCGAAACAACCAGGCTGGTTTCTGTTAAGCTAACAATATTGAAGTTTCCTGTACCGCCAGGGAAAAGCGGCGCTGAAAGGCTTAATACCATTTCTCCACCGGTAAAACTCCAGGTAAATGTAGCAGGAGTATTATCTGTTGGCGTGCATAGAACCGGGTTTGCAACGGTACCATTTGTACTGCTGGTGAATGTTACCACGTTGTCTTTGTAACAGGCATTTACACTGGAAGAAATATCAATACCACCCGACATGGCTTTATCAAAACTCCAGCTTCCCTGGGTAATTAACTGTGTTTTTGTTTTTTGCTCCGGGGGATCTTCATCTTTTCCGCAGGAAAAAAAAGTAACAGCTATCAGCAGGGCCCCGGCCCATTTTGTATGTTTATTCATAATAATGGATTATGAGGGACAAAATAGTAAATCTTTTGCGACAGAAAAAGGTATTTTACCAGTAAAATGCACCGGTCAACCTGCCGTTTATAATACTGGCAGACCCGCCTCATAAAATTTATTGCGGAAGATTGAAGTCGGGCAGGCAATTTGCATACTGCAATGCGTTATTTTGTGTAATTAAATGATTTCTATGCTTAAAACCGCTGAGGATATCCGCCAGCTGAATGAAAAAATAGCTGCCGCCGGTCAGTTTACCGACAAATTAAGAGAAGAGGTTGGCCATATAATCGTAGGGCAAAGTTCTATGCTCGATCGCCTGCTGATAGGGCTGCTCAGCAACGGCCACGTCTTGCTGGAAGGTGTACCCGGACTTGCCAAAACACTTACGATAAAATCGCTGGCACAGGCAATTCATGCCAAATTCAGCCGTATACAGTTTACGCCCGATCTGTTGCCCGCCGACGTAATCGGTACAATGATATACAATCAGCAGCGCAACGAATTTGTGGTACGTAAAGGGCCCATCTTCGCTAATTTTATATTGGCCGATGAAATAAACAGGGCACCTGCGAAAGTACAAAGTGCATTGCTTGAAGCCATGCAGGAACGACAGGTAACTATTGGCGATACCAGTTACAAATTGGAAGAACCCTTTCTGGTGCTGGCTACACAAAATCCGCTAGAACAAGAGGGCACTTACCCGCTACCCGAAGCACAAGTGGATCGCTTCATTATGAAAGTGATTGTTGACTATCCAAAAATGGTCGAGGAGCAAATCATTCTTCGTCGCAATGTACAGGGAAGCTTCCCGCCGGTCAACCAGGTAGTATCGGTAAGTGAGGTAGTTAATGCCAAGGAACTGGTGAAGCAGGTATATATGGATGAAAAAATTGAACAGTATATACTGGATATTGTATTTGCCACCAGGCGACCTGGTGAGTATAAACTGGAGAAATTAAAGCCGCTCATTTCATATGGTGCCTCCCCACGGGGAAGTATTAACCTCGGGCTGGCTTCAAAAGCACAGGCATTTTTGAACAAGCGGGGTTTTGTGATACCGGAAGATGTGCGCAATATTTGTATGGATGTGCTTCGTCACCGGATTGGCCTTACCTATGAAGCAGAAGCAGAGAATGTAAAAGTGGAGGATGTGGTCAATGATGTGTTGAAACAGGTGAATGTTCCTTAACCACCAAAAGCAATAAACGTTGCTCACTACTACAGAAATAATAAAGAAGGTCCGGGAGCTTGAGATTAAAAGTAAAAAGCTCACCAGTGATTTATTTACCGGTGAATACCATAGTGCTTTTAAAGGAAAGGGGATGTCGTTTAAAGAAGTGCGGGAATATGCCGCTGGAGACGATATACGCTTTATTGACTGGAATGTATCGGCCCGCTTTGGTCATCCTTTCAGCAAAGTATTTGAAGAAGAAAGAGAGCTGACGGTAATGTTGCTGGTTGATATCAGCCCCAGTTCACTATTCGGTACGGTACATGCCCGCAAGCGGGATATGCTTACTGAGATTGGGGCAGTACTTTCTTTTTCGGCAGTAAACAATGCAGATAAAGTTGGTGTCATTTTTTATAGCGATAAAATAGAAGGTTATATTCCACCGAAGAAAGGCCGGCAACATGCCTTATATATTGTCCGGGAGTTGTTGAGTAAAGAAGCAACGGGAAAAGGAACGGCTGTGCAGCATGCTTTGCGTTATTTTAATAATGCCACCCGGCAAAAAAGCATTGCATTTATCTTAAGCGATTTTATTGATGCCGGTTACCAGGATGCTTTGCGTATAGCAGCGAAAAAGCATGATGTTATTGGTATAAAGGTATATGACAGGATGGATCAGTTACTGCCGAAGGCTGGATTGTTACAAGTACAGGACGCAGAAACCGGACAGACAAAATGGGCGGACAGCAATGATGCGTTTACCCGTTACAGTTATGAACAGGAATTTTTCAAAATAACGAATTACGCCACGCAAACATTTAAAAGCACAGGTAGTGATTTGCTGCATGTAAAAACCGGGGAAGATTATGTACGGGTATTGCAGCGGTTCTTTCTCAGCAGGAATAAATAAGCATGGGTTTACGCCACCTCATATTTTTTTGTTTTTTAGCTGTTGCAAATATGCTGGCAGCGCAGCAACCTCCGTTTGCAAAATCCACTGTTGAAAAAAATAAAATACTCCTCGGTGAGCCATTGCTGCTGACCATTGAAGCAGAGCTGCCGGCTGGTGGATCGGGTGCATTATTGTCATTGGACAGCCTCGAGCATTTTGAGTTTCTGTCGCCACCGGTGATTGATTCATCCAAATCTTCTTACGGTATTAAAGTAAAAGGGGACTACCGTATTACCAGCTTTGACTCAGGTCGCTGGGTATTGCCGGCCATTGTACTGGCACCGGGTGTTCAGACAAACACCGTTGATATAGATGTGGTGTTTAGTGATTTTAATCCGGAGCAGGACTACCATGATATAAAAGATATCGAAGATGTAAAACCGCCTAAAAAGAAAACACCCTGGTGGTGGATAGCCGGTTCAGGCCTGATATTATTATTACTGGGCGCCTTGGTATATTATATGCGCAAAAAGCAACCAGTTATCACTGGCCGGCCGTTAACAGCAGCGGCAGATCCATATAAAGAGGCGGTAGAGCAATTGCGTTCGTTACGATCACAGGGCTTGACAGGGAAACCATTTCACGCAGGGTTGTCGGATATATTCCGCTTGTATGTATTTAAAAAGAAGGGGATACTGTCATTACAAAAAACAACGGATGATTTAATCCTTCAATTAAAAAGCCAGCATATACCGGCAGAAATATTTGAGAAGATGGCACAGGCCCTGCGGCTCGGTGATTATGTAAAATTTGCGAAGTATATGGCCACGGAGGAGGACAATGATTTTTCATTTAATGCGATAGCCAAAGCAATTGATGCCATACATCAACAAGGACAAACAGGGATATGATATACGATTACCTTAAACATACCAGCTTTGCTTACCCATTTCTGTTTGGGTTGCTCGGAATTATCCCCCTGTTGGTGTTTTGGTATATCCGGAGGGGAAATAAGCAGTCAGCTGCCGTAACGGTTTCTTCTTCCAGCAAATTCACTGCCCGTTCCTGGAAAGTGCGCCTCCGGCATTTGCCTTTTGTGTTGCGCTTACTCGCCCTGGCCTGTATTATCACAGCACTGGCGAGACCGCAAAAGAGAAATGAGCTGCAAAGCACAGAAGGAGAGGGGATAGATATTGTCTTATGCATGGATGTAAGCGGAAGTATGGGTTCCAGGGATATACCTCCCTCACGTATGGAAGTAGCCAAGGAGGTGGCGGAAGAATTTATCCGTACCAGGCTCACCGACCGGATTGGACTGGTTATTTTCTCCGGTGAAAGCTTTACACAATCGCCTATTACTACTGATAAAGCCACCCTTATAAGCCAGATACAAACCCTTGAAAGCCGGACAAGACTCGATGATGGTACAGTCATTGGGGAGGGTTTGGCTACTGCAGTTGATCGTTTGTCCAAGAGCGGGGCAAAAAGTAAAGTAATTATCCTGCTCACAGATGGCAAGGAAGATCCACCAGCCACGAGACTTATTGACCCGTTGACCGCACTGGAGATTGCTAAATCAAGAGGGGTGAAAGTGTATACCATCGGCATGAGTGCCGCACCGGTACAACCTGTGGGTACGCCAGACAAGAAAAACCCTACAGTGGATTTCCTGGATGAGCAACTGCTTGCGAAGATTTCTTCAGAAACCGGCGGACAATATTTCAGGGCGAGGGATAAAAGCGGGTTACAATCCATTTACCGGCAGATTGACCAGCTTGAGAAATCGAAAGTTGAGGTAAAATCCTCCGTGCGGTACCAGGAGCGTTATTTCCCATTCTTACTGGCAGCCCTGCTGCTTCTTTTCCTGGAAGGTACATTTCGGCTTACCATTTTTAAACGTTTTCCATAAGGATAATTTTCTTATCGTTTTATTAACCTACTTAATAGGTAGACTATATGAAATGGGCTAAATTTGCTTCATGAGTAAAGCAAATGGTCATGTGGTTATAGCCGGAGTTGGTCCGGGAGATCCGGAGCTGATTACCCTTAAGCTGCAAAGAAAGCTTGCAAAAGCGGAAGTAATAATCGTTGACCGCCTCGTAAATCCTGCTATCATACAAGCACATGCAAACCCGTCTGCGCAAATCATACAAGCCGGTAAGCAGGGATACAATGAAGATTCACTGACACAAGAGCAGGTAACGGCGCTGATTGTACAACATGCACTGGCTGGAAAAAAAGTGCTGCGTTTAAAAGGTGGTGACGTCGCTTTCTTCAGCAATGTGCTGGATGAGTTGCAGGCATTGGTTGCCAATGCTATTCCTTATGAAATAATCCCGGGTATTACGGCGGCATCGGGTGCCTCTGCTTATACGGGCATCCCGCTTACGGCAAGGGGCTATGCACAGGGGGTGCAGTTTATAGCTTTTAATCCTAATAATTATTTCAGTACTGAGCAGTGGAAGGCCATTGCAACAAGTAATGATACGCTGGTGTTTTATATGGCGGCAAAAAATATTGTGCAACTGGCCGAAATGATGCTGCGCTATGCCAAGAAACCATCAACCGGGCTGGCGGTAATTGAACAGGCTACCACGCCACACCAGCAGGTGCATATTACCACTCTTAATACATGTGCAGCTGATTTTGCAGGGGTTAGTTTCAGTTCCCCTTCATTGGTTGTAATTGGTGATGTAGTGAACCTGCATGATCGGTTCAACTGGTTTACTTCTATTGAAAAGGGGACCGTGTTTAATGAACTGGAAGCGTAAGTTTAATGGGCACTACGAAAATATAAGGAATTAAAAAAGGCAATCACACTGATTGCCTTTTACTGGTTGGTTATTTCTCCGCCAGCACATTTTGTTCACGGGTTTCTTTAGCAAACTGGATAAACGCTTTAGCTTGCTGCAGGTAGTCAGCGGCAAATTCAGCCGAAGGTGCTGTTTCGTTTATGCGCATAACGGATGCTTTAAATCCATCATTGTTTGTGTATAAACCTTTATCGGTAAAATGAATATCAAAATCTTTCAGGATACCGTGCTGCGTATTGCACTGGACACCCTGTTGCAATAACAAAGCCTTGGCGGTATGCACCTGAGCTGCGTATGCATGGTAAATACTGTCGGCCCAGGCCGCATTGGACAGGCATTCTTCACTGGCAGCAATCTTTTCCTCTGCTTCTAATATAAGTGTGGCTACCAAATCAATCATTACGCCGGCACATTCGCCTACGCCAATGGCCGTAGAGAATTTTTCCTGCTGGCCCCAGTCAATATAATCTTCTGCTTCCAGTGTTTCTAAATTGGCCAATGGTTTCAGCAGGTCATAGTAGTAGCGATCACCTTTTAGAAAACTGTAATCTGCGAAGCTCTGCAATGATTCTGCATTTGTCTTGTAGTCATTAAGAATAGTCCTGATAACTTCCGGCGCCCGCTTGCTGGGTACTTTGATTACTTTGTCAGCTATACGGGCATCGCCGCTGCCAAGTACAGCGCCGCCGACTAATACCTGTAATGCAGGAAGCACCAGGCCTTTTGCTTTCAGCGAACTGCCGTGAAAACCAATGGAAGCCATTCCGTGCTGGCCACAGCTGTTCATACAGCCACTGATTTTTACGGTGATTTCCTTGTTGTATAAAAATTCCGGATACTCTTCTTCAATTACTTCAGATAATACCAAAGCCGTACCAGTACTGTTGCTGATACCCAGGTTACAGGTATCGGTGCCCGGGCAACTGGTAATGTCGGCTACACTGCCAAAGCCTGCAGTGGCGAGTTTGTGTTCGGATAAAACTGAATAGATATACGGAAGGGTTTCTTCTTTTACAAAGCGGAACTGTAAACCCTGGTTAATGGTTACCCGCACATCATCCGCAATGACATCTTTTAATGCAGCGGCGAGGCTTCGGCTGGTAGCTGAACTGATATTTCCGTTTGGCACCCGCACATATACAGCAAAGAAGCCGGCTTGTTTTTGTTTTACGACATTGGTGTTTTTCCAGATTTCGTATTGGTAAGGGTCTGTTGACAGTTGTGAGTGGTGAATAGTTAGTTTTGTTTCCACCGGAGTGTTCACCGCTGACAACTCACTATTCACTTTGTAATGCTGATGTGTTAGCGCTAATTCCTCCTCCTTCACCAGTTCGTTGAAAGCATCGATGCCGATCTTTTGTACCAGGAATTTTATCCTTGCTTTATGGCGGCTGTTGCGTTCACCATGACGATCGAATACACGAAGTACTGCTTCGAGATAGGGGATGAGCCGATCTTCTTCCAGAAACTCATGTGTGGTGATAGCGAGATGTGGTTGTGCACCCAGGCCACCACCGATTAAAACCTTAAAGCCACGTACTTCTTTTCCATCAATTGTTTGTATGCGTGGAATAGCGCCGAGATCATGCATAAACGTCAGTGCTGTATCCCGTTCGCTGCTGCTGAATGCAATTTTAAATTTGCGGCCCATTTCCTGGCAAAGTGGTTTGCGCAGAAAATACTCAAACATAGCGTGGGCGTAGGGCGAAACATCAAAGGGTTCCTCCGGATCGATCCCGGCCATATCGGAAGCGGTAATGTTACGGACAGTATTGCCACAGGCTTCACGAATAGTTACATCGTCTTTTTCCAGCTCTGCCCACATTTCCGGTGTGCGGTCAAGGCTTACAAAATGAATTTGTATATCCTGCCTGGTGGTAAGGTGAAGATTGCCGGTGGAGTATTCATCTGATACATCAGCGATCCGTTTCCATTGGGCCAGGGTCATCTTACCATAAGGCAGTTTGATCCGCACCATTTGTACTCCTTGTTGCCGCTGGCCATAAACACCTCTGGCCAAACGAAGGCTCCTGAATTTTTCATCATTCATTTTACCTTCACGGAACAGACGGATTTTTCTTTCCAGTTCAATGATATCTTTTTCTACCAGTGTCTTTCCCTGGATGTTCGAAAGGCCTTCCAGCTCTGTTCTGAAACTTTGCATAGTAAGTATTTTAATGATCAGTGGCAGGCAATATAATCTACTTAAATAGTAGACTATTGTAAAAATAGGCAGTTACAGGTTTACCGCCAAAGATTTTCTGGCTAACAACTGTCTGTTATGTGAAAACCGGGTCAAAAAATAAAAGTCTACTAATATAGTAGGAAAATAGACTATTTTTATGCCAGCGTATATGGACTATTCATTATTTTTTGAGGAACAATTAGCGCAGCTAAAGAAGAATGGCGGATACCGTCGTTTTCTTGAAGTGAATAAGAGTGCGCAGCATTTTCCACAGTTTTATTATACAGATGAAAAAGGTGTACAGCAAACAGCTGTAAACTGGTGCAGCAACGATTATCTTGGCATGAGCACGGTGGAAGATGTTATAGCGAAGCTGAGCTTTGTTACCAACCGCAGCGGAACCGGCAGCGGTGGCACCCGCAATATTTCGGGTACCACCAACCATCATCGCGGGCTGGAAAGAATACTGGCAGCCTGGCATAAAAAAGAAGCGGCATTATTGTTCAACGGTGCTTACCAGGCCAATGTCACTACACTACAAACACTCGGCAGGAATATCCCCGGATTGATCATTTTCTCTGATGAACGTAACCATGCTTCCATCATTGAAGGGATACGTGGTTGCAAGAACGAAAAAAAGATTTTCAGGCATAATGATGTGCAGCACCTGGAAGAGTTGCTGCAGTCAGTACCAGCTAACCGCCCGAAGCTGATTGTATTTGAGTCGGTCTATTCCATGAGCGGAACCATTGCCCCTGTTAAAGCGTTTACAGACCTGGCAAAGAAATATAATTCGCTTACCTATATTGATGAAGTGCATGGCGTTGGTTTGTATGGTGATACAGGTGCAGGTGTTTTGGAGCAGGAAGGATTGCAGGATACTGTTGATATTGTCAATGGCACATTGTCAAAGGCTATTGGTGTATTCGGTGGGTATATTACTGCTTCATCGGCCATCATTGATTATATCCGCAGCTTTGGCAGTGGTTTTATATTTACTACTTCATTGCCACCGGCTATTTGTGCTGCGGCTGATAGGAGTATTGAGCTGGTTCAAAAAGACAGTCAGCTGCGCAGTAATTTTTTTGCACAGGTCAGACAACTAAGAACTGCTTTGACAAACGCCGGAGTCAGTTTTACTGAAAACGACTCACACATAACAATTATACCGGTACAGGATGCTGTCCGCTGCCGTGCAGTGGCAGACCAATTGCTGAAAGAACATGGCGTTTATCTTCAGCCAATAAATTATCCTACTGTACCTGTAGGTGAAGAATGTCTGCGCATTATCTGTACGGCGAGGCATTTACCGAAACATATCAATCACCTGGCGTATAGCCTGAAAAAAGTGTTGCATGCAGACAATCAGACTGATTGGCAGGAGCTCCCGGCTATCGCTATTGCAGGTTGATCTTGTTAAACAAAAAATACAAGCTGCATTCCCCCATATACAAGTGGAGGTAATTACCCGCAGCAGTAAAGGTGATGCTTTACAAAACGTTCCCCTGCACACGGTAGAAGGCAGCGATTTTTTTACACAGTATATTTTTGATGCACTAGCCAATGGTGAGGCCGATATAGCCATTCATTCCCTCAAGGATATGAGCAGCGAACATTTTTTCGGCGCAAACCGTTTTGCTGTGGTTGACCGGGATGATAAAAGGGATGTGGCCATCTTCCATGCAGATGTGCCGAAGAAAATCAGTAAAGGAGAAAAAATTATCATCGGTACCTGTTCCCCCCGCCGGGAGGAAATGGCCACTGTATTCCTGCAACAGGCATTGCCGCAACTGCACAGCCGTATCAGCATTCATACAAAACCAATCCGGGGAAATGTAGAAACGAGGCTGCGTAAACTTGATGCAGGAGAATATGATGCAACTATACTTGCCACGGCCGGGTTAAACCGGTTATTACGCAGTAAGGAAGATGCAGGTCTTATCAGGCAATTATTGGCTGATAAGAAAATAATGCTGCTGCCGCTGATTGAATGTGTGCCGGCACCCTGCCAGGGGGCTATTGTAGCTGAAGCACATTTTGCCAATGATAACGCCATTGGCATATTACAGGCGATAGATGACGAAAAACTGCTTGGCGATTGTATTGCTGAAAAAAGAGAGGCTGTAAAATATGGCATTGGCTGTTTGCAACAATTTGGAGTAACAAGCATTGATACCAAAAACGGAAACTATATATATGCTGCTGGTAAAGATGCTGCAGGAACCGTGTTTGAGAAATGGAAGGGCCTTCCCGGTGACAATTTGGATGCAGGCAATCTGTTTACAAGTACAGATGCGATGAAAAGCTTTTTTGACTATAAATGGTATGCAGAAGAAATCCGATTGAAAGAGCAGGTTGTTTTTGTAGCAAATTATAAAGCCGTCCAGGGAGCATCGCTGCAAACAGCAATGGGTGATAAAACTATTTTAGCTGCCGGTACAAAAACATGGTTGGAACTGGCCAGGCAGGGCTATTGGGTTACAGCAAGTGCAGATGCGCTGGGTTTTGAATTTCTATTGCCAGCCTTGCAAATGCCGTTGCTAAATATACAAGCTCATGATATAGTAATACTGACGCATAGTTCAGCCGCAGAAAGATGGCAGGCGAAGGGTTACAAAGCTGTAAGTAATTACAGTCTTATTGCCAGCGGTAATAAAGACATAAAAGAAAGGATTAGTAAAGCAGACAGTATTTTCTGGAGCAGTTATGCGCAGTACGAATTCTATGGCCGTTATGCAAAGCCTGGTGCACAACATATTTGTTGCGGCGGTGAAACGGCAGCGCTGTTAAAACAAGCCGGTGTTGAACCTGTTCTATTTCCAACTATTAAATCATTTCAGCAATGGAGAAATTATTCTACCCGCTCACACAGCGTCGCCTGAGGACAGATGCACATATACGTGAACTGACTGCGTCTGTCAGGCTTTCGCATAAAGCGTTTATACAACCTTTATTTGTTGACGAAGCCATTGATATACCAAGAGCAGTAAATGATTTGCCTGGTGTGGAAGTGCAGACCACTTCCTCCATACTCCGTACTATCGAAAAGAGTGCACGGGGTGGGGCCACTAAATTTTTATTATTCCCTGTACCAGCCACGAAAAGAGAAAAAGGTTTTGATTTTTCATTTGCCGGTTCGGTAATACAATCCATCAAAAAAGAATTTGGGACGGACGTATGGCTAGCTTCCGATCTTTGTTTGTGCAGCTATACTTCGCACGGGCATTGTGGTATTTTAAATGATGATCATTCCCGCTTATTGAACAGCCCGACGGTGGATGTACTGGCAAAATATGCAGCACAACTGGCACAGGCCGGCGCTGACTGCATTGCTCCAAGTGATATGACCGATGGACGTATTGCGGCTATCCGAACCACACTCAATGCAGTGAGTTTTGATACGGTCAGTATCATGAGTTATTCCGCCAAATTCAGTTCACAATTTTACGGGCCTTTCCGGGATGCCTGTCATTCTGCCCCGAATACAAGCGGCCTGCAAAACAGGAAAACCTACCAGCTTTCACCTTTAAACAGTAACGATGCCATTGCCAGCAGCCTGCGTGATGAAAAGGAAGGGGCTGATATATTGATGGTGAAACCATCTGCGCTATACACAGATGTCATTGCGGCGCTAAAACAGCAAACCACAAAACCCCTGGCAGCATACCATGTAAGTGGTGAATATGCGGCTATTGAGGCATTGGCAGAAAAGGGATTGGTAAACAGGGAAGCAGCTCATTTGGAAGTATGGACGGCACTAACCCGGGCCGGGGCCGGTATCATTATTTCTTATGCAGCTGCAGAAGCCAAAAAATGGATCGAACGGATGGAATTTTAAAGTCTACTAAATTAGTCGGATATACATATATTTGCCGTTTTACAGATCATAATTGGATCATACGCCTTCTATACAAGAAAATACCGGGCCTGCAAAATTCAGCGGAAGCAACCCGCTTTTTCCTGTTTTTCTAAAACTGGAAGAGCTGGACATATTATTGGTAGGTGCAGGAAATGTGGGATTAGAAAAACTTCATGCATTGCTGGCCAATTCACCGGCCGCAAAAGTAACCATCGTAGCACCACAGGTAAAGGAGGAAATAAAGCGGTTAGCCTGGAAGCATCCTTCCTGTACAATTGAGCAACGGGAATTTCAACCGTCCGATCTTGACAATAGAGACCTGGCTATACTGGCTACTGACAATAAGGCACTGCATATTTCCATTAAGGAACAGGCTAAGCAAAGGAACCTGCTGGTCAATGTGGCTGATACGCCGGAGCTATGCGATTTTTATTTAGGTAGTATTGTGCAGAAAGGCAACCTGAAAATTGCCATATCCACGAACGGAAAGTCACCTACTGCTGCCAAACGAATAAAAGAAGTTTTACATGATGCATTGCCCGGCCAACTGGATGAAGTGATCGAAAACCTGCACCAGGTAAGAAATAAACTGAATGGCAATTTTGAATATAAGGTCAATAAGTTAAATGCTATTACAAAGGTGCTGGTGGAAAAGGACACCATTGGGACAGAGAAGAAATGGAAAAAAATCGCAACATTCTTTCTGCTGGCCTTTGCACTGATGCTGGTGGGCCATTTTATTTTTTCCTATATCCCTTTCAGGCAGATCGCTGACGATACTGTGAGCTGGTATAATACGCTGGACAAGAATTTTCACTGGATGGTCCTGGCCGGTTTCCTGGCTCAGCTGGTAGATGGATCCTTGGGAATGGGGTATGGGGTTACCAGTGCCACGGTGCTTTTATCATCCGGTATCAGCCCTGCGGCGATTAGTGGCAGTATCCACACGGCAGAGGTATTCTCCAGTGCTGCATCCGGCTACAGTCACTATAAATTCGGTAATGTAAATAAGAAATTATTTAAGGCATTGGTAATTCCCGGTGTAATAGGTGCAGCGGCAGGTGCTATCTTGCTTACATGGCTGGGCAATACGAATACGGTTTGGTTACGGGCTTTGCTCGCAGCATATACACTATTCCTTGGAATAAAATTCCTGTTCAACGCTTTCAGAAAACCTAAACCGCAAAAGAAATTCAAACATTACAGTGCGCTGGCGGGTGCTGGTGGATTCGTTGATTCATTCGGCGGTGGCGGCTGGGGCCCGCTGGTTACCACAACTTTAATTAATAAAGGCAGGAGCCCCAAGTATGTTATTGGTTCGGTAAGCCTGACGGAGTTTTTTGTAACGTTTACAAGTGCCTTTACCTTTTTTACGCTGCTGGGTGTAAGTCACTGGCAGGTAATTTTTGCCCTCATTCTTGGTGGTGTGGTGGCCGCACCTATTGCTGCTAAACTTGCCGGTAGGATGCCCCGCAAAACTGCGTTCATACTACTTGGTATACTCGTCATAATCTGGAGTATGCGTATCCTCGTTAAAGTAATTTAATTACCCGGAAAATTATTAGTCTACAAAATTTGTAGATTAATAGCCACACCCTATCTTCGTTACCGGTTTAGTCAAACTACCCGATTGCCAGCCTGATAACTATTTTTTTAAACATTTAGTCTACTAAAATAGTAGAGTAATAATTTCAAAATCAACATATGAAACGGATTAGTTTGTTCGTATTATTCTCTGTCCCTTTACTCCTGCTCGCCCAGGTAACCGGAAAAGTGGTGAATGTCAATAATCAGGGCATTCCCTTTGCTACGGTAACTGTTAAAGGGGGTTCGGCTGGTACCAGCAGTGATTCATCAGGTTATTTCAGCCTGGTGGTAAATAAACCTTACCCGTTCATATTGCAGATCAGTTCTGCGGGTTATGATAACCGGGATTACGTGGTGCGGGAAGCAAAAGGCAACGATATACGGGTGGTGCTCCAGACAGTTTTTCAACGGGATACTGTAGTTATTACATCCCGGAGACGGAAAGAAGTTTTACAGGATGTACCCATTCCTGTAACAGTAATTGGTGGAGCCGCTATTGATGAATCGGGCGCCTTTAATGTGACCCGTATCAAAGAGATGATTCCCTCAGTACAAATGTATACATCCAATCCCCGTAACACGGGTGTCAATATCCGCGGAACAGGTTCTCCGTTCGGCCTTACTAACGACGGACTGGATCCTGGTGTGGGATTTTATATTGATGGGGTATATTTTGCCCGTCCAGCTGCAGCTACTTTAGATTTCATTGATGTGGAAAGAGTAGAAGTATTGCGTGGTCCGCAAGGAACTTTGTTTGGCAAGAACACTACATCGGGGGCATTTAATATTACTACCCGCAAACCCAGTTTTAAAACAGGCGCCACTTTCGAAACCAGCTTTGGTAACTATGGCTACGTACAGGCAAAGGCTTCTATAACCGGGCCACTATCTAAAAAAATTGCAGCCCGTCTGTCTTTTTCCGGTACCCAACGTGATGGCACTGTGTATAACCAACGGACCGATCAATACATCAACGATATAAATAACCTTGGCCTTAAAGGACAGCTTTTATACAATGCCTCTAAAAAAGTACAGCTATTGGTATCAGGTGATTTTTCGAGACAACGTCCCAATGGATATGCGCAGGTAGTAGCAGGTGTGGTGCAAACAAAACGGGCGGGATACAGGCAGTTTGATTCCATCATTGCATCACTCAATTATAAATTGCCCAGCCGCAATGCGTTTGACAGGGTGGTGGATCATGATACGCCATGGAAATCGGGCAATGATTTAGGTGGTGCTTCTGTAAACGTTGATATCAAACTTGGCCCCGGCACACTTACTTCCACTACAGCGTACCGCTACTGGAACTGGGATCCTTCCAATGACAGGGACTTTACCGGTTTGCAGGCACTGGCCAAATCACAAAACCCGGCCAAACATAAAAACTGGTCGCAGGAAATCCGTTATGCTGGTGAAATTTCCTCCAAACTCAGTGGCGTGGTAGGCTTGTTTGTCATCGGGCAGGAAGTGAAAATTAATGGTACGGAAGAGTCTGGTACTGCACAATGGAGGTTCTCACAGAGTTCAACCAGTAACCTGTGGAAGACGCCGGGATTGTTTGAGGGCTACGGTATTTGGACAAGGGCTTCTATCAAATCGACCAGTGCGGCCGCTTTTGCTAACGTGGACTGGGAGATAACGCCCAAGCTGCATGTGCTGCCCGGTTTGCGGTTTAACCTGGATCAAAAAGATGTCTCGTATAACCGTGTGACATATGGTGGTTTGCAAACCAACGATCCGCAATTAATAGCATTGAAGAATTCAGTATATACCAGTCAGCAATATGCTTCAAAGGCAGATGAAGATAACCTGACCTACAACCTGACAGTGGCCTATAAACCTACGCAACGGGTTAATGCATATGCCACTTATTCCACAGCGTTTAAACCAGTAGGCGTAAATGTGGCCGGCTTGCCAACGGTAAATAACCAGCCTGCACTTGACCTGGCCGTTGTAAAACCTGAACGGGTAAAGCACATTGAAGCGGGTGTAAAGACAAGCCCGGCCAAAGATTTCATCCTGAATTTTACTGCTTTCAATACTAATATCAGAGATTATCAAACCAATGTGCAATCACCAGAGTTAGGTGTAAACCGCGGCTATATTGCGAATGCCGAAGAAGTAAGGGTGCAGGGAGCAGAGCTGGATGGTAGTATCCGGGCCGGCAATCATTTTTCATTTTATGGGTCGGCTGCTTACACCGATGCCAAGTATGTGAAGTTTACCAATGCACCACTGCCGCTGGAGGAAACAGGTAATACACAAAACAATGTGCAGGTGGCATTTAAAGATATATCCTCCGGTGAGCTGCCCGGTATTTCAAAATGGGCATTTTCTGCTGGTGGTGAATACAATACCCCCGCTGTTTTCTTAGGTAGCCCAGCCCGTTTTTTTATTGCAGCTGATCTTTTTTACCGTTCATCGTATTCGTCCAGCCCCTCGCCATCTGCCTATCTGAATATTGATGGTTATGCACTGGTTAATACAAGGTTTGGTTTTAAAGCCACACAGGGGCTTTCAGGTTTTCTGTGGGTGCGAAATATTTTTAATACGGACTATCATGAGCAATTGCTGCCCGCGGGGGGTAATGCGGGGCATTATGCATCTGTACTGGGAGATCCAAGAACATTTGGTATAACGCTGCGGTATGTATATCAAAAGCAAAACTAAAATAGTGCTGAACTTTTTCATATGGCGAGTCAGTCTGTCCATGGTAATTAATAAGCATAGATGAATAAAAGGACAGGCAAACGTTAGAGACCGGCATCCCTGTTCCCAGGGATGCATTTTTATTGTGTAGAGAGTGGGGCAATTATCACCTGGATGTCATTTCCGTATTTCAATCTTACTATATTTTTGTTAAGTCTTGGCCTGCTTATTGTATTATTTTATAAAACAATTGGCAACCGGTATTATAACTACCTCTATGAAAGGGGCTAATTTAGTGCTATGAAAAATACCTTATTCGCCATCATGCTGTCAACTGCTTTATTTTCACTCAGCAGTTTTAATAAATCTTACGCCGATGCCGTAACAGTAAGCGGTGTGGTCGTTTCGGAAAATGGAAAACCCGTTGCGGGTGTGCTTACGTATATCACATCAGGCGAGGAGGAAGCACTGACCAACAGTAAAGGCGAGTTCAGCATCCGCACCATGCGCAGCACACCGTTTGTCCTTACGGCTGAGCATTGGGAGTATAAAAAAGAGGCAGTAACAGTTAGCGACGCCGGGAAACGAATAACCGTTAGGCTGATTAAAAAGAAATAGACAAATCGTTATAGCGGTACGGCTTTCTACTAACCCAGGTCTTACCCCGTAAAACAGGGCAGCGTTTATCGCTGCTTTTTTTATATCGCAGAACGGGACTTTGTATCTTTGACGCTCAACAAAGAACTGCAATGTCAAAGCAACGCCCGGAATCAAAAGCCATACGCCTCCAGACAAGAAAGACAGGTGAAAAGGAACATTCAACCCCTTTATTTCTCACCAGTAGTTTTACCTACGACTCTGCAGAAGATATGGCTGCTGCATTTGCTGATGATACGCTGGATGTAAATATCTACACCCGTTTTTCCAACCCCACGGTGGATGAGTTTATCAATAAGATTGCAGCACTGGAAGGTGCTGAGGATGGTATTGCTACGGGTACAGGTATGGCGGCTGTGTTTGGCACCTTCATGACTTTCTTAAGCCAGGGTGATCATATTATTTCTGCATCGGCTGTATTTGGATCTACACATACTATATTGACAAAGTATTTACCGAAGTGGGGTATCCAGTCTTCATATTTCAATATGAACCAGCCGGAAACTATTGAAGGGCTAATAAAGCCAAATACGAAGATGCTGTATGTGGAAACACCGTCAAACCCCGGACTTGATATTATTGACATTGAATATGTCGGCAAACTGTGTAAGAAGCATAATATATTATTGGTGGTAGACAATTGCTTTGCCACACCGGCAGTGCAGCAACCCATTCAGTACGGTGCTGATTTAGTTTTGCATTCTGCGACTAAGTTTATAGATGGGCAGGGGAGGGTATTAGGCGGCGTGATAGTAGGCCGGAAAGAGTTAGTGAAAGAAATATATTTATTTATCCGCAACACGGGCCCTTCGTTAAGTCCCTTCAATGCCTGGGTACTGAGTAAAAGCCTGGAGACCTTGTTTGTGCGGATGGAGCGTCACTCGGCTAATGCGCTGGCACTGGCAACAGCTTTACAAAACCATCCGAAAATCAGCGGTGTTAAATATCCTTTCCTTGAATCGCATCCTCACTATGCTATTGCTAAAAAACAGATGAGCAATGGTGGTGGTATTGTAACCTTTGAGCTGAAAGGGGGTATTGAAAGCGGGCGTAAATTTCTGAACGCTTTGCAAATGCTTTCTATGACCAATAACCTGGGCGACAGCCGCAGCATTGCTTCGCACCCGGCCAGTACCACACACTCTAAGTTATCGGAAGATGAACGGAATGCTGTCGGCATCACACCGGGTTTGATACGTATATCTGTTGGGCTGGAGCATGTGCAGGATATACTGGATGATATATTGCAGGCGCTGGATAGAAGTTGATTTATTTCTTACGCTTCCCTAATTGCTGTAATGTAGCCCGCATATCTTTTGGCAGCTCCGCTTCTAATTCCACCGTGGTGCCATCCGTATCTTCAAATGATAATTGAAAAGCATGTAGTGCCAGCCGCCCAAGTATGGGTCTTTCTTCCTCCACATCTTTGGCCAGTTTGAATTTTGTTTTTAATGCAGACACCAATACAGGTTTACCATCGCCATACAAGGCATCGCATACTATGGGGTGGCCAATATCTTTCATATGCACCCGTATCTGGTGGGTGCGGCCAGTATGTATCTGGAATTGTACATGTGAGTAAATACCAAAGTCGGCGATCACGTCGTAATCCGTCAGCGATTCCTTGCCTTTGCGGTGAACGATCATGGAGCCGTTTTGCGCGGGGTGTTCAGCAATAGGCGCATTAATACTGCCGGTCTTTTCTGCTAATGAACCAATGACCAGCCCCTGGTAGATTTTGCGTGTTGCCTTATTTTCTCCCTCACGGGCAAACTGCTGCGAAAGATGTTTGTGTGCTAATTCGTTTTTAGCAAATACAATCAGGCCGCTGGTGTCTTTGTCAAGCCGGTGAACGGTGAATATATCGCCGTAGGTTTCTTTTAAAATAATTTTCAGCGATACTTCTTTTCCTTCCCGGTCGGGGATGGAGAGAAGGCCTGAGGGTTTATTAATAGCCACCCAATTATCTGTTTCCTGTAGTATATGATCACGAATCTTCATCGGAGAGCAAATGTACTATATACATCCTTCTGAAGGGAATTATCCTCCTTGCTTTCCTTATTCCGGGTTAATTGTTATTTTCACTCTACACCGGCACACACAAAAAAGAGAAGATATGAAAAAGGCAAAATTAATCGTTGCACTATGGCTTACCCTGCCATTGGCCATTTTTGCACAGCAGGATGACGATAAAACAATACAGGTGCTTAAAAGCCCCGATGGGTATATGTACACCGATAATAGGGAAGGGGCATATTTCAGCATAGATTTCAAAGGTGATTCGCTGAAGCAGGCCGGTGTTGAAAATGGGTTTGATATCGATGGCCGGCTTTTTCAGATCGTTGTCAATCCCTTCAAACAGCAGGAGTATACACATCATATGCAAGACAGCGGGAAGGAAATTGCCCTGCTTAAAAGTAAAATGCAATCCGAGCTGGACTATATCAGCAATGAAGTGCTGAAGAAAAAAATCGTATCGGGGTTTGAAATATTTAAAAACCAGGATGGGAAAAACTATTTTCTCTGGCATTACGACAACCCCGGGCCTATGCCGGAAGACAGTACTGTGTTTCCCCTGCATAAACAGTACTTCCTCACGTTTGTAGCCAACCAGCATGTGGTGGGTGTGGCCACGCCTGTCTTTACCAATGAGAGCCATGAAGCCGTTGTGGCATTATTGAAAAACCTGGCAGATCGCATTGATGTGTTTGGTAATTCTATTGATGTGGATGCGTTGTATTACAAACTGGATTCCCGGAGTGCAGGAAAAGATTTACAATATGTGGACTCTGCCAACAAGTACTCACTCACCATCCGGGATTGGCTCAACATCACGAAAGTGTCAGCCAAAAATACCTTTATAGCCACGCTGCCGGATATCGATAATATCCAGAATGCGATACTGGTGAAGGTGGCGAAGAAAGCAGACTATACATCGCTGAAGGAATTTGGTGAAAGCTATGTACCCGCGGACCTTAAGATGGGAAGCACCTTTAATGGTGGTATGTTTATGTTGAAGAAAGAAGAACAAAAGCCGGCCAACGTAATAGGTATGAGCATCATGATAACCATCCAGCGGGGCCCGGCTTTATACAACAGCCTTTTCTATACCATGGAAACGGGTAACAGTTATTTGCTGGTGATGTTTACGGCTACACCAGCTACCTACAAGCGAAACCTGCCGCGGTTTTTAGAATTTGTGGAAGATATCGAACTGATACAATAGGAGTTATTTTCCTTTCTTGAAATGTTTCAGATCCCGCACTTCTTTCTCGGTGAGGAAGCGCCATTTGCCGCGGTCTACATTTTTCTTGGTGAGGCCGGCGAAGGTAACCCTGTCGAGTCCGCGTACATCATAACCCATATGTTCGAATATGCGGCGTACAATACGGTTGCGCCCGCTGTGTATTTCCACACCTACTTGTGATCTGTCTTTGGGATCGGCATAGGCCAGTACATCTACTGATGCAGGCCCGTCTTCGAGCACCACGCCTTTGACTATGGTATCGAAATCATTTTTATCAAGCGGTTTGTCCAGCGTTACATGGTATACTTTTTTCACCTCATTACTGGGGTGGGTCAGTTTTTGTGCCAGCTCGCCGTCGTTGGTGAGCAGTAGTACACCCGATGTATTTCTGTCGAGGCGGCCTACGGGATATACCCTTTCAGTTGTTGCCCGGTTAATGATGTCGAGCACTGTTTTTCTTCCCTGCGGATCATCGGTGGTGGTAATAAAATCTTTCGGTTTATTGAGCAGTATATAGACAAGATTTTTGGCGAGGAATGCTTTCTTGCCATTTACCCGTACTTCATCTTTGGCTGATACTTTATGTCCCGGCTCGGTTACTAATTCGCCATTTACTTTTACGAGGCCTTTTCGTACGAGGTCAGCTGCTTCCCTGCGGGCGGCAATGCCTGCATGGGCAATAAATTTGTTCAGCGGCATGCTGCCATCGCTTATTGGTTTAGCGTGCGAAACGGGGCCGGAAGATTGTCCTTTGGGTGTAGCCTGCTGGTTGGCAGCGCCACTTGTAGTTCTGGCACGGGCTTCAGCTTTCTTTTTTTCGAAATACTCTTCCCGTTCTTTCTTGACCTTTCTTTTTTCTTGTTTGAATTGTTCTTTGATTGCAGCATTGCTCTTCTTTGTGGCGAACTTGCTGAAGTTGTTGGTCGTTTTCTTTTTCATGTAGTGTGTTTACTGTTTTACAACAGGAATGATGGGCAAAGATAGTATTTAACCGCTAAGGTGCCATATGGGTTTAACCGCAAAGGCGCAAGGGCGTAAAGGTTCGCAAGGAATATGTCTTAGCGTTACATGGCGTCCTTGCGCCTTGGTGGCGGTAAAGCATAAAAAAGCCCCGCCGTTTTCGGGCAGGGCTTATCATAAGGGTAAGGATTAAAAAATCAGGTAGTTAACTTCTTTTCTTTTGGCTTCTCGCCATTATGCGGACCGTGTTTGCGGCCTTCTTTCATTTTTTGTAACTGCTCTTCAGTAAGGATAGATTTCAGGCTTTCCTTTTGTTTTTTATGCAGTTCTTTCATTTGTTCTTTCTTTTGATCATCGCTCAGCGCTTTGTTTTCGTTGATGGCTTTCATTTGCGTACGCATATCTGCCCGCTGCTTATCCAGCTTTGCTGACTGATCGGCGGTGAGGCCCAGTTTTTCTTTCATCTTTTCGCCTCTTTTGTCCATCATTTCTTTGCGTTTGGCCTGGCCTTCTTCACGCATTTTTTTCATCTTGTCTTTTTGCTCTGTGGTGAGGATTTTGTCCATACCTGCTTTTTGTTCCTTCTGGAGCTGCTCCATTTTGGAACGATATTCTTTTACGGTGATATTATCGTTCTTCTTCAGTTCCTGCATTTGTTTGTGAAACTGTTCACGGTTAGCTTTCATTTGCTCTTTTTGTGCATCGGTAAGGTTCAGTGCCTGCATATCCATGCCATGGTGTTTTTTCATGCCTTTATGGCCACCGCCATGATGGGGTACTGGGCGTTCTGCTTTTCTTTCAGGAATATCCTGTGCAGAAACAACGGCGGCACTCATAACCACCAATGTTGCGAGAATTATTTTTTTCATGTTTTTACTTTTGTTTTTTGACGCTGTGCGGTAGCCAAACCTTCGGTAACCGGGCACCAGGGCTTGTTAATTAAAATTAAGAACGTAATACAGACCGGTTCCGGCCCCGCAGGTTTAAAGCAGAAACAGATATTACGGGTAAAAGGACAGAAATAATGATTGCTGGCGGGGGTTGTTAATTTTTGTTAGCAAGCTGTCCGCAGGCGGCATCTATATCTTTTCCGCGGCTGCGGCGCAGGCGGGTATTTACCCGGTGCTTGCCGAGGTACTCCATAAATGCCTGTACTTTTTCTTCCTGCGGTTTTTCAAAGCGGGCAAAGTCGATGGGGTTGTATTCTATAATATTTACTAAGTCGGCGGGTATCTGGCGGTAGATCTTTATTAAATCGTCTGCATCGTTGAGTGAATCATTAAAGTTGTTGAAGAGGATGTATTCAAAGGTTATTTCATTGCCTGTTTGCTTGTAGAAATAGTTCAGTGCATCCACCAGCGATTTTAGGTTATTGGTATCATTAATGGGCATTATTTCATGGCGCTTGGCATCGTTGGCTGCATGGAGCGACAGAGCCAGTTTGAATTTTACTTTATCATCACCCAACTGGCGTATGCCTTTGGCTACACCGGCGGTAGATAAGGTAATGCGGCGGGGGCTCATGGCCAGCCCATCGGGTGATGTGATGCGCTCGATGGAGCGTAATACGTTTTTATAATTGAGCAGTGGCTCGCCCATACCCATGAAAACGATATTGCTGATCTTTTTTTCATGCACTTTTTCGCTTTGCTGGTTGATGAGTACGACCTGGTCATATATTTCATCGAAGGTCAGGTTGCGTTTGCGGTCGATATAGCCGGTAGCGCAAAACTTGCAGCTGAGGGAGCAGCCAATTTGTGAGGAAACGCAGGCGGTAAAGCGGGAGGTGGTGGGAATAAGCACACCCTCTACCAGGTGTCCATCAAATGTTTTGAAGCTGGATTTGATGGTGCCATCTTCCGAATACTGAGTGGCATTAACCGCAAGGGCGGGCAGGGTGAAGGTTTCGCCCAGTTTCTGGCGCAGGTCTTTGCTGATATTGGTCATATCGGCAAAGCTCATGGCATGTTTTTGCCAGAGCCATTCGTACACCTGTTTGGCCCTGAATTTTTTTTCGCCCAGTTCTTCAAAGTATTCTTCCAGTTCTGCCAGGGAGAGGTTCCGTATGTTTTGTGCTGCCTTCATTTCGGCAAAGATATGCCGGGAAGTGTCGAATTAAATGCGAATATCCGGTTGGCCGGATTTGCCAGCGTTTGTCCTTATTTGTGCTTTCCTGGTGTTTTTGCGGCATTGCTAGTTGATTAGTTAATGATAAACGGCGAGTGCCCAGCGTTTGCACAGGAGCCATCTGACACTTTGCATGGAACATATTAGGGAGGAGTGTCCGGCAGTGAAAGGAAAATCATCATCGCTGCTGCGCACATACCCACTGGACGGCAGACGATAGGAGCAAAGGAGGTGAGTGGAGACGATGGGCGGAAAAAATTCCTGACCTTCTATTTTATCATAATCTACTCCACTTCTTCGCCATGGCCAACTGCACCTCATCATTTAAGACTTTACCTTCTGCAGGATTCTTTCCGTCCCGCATCAGTCGGAGAGCTTCATCAAAATATTCTTCCAAAGCCTTTATATACTCGTCAAGATCAAAATTTTTTATATTTTTCTCTACAAACTTTTTCGAATCTAATATAACTTGCTCAGCCAAGTAGGTTAATAATGGCTCGCCTTCCAGGGATTGAATTGTTTCATAGTCCATTATGAAGCCCGAACCAATATTTTTATGCCGACGACTGTAAGACATTCCGGGTCCAAAACTTAAAAGGTAAACAGAATCACCGCTTATGGCAATATATACTACTTCAATTAGACCATTGCCAAAATTCCTGTTTTGAAAATGATATATCATACCAGACATAAACTCAGCAGCATATACATTCTTCTCCCACAAATCTGGTGAAAACATCGGGTTGCAATATACTATCATGTTTTATAGACTTTTATCTCAACAGGGTATTCATAGCAGGCAATTTCTTATGTTCAATTGCGTATTGTATTATTGGGGTAGATTCATAAAACCGGTCAGCAGCCCTATTTTCTACATATCGCACTTTAAAATCTGTAAAGTTACCTGGCTGTATTGTTTTAGTATGCCGTGCCGTTAATCTCCATTACAACCAAGTCTCCAAACTTACAACTTCGCAGCCGTAGTCTTACAATCAGGCCATGCAGGCGGGGTGGGTCCGGCATTCTTTTTAAATATTATGAAGTGGGGCTTGGCATGGAAGAAAATTATCTTAACACGTTTACACCGTTTTACAGGGCAATCCTTGCAAGGGTAGTAGTTTCTTAACAGTTTACTGTCGCTGATGTTTGGTAAAACCGCCCATCACCATTTTCATGATTTTGATTTTTGCAAACCGTGGTACCGTTCGCAATGAGTATAGCAACAGTTTTGAAAGCAGCCCCGGAACTACATTGCGTCGTTTGCCTAAGGCGGATAAAATAGGCACTCCTAATTGTGCCGGCTTCAAAGCGCTGTTCATTTTCATATTTGCCCGTTGTGCGAAACCGCTGAGAACAGGCCCGGGTGCTGCGGCTAGAATGGCAACACCATAAGGTTTTAACTCCTCCGATAATGCTTCCGCAAATGATTGAATGTATGCTTTAGTTGCGGCATAGTTGGCTGCATAGGGTACACCCTGAAAAGCAACCAATGAACTTAAAAAAATTATTCCACCGCGTTGCTGCTGTTTGAATTGCTGGCTAAAATAATGTGTGAGTGAAACCACTGCTTCGCAATTAACACGCAGCATGTCAATTTCAGCATGGAGCGAGGTGTCGACAAACAGACCAGACGAGCCGTAACCGGCATTGTTGATAAGCAGGCCAACGTTCAGGTTTTGGGATGCCTGAATTATTTTATCAACCCCTGTTGATGCTGAAAGATCTGCCTGGACAATTTTTACCTGGATATTGTTGTTGCTCTTTAATTCTTTTTCAACAGATTGAAGTTGTTCTGCATGCCTGGCGTTGATGATGAGGTTAAAACCTGCAGTAGCCAATTGAGTGGCCAGTTCCAGTCCGATGCCCGAGGTGGCACCAGTTACAATGGCCCATTCGCCGTATTTGCTTTTTAACCTGTTTTTTTCTTTTCCGGATAGCTTCATATTCTTTTTTTTACCTGTGACACTCGTCTTTAGCTGCCGCCCCTGGTTTTCGCAGGGGCTTATTGGTTAGCTTTTTCTGCCATTTTTTTCAGTTCCGACAGCCATACAGCATGCAACCGACTGAGTTTATTTTTTTGAAACAGTTTTTCAAAGAATGTGAGCCAGCCGTTTTGCGATTCGTCTGTTATCACTTTGCATCCACCAGCAGTTGGCACTATCAGCCAAACATGATAGCCCTGTATGCTTTTCTTTTTCGATTCCCAGGCAAGGAACTTGCCCGGTATAAATTCTTTGATGGCAGACTGAAGCCTCAGACCCATTGTTTGCCATTTGAATACGGCATTGCTGTGCAGCATGCTATCCTGCTTGTTAATAAATGATACGTTCTTAGCGCCTTTGTACCATATCTCCCATTTAAGCGCATCAATTATAAAGCCCCACACCTTTTCGGCCGGGGCATTAATTTCTATTTCATTGTGAACATAAAACCTGCTCTTTGAAGGCTCATATGCTGCAGGCCAATTGATCGTTTGGCTATTGTCGTTTTGGGCAGGTATGCCGGGCGCAATCAGGATTGCCAGTACGAAAATGAATAGTATCTGCATTGGTCTAAAATTTTTAGTGCAATGCAAATCTCAAAACTTAGCAGCAGCTAAACGATAACAAATGTTTAGTGTTTGTTGTACCGGCTTCGTTAGCCAATTACCCGTTTGTCTTTTGCTACAAATTTTGCAAAGGCCAGTAAGGCGCCCGCTACCATTATGTTTCGGAATACGTTTATGGTTTCTAATTCCTTTTCCCGGGCCATGTCCGTTGTCATATTTTCTGCTCCGGTTTCATGGCCTATTGCTCCTGGCAAGTGTACTAAAACGGCCATAAGCAGTACATACAAAGCCATCAGGAAATAGGCTAATTTATCATACTTGCCCGTGACCGCACTTACAATAAATAGTACAATGCAGATCAAGGTAAAGTAATTCCAGAAAAATGGAAACGGGATAAAATCTGGAACCAAAGATGCCCCCACGTCGGGTTTACCAAGGTGTAAACCAACGTATAGCAAGAACGAAAGCGGGAAAATGTATTTTCCTGAGTTTAGAATTTTGTCCATAGCCATTTGATTTAGTTGACTGGAAATGGAATAAGTGGCCTGATTTCAACCGAGCTGTTTGGATATTTCAGAATAGGACATGTCTTACCCCATTCCGTTACTTCTTCCAGGCTGTCTGCCTTGCAGATTAAATAACCTGACACCAATACACTGTTGTCATCCTTGTGGGGCTGTCCGTTTGTTACGCCGGCGTTGTTTACAATAGAAGCATCATACCTGATAGGTGCTGTGCTAACCAGTTTTCCCAGCATGGCTATATTCCCAATCCATGACTGCCAACGGGGCATATCTTCTGCCATGTCCTGTGTGGTTGCTAAATAGCCGTTTTCGGCGCTTGCATTTCTGAATAATAAAAGATACTCTGTCATTTTGTTGAATTTTAAGTCCGAATAGTATCGGGGTGAATGATGAAGCAAAAATGCAATGCATCATTTTATTCAACGATGACAAAAGTCTACAATTCAGAGTTTGGCTTTTAGCCTGCTAAATACATCTTTATTGATGCCGAGGTAAGAGGCGATAAGTTTGCTGGAGAGCCTTGTCATAAGCGAAGGGCGGTATTCCATTAACCACTTTATTCTTTCTAAAGCTGATAGCGAAACAAATGTATTGATTCGGTAAACAGAATTGGCATAGGATGCCTCCAGTATTTGTTTATACACTTTGTCGAACTGGGGTACCGTTTCCATCATTACCTGGAAGGCCTGCCTGTCAATGGCGAAAAGCTCACAGGGTTCAACCGTCCTGATGTTTTCGGCAGCAGGTTTTCCGCTTCCAAAACTTACCAGTTCCGAGCACCAATTATCTTCAATGACAATATCCCTTGTCGTTTCATTATACTCCTTGTCGTACACATAAACCTGTAAACATCCTTTTGCTACAAAATAGACATACTTGCAAATCTCTTCTTGTTTCAGGAGTATTTCGTTTCTTTTAGTGCTTATATGTTTAAATGCTGCGAGCACTTTGTCCAGGTTATCAAGATCCTTTCCAAGCCTGCTGGTGATGTGCTTTTTCAGTATGTCAGTCATTTTTTTGCGGGTGTTTATTTTATAAGTTGCGCCCACGGAATTACAAATGGCAAAACTACTACCCAAATCAAAAAAAATATTGCCATACCGGACGGATATTGCTGATTGCTGTATATCGCAGGCATGGCAACTCCTAATAGCCATGTCCCTTTATAAATGAGTTGGAGTACCAGTACAGGGCAAAATGTAAGCGGCCGCCAAAGCCCTGCTACAGATAAAACTGCTATGGCAAGCCAGAGGCAACCTACCAGCCGGTTTACGTCAGTTGCCGGATAAGCATTCTGAAAAATATAGGTGGCGGAAATCTTCGGAAAGAATATGGATGTAATACTTATCCATCCTGCCACGAGTATATTTGCGGCATAAACCAGTTTTATCAAAGTCATTCGGACATCTATATTATTTTAAAGGAGACGGGCAGCTTTATACACTTGTTAATAGAAATGAATAATCACTGCCAAAGTTTTCATTTGCAACCGGAACAAATAAATACCATAATAAATAGTGCAGGATAGTATCAGCACTGCTTGTCCCTGAAATTTTAACCCCTGGCTTTTTATTTTCTGTACTTAATCCGTAAGCCAGTATTTCTTTTTCATTGTCAATGAGCACATACTCGGATAACGGATTGTTTCTGATAATCAGTTTTAGTTTTTTGTTGCCATAATCTACCCGGTAACTGCTTGAATACCATTTTTCGGGCGACACCTTTACGATACTATTGCCAGCCTCATCACTTATGTCAATAGCTGTTTTCCAGAAGCCTGTACGTTTGATTTTAAACCTGCTTTCATCAATAAGGCAATCAGCGGTTACCTGCAGGGAAGCGCTGTTGACTTTCATGGTCCCTGTCTTCCTGCCTTGCAGGGTAAACTCATAGGTAAAATCATCTTGATTTACCCATCCGGTTTCTTGTAGCATAAACAATTTTCTCCTTTATCATTTTTAGCAGCCTGACTGGGGTAAACAAGTTGCCGGCGTTTTTGTTTGGCTGATGGTATGTGATCTAATTGTTAAGCTGCCAGTTCATTTATTTTCAGTGAATTGCTTGTCTGTAATTTTCTGTTCAACCCATGCTGAAATTTGATTTCAGGCAATGCTTGAAAACGGCGGATAGTTTTCAATACATGGTTTACATGCTTCCAATTTTATTGTTCATTAGATCTGCTTTTTTCAGTCGGCTCAAATGCACGGGGGTAATACCCAGGTAGGAAGCAATCATGTGCTGGGGGACACGGTTGTGTATGTTAGGGAATACATCTGTTATGCTATCGTAACGTTGCTTGGGCGTTCTGGCGTACATGTTTTTAATTCGGTCGTCCTGGTAAATGAAATAGAACTCTGCAATAAGCCGGCCCATTTTTTGTCCCTGGCTGAGGTTTTTGTAACCCCATTCAATGGCAGAACGTGGTAAAATTATTGCCTCGGTTTCTTCCAGCGCCTGTAAGGTATACAGTGAAGGTTGCCTTTGTATAAAATTTGAGTAGTCCGCTATAAACTGATTTTCTAATGCAAAATGTATGGTGTGTTCGGTTCCGTTGTTATCGGTAATGAGCACCCGTATAAGTCCTTTGTTGATAAAAAATATTTCGTTGGGGATAGCATCCGGCCGGCTTACGGTGTCTTGTCGCTTAAAGGTTTTGGAAACGGCTTGTTTAAGGAAGCCGTTTAGTTCGTCTTCCGAAACGTTAATCATCCCTTTCATTACCGCTCTGATTTGCTCCATTTATTTTGCTACTATTGGCGCATTTTCAAGTCAGTGTTGCCATTAGTGCTCACGTATAAATATACGAACCTTTCTTGCGGGTGTCGAAACACTGTTCAATCGTTTTCTGCTTAATACCCACCGGGGTTAAACTTTCGCCTTCGCCGTCTCACGGTCCGGATTTGCGGGCGGGCAGACAGGGTATTGATTACTGACAGCCATTCCACACAGATGGGCGGCGGGTGCCCGACCCCTGTGCAGGGGCTATCTCATACATTGCCCGAAAGAAAATATGCAGGGAAGGGGCGGGTAAAATGTCCATGCCGGGCTAACAGGTATTTACCGGATATTTGCCCATATTCTTTTTGTATGAATGAAGTTTATATAGTTGACGCGGTGCGTACACCTATAGGTAAATACGGCGGTGCCCTGAGTGGAATAAGACCGGATGATATGCTGGCCTATACTATCCGTGCCTTGCTGCAACGTAATGACACGGTTGATGTAAATGCTGTGGAAGATGTAATAGCCGGGGCCGCCAACCAGGCGGGGGAAGATAACCGCAATGTGGCCCGAATGGCAGCACTGCTGGCCGGACTGCCGGTTACAGTGGCCGGTAATACAGTAAACCGGCTTTGTGCTTCGGGCCTGCAAGCAGTAATGGATGGTGCCAGGCAGATAATGTGCGGCGATGCAGAAGTAGTGGTAGCCTGCGGTGTGGAAAGCATGACCAGGGCACCCTATGTAGTGAGTAAGACGGGCGATGCCTTTGGCCGATCCCAGGAAATGTTTGATACCACCATGGGCTGGCGCTTTATTAATAAACAACTGGCTGCTATGTACCACCCCTGTACCATGGGCGAAACTGCAGAGAATGTAGCGAAGCAATGGAATATAAGCCGGCAGCAGCAGGATGAATTTGCCCTGGCCTCGCAACAAAAATATGTTGCCGCTAAAGCGGCTGATAAATGGGCTGATGAGGTAGTGCCCTATGAAATGAACCAGAAAGGATTGGTAAGCTGGATGACGCATGATGAACATCCAAGAGAAACCTCATTAGAAAAATTAGCTTCACTAAAACCAGCGTTTATAAAAGACGGAACAGTAACCGCAGGCAATTCATCTGGCATTAATGATGGGGCCGCCGCCCTGCTGCTGGTAAGCCCTGCCGCGTTGAAAAAATATGACCTGCAGCCGCTGGCAAAAATTAAAGCCATGGCTGTAGCCGGAGTAGACCCTGCCATTATGGGCATCGGCCCAGTGCCGGCTACACAGAAGGCTTTGCAACGGGTCGGCCTTACTATTGCAGATATAGGATTGGTGGAACTGAACGAGGCCTTTGCATCCCAATCGCTGGCCTGTATACAGGAACTGGGCCTGGATGCGAATAAAGTAAATGTAAACGGCGGTGCCATTGCTATCGGCCACCCACTGGGCTGCAGCGGTGTGCGCATTTCGGCCACGCTGCTGCACGAAATGAAGCGGAGCGGGCAGCAGTATGGCCTGGCCACAATGTGTGTGGGGGTGGGGCAGGGTGCAGCTATAATCTATGAGGGCGTATAATTTTTTTGTCTTAGCTTTCATGTAAAAACCATACAGCCATGAAAAAATTGCTCTTTTCGCTGCTACTACTTTGTTCATTCACCTTGGTACATGCCCAGGCTGACACTACCTTGCAAGAGTACCTGGGTAAGTACACATTCACATCGGGCCCTGTGTCAGAAATAGGGGTGGTGCTGGATAATAACGTACTGACCGCTACTTCTGCCATGGGCAATTCGGAACTGAAGAAAACGGATACCAAAGATGTGTTTGAAGTAGTGGCCTATGCAGGCACGGCCACCTTTAAGCGGAATGAGGAAGGAAAGGTGACCGGTATAACTATACAGGTGCAGGATATGACCCTCGAAGGCACGAAATCTGAAATGCTTTCTATTAAAGATGAAACACTGCGCCGCCTGCAACGGGGATGGGCTGCTACAGCCGGCCCACAATACGCTTTACCATCCGGTAGTTAGCCCAGGCAGACAGTATAACTAATAATGAAGCGACGGCAAATACACTCCAGTGTACGATTGTTTGCAGCTCAGGCCGATCGTACATAACAAAGTGGTGGAAGGCCCATTGAATTAACTGTGTAACCAGCAGGGCTGATACAATTACGATTATATATATCGGGATAAACTGGCGTGATACATTTCGGCTTATCCAGGCAGGTGAGTACCCCAGGGTAATAAGCAACTGCAGGTTGTCTTTACTACGTGCCACCAGCAACTGGAGGTAGAAGCTAAACAGCATTAATGCCATGACCACCACAAGAAAACCAAAGAGGCCCAGTGCGGTGATGATGCCTTTAAAAATCTGCCGGCCACGGCCAAAAGCTGTTTTGTCTTTATTGACACGGTATTGTTTGGCATCTAAGTACTGCAAGAGGTTTTCGCTGTTTGCATCCACCGTTTTTAAATAGACACGGGTGGCCCTGGTTTCTTCAATGCCTTCAAGATTTTTATTGCCATACTGAATGAAGCTGGTGGGGGCCAGCACAGAGTTGATACGATCGGAAAATGCGACAATACCGGCCCTGAACATTTCCTGTTTCAACCGGCCCTCGCAGAATAAGGATATCTCCAGCATATAGGCTGTTTCCTGCGATACCTGCGGCAGTCCATAACTGGGGGCAAATACATTGAAGAGCTCGAGCAAGTCGGC